>NZ_CP132543.1:1270034-1584212 GCF_030845195.1 Sanyastnella coralliicola
GGCTTGAATTCTTTCGGGATGATCTTGTTTTTCTCTCCTCTCACTTCACCGTAGTGTGATTTGAATTCGGCGTTGTCTAGCACCTTGCGCGCTTTCTTTGGATTTCGGGAGATATGGTCTCGTACATCATAGAGCATATCCTTGTCTAGGAAGTAAGCACCACCGCCAATCCATACTTTCTCTGGTCCGAAATCTAGGTACAAGCCCGGGTACGATTTGTCCTTGCGTCCGTACTTCGAGCAGATCGCTGACCTGTTTAGTTTATACGGACTCTTGTCTTTGCTGAATCGAATGTCGCGATTGATGCGGAAGATGGCATCTTTCGGGGCGATCTCGGTTTCATATCCTTCGTCTTTCATGCGATCAACGACCGCTTGAATGAAGTTCTCGAAAGGTTTTTTGACATCAGCTTCGTACCGCTTTTTGTTCTCATGGAACCAATCACGGTTGTTGTTCGCCGCGAGATCTTTGAAGAAATCGATGTAGGCGATAGAAAAGTATGACATAGCTCTTTGGTTACGAGCCGGAAGTTACTGAAAGCACACGGTACTCAGGTGCTAATCTTTACAAATATCTTCGGGGTCGACCGTATAGATTTGCACGTACTCCACGCTGTTGATTGGATTTAACCAGTGCAGCAGTTTATCGAAGTTTCCAGGTTCAATCGTGGTGTCGTATGTCAGCGTTGGATAGCGATCACTGAAGACTGTCAATTGCTTCTGAATCTCTTCCATGGTACCATAGAAGAGAACGTAGTTCGGAACAGGACGTACATCACGCTTTTCACACATGAATTGGCGCTGTTGCTCAAGATCGGTTTCTCCTGGTTGATACCAATAGTTAGCTGTCCAATCACCTTGGTAGTAGAGCGGAGGGAGGGCGCGAGACGCCGCAAATACCTGAAGGAAGTTCTGTTCATCACCTTGCTCATACATGTAATCCATCGATTCCACGCGTGAGCGTTTACCGTAAGTGAACGTCAATACAAGTAGACCTGCGATGTTGATCACCCAGAAGAATGACCACATCCCTTTCAATAGCTTTTGACGCTTCGCCCAGAACGACGAGCGCTCAAGCCAAACATTCCAACCAATCACTCCAAGGATAACTAGGTAAGGAATGAACGGGAAGATGAATCGTTCCTGCTTGTTCGGGAAGTATGAATGGAAGATGAAAAAGGCCACGGCCGGGACAAAAAGCAACAAGTGCTTACGTCCGATATATCCGAATCCAAACAGCAAGAACAAACTCACCGGAGGAATCAAGAATCCAGCAACGGTAAGTAGGTACATGTACCACGGTCCATTCGGGTAATTTCCAGAATTGGCATTGTTGTATTCAATGTACGCGCGCAATTGCGTGAATGGCTCTCCCCAGATGAATACGTCTTGGATTTGTGCTACTGCAAAGAAGAAGAGCGAGCTGAACCCAAGAATGAAAAGGCCTTTCCATTCTTTCTGAAGCAACAAAGCAAGACCCACGCCCAAGCCGAATACTCCACATTGAAAACGGAATCCAGTAGCGATTCCAATTCCGATTCCCGCGATAGCGAAATCAAACCACCGATAATCACCTTGACGCTTAATCAACACCCAGGAAGACCACATCAATGGTGGAATACAGATAAACTCCACTAACTGTCTGACCGAGAAATTAGGCATGAAAGCCAAGGCAGCCAAGAGTAAGCCAACCATAGCCGCACTGCGTTTGTTGCTAATCGTCTCGGCGATTTTAAAGCCGAAGTAAACAATCAACAAGCTGTAGATTGCGTGAAAGAGGCGAATGAAGATCATCATGAATTCCGGATCTTCCATACCTACCGCTTTCAACGCTTTGAAGATTACATACTGCGTTCCGACATAGGCGAAGTTCGCCGGGTGAGGCTGTGGATTTTCGCGCTGGCTTGTAGGGAGCCATCGATCAGCATCTTCACCATCTGCCCAACTAGCCGCTTGTTCAACCACCAAGAAGTGGTCATCGTGCATCAGGTATCCGGGTGAAAAGAAAGTTGCAAGTAAACGAAGTGCAATGGCCACCAGCATCACTAGCTTCAGGGGCTCATTGTTCCACATTGATCTCAGCGTATTCATTGGGTGCAAAGAAAAGCTTATTCCTTCAATTAATTCTTGAGTGCCGCTTCAAGTACCAACACAGCCCAGATCAAGTGCGCATGATCTTGTTTCCCACTGGTATGATCAGCAATGATTTGCTTCAACTCCTTGAGGTCAAAACCAATGGCTGCCAGAGA
Source organism: Sanyastnella coralliicola (assembly GCF_030845195.1). Lineage (GTDB taxonomy): Bacteria > Bacteroidota > Bacteroidia > Flavobacteriales_D > Sanyastnellaceae > Sanyastnella > Sanyastnella coralliicola. The sequence continues at coordinate 1,272,283 of NZ_CP132543.1, forward strand.
TTCACTGGTTGATGTCCTCTGCATGATAGCTGCAAGTGGGCCATTCAACAATGAGCTCAACGGGACTTCAAATCCCTTTTTAGATCGCTCCAGAATGCTTGCAGGAAGGAGATGACCAAATGTCTTTTTCAAAGCGATTTTGCCTTCTTTTCGAGAGACTTTTTGATCCATCGGTATCGCATTAGCAATGGCTACAACATTTGGATCAAGAAATGGGACACGCACTTCAAGTGAGTGCCGCATACTCATGCGATCTACTTTGACCAACATATCATTTGGTAAGACAATTTGCTGATCAAATCGAAGGAAGTCTGCTTGTGCAGCGAGTTCACTGCGTCTCCCTGCTGTCAGCAAGCGATTAACCTCTTCATCGCTGTTCCATTGCGCCAAGTAGCCGGCTCGTATTTCTGATGGAATAGTGGCTAGCTCTAGCATCTTCTTCACTTGGCGCTTTTTATCCGCAGCTTCGGTTTCCCGTGAACCTGAAGATTTGATGAGGCTGTTCATGGCTTTGGCTAACGCCGAAGGCATTTTGTTCGCCAATAACATCGCGCGATGCTTTCTGTAGCCTCCGAACAACTCGTCGGCGCCGTCTCCTGATAACGCTACTGTAACATGCTTACGGCATTCCTGTGATAAGAAGTACACGGCGAGTGCTGAAGAATCAGCGAATGCGGTGTCTACTTGATTCAAATACGATTTCGAGATATCCCCAAGATCATCGAAGCTCAATTTGAAGGTGTGGTGATTGCTTCCTATGTGCTTGGCTACTTCTTCAGCGAAACTCGTTTCGTCAAGATGCGGTCGATCTTTGAAGCCAATGCTGAAGGTATTAATGTTCGGGTGTTTTTTACTCGCTAGCGCGGAAACGATAGAGGAGTCCAAACCACCAGAAAGGAAACAGCCAACGGGAACGTCAGCAACCAGGCGACGTTCCACAGCCCCATCTAACGCATTGAAAAGGTCAATGTCTGTAGTAACATTATTTGGGTAGGAGTTTGTTGATTGACTGGAAGAGGCGAAGAAACTCCTCGGAGCAAGTTGTTGCGTGTTTTTGGTAATGCTTCCGCGAATAGAATAGGTGTAGCTCAATACGTTCTTTACTTCGTCAAGATTAATCTCCTGGTGGCGATCTAGTAATGCGCGCTCTTCGCTCGCAAAGGCGATTCCATTATCGTCTTTGGTGAAGTAAAGTGGTTTGATACCAAAAGGGTCTCTGGCTAGGAGTAGCTCTTTCTTTTGGGTGTCATAGAATGCAAAGGCGAAGCATCCGTTCAATTTGGAAATGAAGGAAGAGCCTTCGTTGATCAATCCAGCCAATAAAACTTCGGTATCACTTTCTGTAGAAAAGGTGAAGCTAGACTCGAGGTCTTCTCGTAAGGCTTTATAGTTGTAGATCTCACCGTTATAAGCGAGCACATAGCGCTTGTCAGGGGATAGAAAGGGTTGGTTCGATCGTTCGTCGAGATCGATGATTGCGAGTCTTCGATGTCCTACACAAAACCGATCATCTTCGAAAAGACCCGCATGATCTGGTCCGCGGTGTACCAGTGTCTTGTTGAGTTGGGCTATTCGCTCAGAGACTCCCTTGTTTAGGGCAGAAGAAAATGAGAAGTAACCGGTAAAGCCGCACATGACTAGTAGTCAAATCCAGGGCCCCAAGAAGAACGCAAGCTTTTCTGAAGTGCGACCATTTTCAAGCAGGCGACACCTGCTTCTGTCCCTTTATTTCCGTGCTTACCTCCAGAACGATCGATGGCTTGTTGTTTATTGTCATCGGTAAGTACACCAAAAATGACTGGTCGGTTGAACTTAAGGGCAACGTCTTTGACTCCTTGTGATGCCGCTTGGCAAACGAAATCAAAGTGAGCTGTCTCTCCCCGAATCACAGAGCCAATCGTAACCACTCCGTCAAGTCCTTTGTGTTCCAATAGGAATGCAGCAGCTGAAGGTAGCTCGAAGGTGCCAGGTACATCAACTACAATGAGGTTCTCATCTCTGATTCCAGCTTCACGGATAACATCTTCGGCACCTTTAGCTAGGCTAGATGTGATCTCGTGGTTCCACTCAGAAACAACAATCCCGATACGCATGGCAGACGCATCGGGAAGTTGATTTTTATCGTAGTCTGATAGATTCTTTTCGACTGTAGCCATATGGCTTACTTTTTACCGAGGTAAGCAGCGTAACGCTGTGCACGTCCGTGAACCTGCGCCTCTGGGTAGTTGTCTACTACTTTCTTGAAGTTCTTCGCTGCCTTGTCGTTCTGACCAAGCTCCATCTGAGCGATACCCGCTTTGTAAAGCATCATTGGGGCAGTGAATCCTTCGGCGTTTGTTCCGCGAGCCATTGCAGCTGCACGTTCGAATGCTTTTGCACCTTCTTCGTAGTTTCCTAGTTCAACGTGGCAATCTCCGATTCCACCTTGAGCAAGTACACTTACTACGTCATCAGAAAGGCTCACTTTCTCGAAGTGATCGAGCGCTGTTTCGAAATCTCCACGGTCACGAGCGATGATGGCAAGATCGTAGTGTGCACGAGAACCCGCTTTTGTTCCGTCGTGATCGCTAGCGATATCTTCAAGTCCAGCGTAAAGTCCGTCTCCAATCATGGCAAGATCCAAAGAGTCAACTTCGAAGTATTGCTCTGCTTTCCATGAATCAGCATTGGCGTCATTTTCAGCTGGCTTCACCATAAGGTAGAAGTAAGCTGCTCCAATAAGAACTACAGCAACAATTGCTACTAGTACAGTTACCAGGGTCTTGCGGTTGCGATCTACAAAGAGCTCTGTCTTTGTGTACACTTCATTTACATCAACGATTACCTCTTCCTGGTCTTTCTTCTTAGCCATAACGGTCTTTTTAACGAAGGGCAAAAATAGCATTTTAAGGGGAATCTAGAAAACCCATGTGGTGGTTTGATAGCGAACAAGGTGTTGTTAGTTTCCAGAAGCAGTTCGTTTTACTAGTTGGAGCCTTTGTTTTTGTTGGGAAATCGTAACATCATGTCCGACGTATCGAGGTAAATTCTGGCTACTTTTGTTCCAAAGAGAAAACGGTGCGGATCCGATCATTATCACTTGTCAACTTTAAGAACTACGAAGAAGCCACCTTGGATTTTAGTCCAGAGGTGAACTGCCTCGTAGGTGATAATGGTTCTGGTAAAACCACCGTCTTAGATGCTATTTACTACCTGTCGTTCTGTAAGAGTTATTTCAATCCGATTGATTCGCAGAATGTGCGCTACGATCAATCGTTCTTCTTAATTCAATCGCAGGTAGAAAAAGCAGGTGAGGTAGACAAACTCCATTGCGGAGTGAAGTCAGGGCAGAAGAAGCAATTTCGTCGAAACGATAAGGAGTATCAGCGCTTGGCTGATCATATTGGATTGTATCCCGCGGTGATTCTCACACCTAATGATATTGATCTAGTGAAGGAGGGAAGTGAGGTCCGACGTAAGTTCATGGATGGTATCATTTCTCAATACGATAGAAAGTACCTTGATTCCTTACTGGAGTATAACCGTGCCTTACTACAGCGAAACAATCTCTTGCGCTTCTTCGCCGAAAACCGAACCTACGATGAAGAGAGCCTTGAAGTGTGGGATCATGCGTTGGTGAAATACGGGGAGTACATCCACGAACAGCGCACGGCATTTGTAGAGAAGTTTATTTCCTTCTTCAATGAAGTTTACCAGAAGATTTCTGGAGGAGCCGAGGCGGTATCATTGATGTACCAATCGCAGATGATTGATAAAAAACTCGACGACCTTTTACAGGACGCACGAGGAAAGGATCGACAACTACGAAGAACTACCCAAGGAATCCACAAGGATGATTTGAGCTTCCTTATTCAAGATCATCCCATTAAGAAGTTCGGATCACAAGGTCAACAGAAGACCTACTTGATTGCACTTAAGCTCGCCCAATACAGTTTCATTGAAGAAGCCACTGGTGAAAAGCCTGTTCTTTTACTTGATGACATCTTCGATAAGATTGACGACAAGAGAGTAGGGGCACTGATGGAATTAGTGAGCCAAGGAGCTTTCGGTCAGATCTTCATTACAGATACCCATGAAGAGCGTATCCCGAAGATGTTCCGAGAAATCGGTTGTGATTTGAATGTATTTCACGTGAACCAAGGTGCTGTTGATTCAGACGCCAAAACCATGATCCATGGCGAGGAAGAGTAACGAACAGTCGTTGGGCGACGTGATCCAAGATATGCTCAAGGCATATCGCCTCGAAGGTAAAATGCAGGAACTCGATGTTCGAGAGGCCTGGAAGAAAGCCATGGGCGAAGGCGTCGCGTCACACACTAAAGACATCCGACTCAGAGGGAAGACACTCATTATATACATGGACAGTGGAGTCATGAAAGAGGAGTTCTCTTATGGGAAATCACGCATCATTGAGATCATTAATGAAGCCATGGGAAGGGAGATCATCGACAAAGTGGAGATATTCTAAAACCACTCATAACGTCGTAGACGCAACTCACACCAAAAAATCGAATACTTCGTAAATCAATCCTTAACTTCGGGGGTAGAACTGTCATTAGTTTGTAATATTTCTGACAGCTGAACCGCGTGATGAAGAAATCAAGAAGCCTACCAATCGCCGTGCTCGTTCTTGTAGCAGGCGCTCTTATCGTTTCGGGTTACCGAGACAAGAAAGTTGAAACTTTCCACTCGTACGAAGAGATTCGTGCTTTCCAGCAGATGGATGGAGAATTGACTGACCTGGAGAATGAACTATTCACTGGTTCAGGAAAGTGTGCCGGATGTCACGGACACGACATCGCTGAATTAGGAAACATCACGGAAAGTGGATGGGATGTAAACCCGACAGATTACTGGCGTTCTTCCATCATGGCCAACTCGGCGAAAGATCCTTTCTGGAGAGCAAAAGTGACCCACGAAGTAGCCGTAAACCCAGAACATCAATTAGAACTAGAAGACAAGTGTACTTCTTGCCATGCTCCGTTGGGGCATTTCAATGCGCACTTTTTAGGTGCACAACATTACACCTACGCTCAAATGCTCGAGGATACCGTAGCACTTGATGGTGTTTCATGTGCTGCTTGTCACCAGCAGAGTCCTGTTGGTATTGGGAATAGCTTCTCTGGAGAATTAACCTTCGTGCAAGACACGATCTACGGACCATTCGGTGGCGGTAAAGACGAAAACCCAATCGTTGGTCAACCAATGGCTAGCTTCGTTGGGTTTGAACCAGTATTTGGAGAGCACATTACCGAATCAGAAGTATGTGCTGGATGCCACACATTGATTACAGGAACAGCTGACCTTGATGGTAACGCCACAGGTCAAACGTTCGTTGAGCAGGCAACTTACCACGAATGGTTGAACAGTATCTACGCTGAGAACGGAGTGAACAACGCGGAATGTCAAGCTTGTCACATGCCAGAACTCGACGAGGAAGTTATCATTTCAGCGAACTACGCTTGGTTAGAACCACGCGGACCAATCGGACTTCACTACATGGTTGGAGCGAACACCTTCATGGTTGAAATGATGAAGAACAACATCGAATTCCTTGGCTTGAGTGCTACGGAAGCACAGTTCGATACGACCTTGATGAAGACATTCGAAATGCTTCAAGAGGAATCAGTTGAGCTTCTTCTAGAAGAAGGAGTGTACGCCGACGATTCTGTTTCATTCACCGTCACACTCGACAACCTGGTAGGACACAAATTCCCTTCAGGATATCCAGCACGTCGTTCGTACATCGAGTTTATTGTAAGTGATGACATGGGGAACGAGCTCTTCCACTCAGGTGAACTTCAGGCTGATTATGAAGTGTTTGGACAAGACGATACTTTCGAACCACACTACGACTTGATTACAGAGGAGGAGCAGGTTCAGATTTATGAGCAAGTGCTAGGAGATGTCAACGGTGACGTTACCACAGTTCTTGAGCGTGCTGCAACACACTTGAAAGACAACCGTCTCGTACCGAAAGGATTTAGCTTCACACACGAAGTGTACGATACCACAGAAGTAGCTGGGTTTGCCTTGGCAGATCCTAACTTCAACTACATCGGCGGTGAAGAGGGGTCAGGTACTGACGAGGTTACCTATAAAGTAGCACTCGACGGATACGAGGGAGCTTTGGTCGTTTCAGCGAAACTCTGGTATCAGGCAGCCCCACCAAAATGGATGGAAGAGATGTTCTCTTTCTCAACACCAGAAATCGAGACCTTCCAAGCACTTTACGAAGAGCAAGGAGCCGCTCCTGTGTTAGTAGATGAGCAAGAGATTACTCTGACCATCGACAACGTAGAGGAGTTCCTCGCTGATCAAGTGACGATTTACCCAAATCCATCTACAGACGGAATTATTACGGTTGAGCTAGCTTCCGCGTTAGCGACATCAAACCCAACCTACGCAATCTACGCTTCAAACGGACAAGTAGTAGCTCAAGGCCAATTGAATGGAAATCGTTCTGTTCTTGAAATACCTGGAACTGAAGGAAGCTACTTGATCTCGATTGAATCTGGAGAGTACAGACTGACCGAGCGAATTCTTAAATTGCGCCCTTGATCCTCAAGGAAACAACTTGAAAGTAGCCGGTTTTACCTTTATACGTAACGCAGTTAAGTACGACTATCCCGTGGTAGAAGCGATTACGTCTGTTCTACCTATTTGTGATGCGTTTTATGTCGCTGTCGGAAACTCCGATGACGAAACGCGTGCGCTTATTGAAGGCATCGGTGATCCGCGAATCCATATCATTGATACGATCTGGGACGATTCTCTTCGAGAAGGTGGACGAGTACTAGCTGTAGAGACAGACAAGGCACTCAAGGCCATTCCGGATGAATACTACTGGAGATTCTATATCCAAGGAGATGAGGTATTCCACCACGATGGACTAGTCAAGATCAAAAAGGCGATGGAAGCCTATCAAGATGATCCAAAGGTGGAAGGCTTGCTGATGCATTACCGTCACTTCTACGGTTCCTACGATTACATCGGAGATTCAAGAAAATGGTATCGAAAAGAAGTACGTGTGATTCGAAAGGATGCAGAGATCTATTCATTCCGCGATGCTCAAGGATTCCAGAAAAAGGGGAGACCGTTGCGTGTGGCATTAGTAGATGTGTGGATGCATCACTATGGTTGGGTGAAGCACCCAAAATTGCAGCAAGAGAAGCAGCGCAATTTCAATAAGCTCTGGCATACTGACGATTGGGTACAGAAGAACCAGAAGCCAGTAGATGAATTCGACTACGGAAACATTGATTCACTTTCTCGTTTTGAAGGAAGCCATCCAACATCGATGCAAGCCCGTATTGACCAGATGAACTGGTCGTTCAGCTTTGACCCTACCATCAAGAACCTCACTCCAAAGAGAAAATTCCTCCATGCCATTGAAGACGTCACAGGCTGGCGCATCGGGGAATACAAGAACTTTAGAATAGTTCGTCGCTTCGCTTAACTCCCTTCGAGAACAGTGAAAATAGGTGCAGAGAATCAAGTATAGGGCGCTGTTATTAATCCAACGTTAAGTTGCTCAAGCGTTTTTATCCTCCGCTTTTTGGTGAATAACTTCGGGTTGTTACCACTGGATTCTGGTTGTTCATCCTCCTATCTTTAATACAACCAGTGATGCTACTACGAGCTCACACCTAACTCAGGAATCGTCTCGCACCCTTAAGACGCGCTTCCGCAACATCGACTGCATGGCTGAAAAAAAGCCCCGTAAAATCTTCGTGATTGACACCTCAGTCTTACTTCACGACCACAATTCGATCTTAAATTTCGAAGACAACGACGTCGCCATCCCCATCACCGTATTAGAAGAACTCGACAACTTTAAGGTTGGTAATGACACCAAGAACTTTGAAGCACGAGAGTGTATTCGAATCATTGACCGCCTGGCAAACGAGCATACACTTCAGGAGTGGATACCTGTTGGGAATGAATCTGGCGGACGACTCAAGATCATTCTCAACGATCGTGACCGAAAGGGAACCAATGCTGAGGATGTCTTTGATAAAAGATCAAATGACCATAAAATCTTGAACTCTGCGATGCAGATTCAGGATGAAGAAAAGGAAGCCAAAGTCTGCCTCGTTTCAAAAGACATTAACCTCCGTTTAAAGGCCAAAGCACTGAATATGCCGGCTGAGGATTACCGTACAGGTAAGGTGAATGAAACGCGCTACCTGTACTCAGGACGCTCAGTAGTCGAGAATGTAGACAGCGAAGTCATTCGTAAACTGTACAATTCAGGTTCTTCACGGAAGATTACTTCCCTCGGAGATGATCGCAGAAACAATCATTTTTACATTTTAAAGAATTGCACTTCTTCGGCGCTTGGCTTTTTCAATGAGACGAAGAAAACGATCGAACGCGTTGATCGTGTCTACGCTTATGGGATCAAACCGAAGAACGCAGAACAAGCATTCGCGCTTCATGCGATTATGAATCCTGATGTAAGTCTTGTGACCATTTCTGGAGTGGCTGGAACAGGGAAGACCTTACTCGCACTCGCCGGATCGCTCGAACAAAAGAACCGCTTCGATCAAATCATCTTGGCTCGTCCGATTGTGCCTCTGAGCAACAAAGACATCGGTTTCCTTCCAGGAGACGCTGAAGAAAAGGTCAATCCATACATGCAGCCCTTGTGGGATAACCTCAACTACATTAAATCTCAGTTCGGAGAAAATGAAAAGAAGTACCGTGCCATTGAAGAGATGAAGTCACAAGGGCGAATCCAGATCTCACCCTTAGCATACATCCGCGGACGATCACTATCCAATGTGATCTTTATCGTAGACGAGGCGCAAAACCTGACACCTCACGAAGTGAAAACCATTATCACCCGCGCCGGTGAGAATTGTAAGATCATCCTAACCGGTGATGTACGTCAGATTGATACACCTTACCTCGATGAACAATCAAACGGTATGTCTTACGTGATTGACAAACTAAAAGGCAAAGACCTATTCTGTCACATTACCTTGGAGAAAGGGGAACGAAGTGAGCTAGCTAACCTAGCGAATGAGCACTTGTAGGGTAGACGGTGGACGGTAGACGGTGGACGGTGGACGGTGGACGGTGGACGGTTGACGGTGGACGGTAGACGGTAGACGGTAGACGGAACTTCCGCGTTCCGCGATCTGCGCTCCGCAACCCTTCAGAGATAAATGTCGATGAGACCTTCAGGGGTGTTCAGCACAATCTCTTCCTTTTCTCGATTTACTTCCACTAGGAATTGATCGGTCATAGGGAGTAGGATCTCTTTTCCGTCGCGGATCACGATGAAAAGCGGGTTGGTGCTGTGGTCCGTAATCGCATCGATTTTGCCGACTTCTCCAAAGTTTTGGTCTACGATCGTAAAACCAATGACCTCGTGGAAATAGAATTGCTTCCCTTCAAGTTTAGGTAGAAGATCGAGTGGGAGCCAAGCTTGCTTATTGACCAGGGCTTGCGCCGCTTCTTCTGAATCTACGCCTTCGAAGTGGACGACTGCTGAGTTTCCTTTTAGTTCGAATCTGTGGGTGAAGAACGGTACTAATTGTCCATTCATATCAAGAAAGATCCCATCGAGTCCGCGGTAAGCAGATGGGTCGTCTACGTCAAGAAACAGCTTGCACGCGCCTTTGTAGCCGTGCAGCTGAGTGATCTTACCGAGTTGAAAAAAGTTGTCCTTGTTCATAGGAATGAAAAGACCGCCTCGATGGGCGGTCTTTTTAATTTCAATTCAAGATGAAGGAGCTTATTCTTCTTCTTTCTTTTCTTCTTCGCCTTCAGCAGAAGCTTCTTCCGCTGCTGGAGCTTCCTCTGCCGCTTCTGCTGCTGGAGCTTCCTCCGCAGCTTCTGCTGCTGGAGCTTCCTCCGCTGCTTCTGCCGCTGGAGCTTCCTCTGCCGCTTCTGCTGCTGGAGCTTCCTCTGCCGCTTCTGCTGCTGGAGCTTCCTCTGCTGCTTCTGCTGCTGGAGCTTCCTCTGCCGCTTCTGCTGCTGGAGCTTCCTCTGCTGCTGGAGCTTCTTCTGCTACTTCTTCAACGAGTTCAGAGTTCGCTGCTGCGATAGCTTTAGCACGTGTTTCGTTCACCTCACGTTCGCGAGATAGACGATCTGCTTCTTCTTTCGCTGCTGTGCTCTTCAAGGTATCCACCTTCGCTTGAACCTTAGCTTGCTTGTCAGCTAGCCACTGATCGTAACGCTTGTCAGCTTCTTCCTGAGAGAAAGCACCTTTCTTCACACCTTTCTGAAGGTGAGCGCGGTACATAACTCCTTTGTATGAAAGAATCGCACGAGCTGTGTCAGTAGGCTGAGCTCCGCTCTGAAGCCAGTACAAAGCACGTTCGTTTTCAAGAAGGATAGTTGCTGGGTTGGTGTTAGGATTGTAAGAACCGATACGCTCGATGTAACGTCCATCACGCTTTGCACGTGCATCTGCTGCTACAATGTGGTAGAACGGTCTTCCTTTTTTACCGTGACGCTGAAGTCTGATCTTTACAGCCATATTAATTGTTTTATAAGGGTCCGAAACCCCGTTAATTAATGATTATGTTCCCCAAAATGGGAGTGCAAAGATCGTCTTTTTATTTGAAATACAAGGGGGTTAGAAGATTTTCCTTCTTTCTTTCCTTTGCAGCATGAAAGGCGTGATCACAAAAATAGAAGAAATCGTTCGCGAGCGATTCGCAAATGAGTCTACAGGCCATGATTGGTGGCACATTGATCGTGTTCGTAAGAATGCGTTGCGTCTCGCTAGCGCGGAATCGGCAAATCTAGAAGTGACGGAGCTGGCCGCATTGCTGCATGATATAGCCGACCACAAGTTTCATGGAGGTGATTTATCTGTGGGACCAGCCACCGCTAAAGCCCTCCTTGAAGAGCTAGGCTGCGAGCAACATATCATTTCTCGGGTAGTCACGATTGTTTCAGAAGTTTCGTTCAAGGGAGCAGGCGTGGAGACGGCCGTCTCATCCAAGGAAGCTGCATGCGTGCAAGACGCTGATCGATTAGACGCTATTGGGGCCATCGGTGTAGCAAGAGCATTTGCCTACGGAGGAAAAAATGATCGACTTCTTTACCACCCTGATCACAAGCCCACGCTACACTATGATTTCAAATCGTACTACAACGATAAAGGACACACTATCAACCACTTTTACGAGAAGCTGCTGTTACTGAAAGATCGCATGCAAACGGATTCAGGTAAGGCAGAAGCTGAGCGAAGGCATCAGTTCATGCAACAGTTTCTCGAAGAGTTCTACCGAGAGTGGGAAGCTGAGTGAAACTTATCCGATGTAACGTAAAAATTCCTCGCGCACTTTAGGATCCTTGAACGATCCGTGGTAATCAGAGGTCACGGTACTTGAGCTTTCGTCTTGAATACCTCGCGAGCTTACACACAAGTGCTTCGCTTCGATCACTACTGCCACATCTTCAGTGTCTAGTGCTTCCTTCAAGTCTTCGGCAATTTGACGTGTCAAACGCTCTTGTACTTGAGGACGCTTTGCATAGTAATCAACGATACGGTTGATCTTTGAGAGTCCTACAACACGTCCGCTGCTGATGTAAGCTACGTGAGCTACACCAACGATAGGAAGGAAGTGGTGTTCGCAGGTAGAGTTGAGGTTGATGTTCTTCTCAACCAGCATCTCTCCGTATTCATATTTGTTTTCGAAAGTCTTCGGGTTCGGACGATTCGCTGGATTCAATCCTTGGAAAATCTCCTTCACGTACATTTTGGCCACTCTATGCGGAGTCCCGCGCAGACTGTCATCAGTGAGGTCGAGTCCGAGAATATCCATGATGTCACGAAATTTCTCAGTGATCTGTGCCACTTTCTCATCGTCTGAAAGATCAAATGCATCAGCGCGCAATGGTGTGTCTAGCGACGTACCTACGTGCGCTTCGCCGATGTAATCTTCTTCTTGAGGTGTATTTGGAGTGCCTTGAACGGTCATAAATTCAATGTTGTAACATTCATCTAACCTGAACTATACAATTAAAGTTCATTTTTCCATAGCTGAGGCTAAACAACGAATGTTAAAGTAACAAAGTAGCAGGGTTCAGCAACTTTTTTTCGATTCGAGCGAACTTTTTGTTGACTCATGTGTCTTTCCGGGTATACTTTTGCACCTCAAACGCAACAAAATGAATCAAGCGCAACTACATCATCTTCATTTCCATACTTGCCCTCAGGCGAGCAGGAAGTGATATGTAGTCGCACAAAATAATCCTGAACCCGTCTGAGTGAATCAGACGGGTTTTTTGTTGCCGCTTGGATTTGCTCAGACACATTTTTTAGAACTGAGCATGTTAAAACTGGCCATCCAAAAGAAAGGCAGACTGAGCGACAAATCGCTAGCACTCCTCCGAGATTGCGGCATTCGCTTCTCCAACGGCAAGGGAAAGTTGACAGACAAGTCAACCAACTTCCCGATCGAGATCTTGTACCTGAGGGATGATGATATTCCCCGATACGTCGAAAACGGAACGGTGCATTTGGGGATTGTGGGCGAAAACGAAGTGCTCGAACAAGGGCGCAATCTCGTCGTGAAACGCCGACTTGGCTTTGCGAAGTGCAGACTATCGCTCGCCATTCGACGAGAAGAGGAATACACCGCTCCCCAAGACTTGCAAGGGAAGAGCATCGCAACGAGCTACCCGAACATCCTTCAGAACTATCTGAATGAGCAAAACATCGACGCTCAGATAGAGACCATTTCTGGCAGCGTGGAGCTAGCGCCACAAATAGGCTTGGCAGATGTAGTGTTCGATATCGTGAGCACAGGAAGTACCCTTCTGATGAATGGACTGAAGGAGGTAGAGAAAGTCTGTACCAGCGAAGCTCTGCTCATTGCCAATAATGAGCTCCCAGACTCCTTAGGTAGTGACATTGAAGAGCTGCTCTTTCGGATTCAAGCGATCTACCAAGCCCAACGATCGAAGTACGTCTTATTGAATACGCCGAATTCTGCCATTGATGCCATTTCTAGCATTCTCCCAGGTGTGAAAGGACCCACCATCATGCCGCTTGGTGTCGAAGACTGGAGTAGCCTGCACGCCGTCGTTCCTGAAGATCAAGTATGGGACACCATCGGAAAGATTAAAGCGCTCGGTGCTGAAGGGATTCTAGTAGCCAACATCGAAAATATGGTGCAATGAGAGTAGTCTATAATCCGCCAAAAAAACTTTGGAGTCAGCTGGTTGAACGTCCGTTCACCAATGATCGCGATCGAGAGTTGCTCGTCAACCAAATTCTTCAATCTGTCAAGAGTAGAGGGGATGCTGCTTTGTTCGATTACACCGAACAGTTCGATGGTGTGCGACTTAATACCCTTGATTTGCCATTGGAGTTCATTGATTCACGTGAGGTGAGTATCGAACTTCAAAAGGCCATTCGTCTGGCCTCTCAGAACATCCGAACCTTTCACGAAGCGCAACGAAGAGACGCATCGGTAGTTTCAACTTCTCCTGGGATTACTTGCTGGAGAGAGTATCGAGCAATTGAACGCGTTGGAATCTACATTCCAGGAGGTACTGCTCCTTTATTCAGCACGGTGCTAATGCTCGCAATCCCGGCGGCTATTGCTGGTTGCAAGGAGGTTGTCCTATGCACTCCACCAGATCGCAACGGGAATATTGACCCAACAATCGCTTTGGCAGCAAAGTGGTCAGGTGTAACCCAAATCTTCAAAGTGGGAGGAGCCCAGGCTATAGCAGCCATGGGATACGGAACAGCATCTATTCCGAAGGTGGATAAGATCTTTGGTCCAGGAAACAGCTTCGTGACCCTGGCCAAAGAGCAACTCCAAGCAGAAGGAGTGGCAATTGACCTCCCAGCAGGTCCTTCCGAATTATTGGTCATTGCGGATGATCAAGCCAATCCGGCTTTTGTTGCCAGCGATTTGCTTTCTCAAGCTGAACACGGCACGGATAGTCAAGTGATTCTCGCAACAACCTCTGAAGCTACAGCAAAGGCGGTCAACGCAGAAATCGAGAATCAAATTTCCGCGCTAGCGAGAAAAGACATAGCTCAAAAAGCCCTTTCAAACAGCGTAGCGGTAGTCTTTAACTCGATTTCTCAAGTGATTGAATTCTCAAACGCATACGCGCCAGAGCACTTGATCATCAATACAACGGCCCCCATGAAGGTGCTGCCTCTGATCGCTAACGCAGGCTCAATTTTCCTCGGGCCATATGCGGCCGAAAGCGTAGGGGATTACATCTCAGGAACAAATCACACATTGCCTACGAACGGCGCGGCACGCGCATACAGCGGGGTAAGTCTAGAACAGTTTCAAAAGGCCATTACAGTGCAGGAGGTTGACCAGAAAGGGATTCGAGCCGTGGGACCTTCAGTAGAAATCATGGCAAAAGCCGAAGCCCTTGACGGACATGCCAATGCCATCACTGTACGCTTAAAATCGCTGGAGTCATGAATATCGAAAAGCTCATAAGGCCCTCGGTGCTTACCATGAATGCCTACGTCTCAGCTCGTCATGAGATCAAAGGTGATGAACACACTTTTTTGGACGCCAATGAATTTCCTGAAGGTGATTGGAACCGTTACCCAGACCCGTTTCAAACAGAATTGCGTGAGAAGATTGCACGTCAAAAGGGGGTGAATGCTGAGAACGTATTCCTTGGAAATGGGTCTGATGAAGTGTTGGATCTTTTGTTCAGAGTATTCTGTACTCCAGGGCAAGACCGAGCACTGCAGTTTACGCCTACCTACGGAATGTATCGCGTACTGGCGCAGCTGAACGATGTAGAACTGTTGAGCATTCCCTTGACTAAAGATGGTGACCTTCCTTTGGATGAATCACTTGAGAATTACCTGGAAAACTGCCAGTTCAAACTCACCTTTGTTTGTTCGCCAAATAACCCTTTGGGAACCCTAGTGAAGCTGAATGAATTGATTCGATTGCTGGAGTATACGTCTGGGTTGGTGGTGGTTGATGAGGCTTACATTGATTTCGCTAGCGCGGAAAGCGTTATCAACCTCATTGAAGAATTTCCAAATCTAGTGGTGGTTCAAACCATGAGCAAGGCCTGGGCAAGTGCTGGTTTGAGGATCGGAATGGCCTATGCGCAAGCTGAGGTCATTGAATGGTTGAATAAAGTGAAACCGCCATACAACATCAGCGGCCCCAATGCACAACTCGCTATTCAAAAGCTCAATGAAACCAGTCACCAGTCAGCCATCAAAGAGTTAGTCCGGAGAAGGAGAACTCTCCGTTCCGCGCTAGCGAAATTAGCATGCGTAGAATTCATCTACCCCAGCGAAACCAACTTCTTATTGATCAAAAGCGCCCTGGCGTCCGAGATCAAAACGTTCTTAAATGAACGTCAAATTATAATCAGAGATCGCTCTTCAGATGTCAAGAATACCATCCGCATTTCCGTGGGGACAGAGGAAGAATGTGATCGTTTAGTCAAACTCATCCAACAATTTGAAAATGAAGAGAGTACTGTTTATTGATCGTGACGGAACCCTCGTCAAAGAACCTGCCGATGAGCAGGTGGATAACATCAACAAGATTGATTTTTTGCCTGGGGTATTTACTTACCTAGGCAAGATCGCGCGTGAATATGATTACGAGTTGGTGATGGTCACCAATCAAGACGGATTAGGAACATCTTCATTCCCTAGAGCAGACTTTCAACCGGTGCATGATTTAATCGTGCGTAGTCTGGAGAGCGAAGGCATAAAGTTCAACGAAATCTTGATCGATGAGAGCTTTCCTGAAGATGGTCTTGAGACAAGGAAACCTGGACTTGGCTTGTTGCAACCATATATCTACGGTGATTATGACCTTACAAATTCAGTGGTCATAGGAGACCGGTTATCAGATGTACAACTAGCTAAAAATCTAGGCTCAAAGAGCATATTCATCGGTGA
Source organism: Sanyastnella coralliicola (assembly GCF_030845195.1). Lineage (GTDB taxonomy): Bacteria > Bacteroidota > Bacteroidia > Flavobacteriales_D > Sanyastnellaceae > Sanyastnella > Sanyastnella coralliicola. The sequence continues at coordinate 1,288,175 of NZ_CP132543.1, forward strand.
CAACCGGGATGAAGCAGATTACTGCGTCTCATCATGGAATGAGATTTATCGCATCCTTGGTGATGGTCTGCGCAAGGTGGATTTCAAACGAAACACCTCCGAAACCAACATTTCGTTAAGTGTTGACCTAGATGGTTCAGGAAAGTCTGAGATCAGCACCGGACTCCATTTCTTCGATCACATGCTTGATCAAATTGCACGTCACGGTGGAATTGACCTCCAACTAAAAGTAGACGGAGATCTCGAAGTAGACGAGCACCACACGATTGAAGACGTAGGATTGGCCTTAGGTCAGGCGATTGGCCAAGCATTGGGTAGCAAAAAGTCTATCGGGCGTTATGGTTTTTATCTCCCGATGGATGAGAGTTCAGCAAGAGTCGCACTCGACCTTGGAGGCAGGCCTTACTTCAAATTCGACTGTGATTTCGAACGTGAATACGTGGGAGATATGCCCACAGAAATGGTCGGGCACTTCTTCAAAAGTCTGTCTACTGAGCTAAAGAGTAATCTCCACATCACGGTGAAAGGGGAGAACACTCACCACAAGGTAGAAGCGGCATTCAAAGGCTTTGCGCGCAGTTTACGCATGGCGAAAGAGCAGAACAACTCTGGTGTATTACCATCAACCAAAGGAAGCTTATGATTGGTATTATTGACTACGGTGCGGGTAATGTCCGCTCCATTGAACTAGCCTTCGAGCGCTTGGGGTATTCCACGCTTCGAACGGCGAATAAAGGCCTGTTGGGTGCCTGTGATCACTTGATTTTTCCGGGTGTTGGGCATGCGAAAAGTGCCAAAGAGAATCTGGAGAAATCTGGAGTGCTTCCGTTCTTGAAAGAAGCGACCCAGCCAGTTTTGGGTATTTGCCTAGGTATGCAACTGATGTGTCAATCTACTGAAGAAGGAGAGGTAGAGGGTCTTGGGATATTTGAAACCAAGGTCAAACGTTTTCGTGAGGCGGAACGCATTCCCCACATGGGCTGGAATAGTGTGGCTTTTAACGGTAGCCCGCTATTCAAAGGGATTAAGCCCGAAAGTGATTTCTACTTCGTACACGCTTATTACGCAGAGGAATCTCCTGACACGATTGCCAAGTCGGTTTATCCCAAACCATTTACCGCCGCTTTGGCGAAGTCTAATTTCTATGGAGTGCAGTTCCACCCTGAACGTTCAGGCAAGGCTGGCCAACAGTTAATTCAAAACTTCTTAGCGTTATGAAAATCATTCCTGCGATTGACATTATGAATGGTCAATGCGTTCGACTCACCCAAGGTGATTTTGAACGGAAAACATCCTACTCAGTTTCTCCGGAAGATCGGGCACGAGAACTCTTTCAAGCTGGCTTCAGAGACCTACACGTTGTTGATTTGGATGCAGCAAGAACAGGCGTCTTATCAAACATCGAGTTGCTTCCAGTGATGGCTAGTACTGGCTTAGCTATTGATTTCGGTGGTGGAATCCGAGATGTGGCTAGTGCGAAGCGTGTCTTATCCACTGGGGTGTCAGCCATTACTTTGGGAAGTGTTCTGGTTAAAGACAAAGAGGCCGCAAGGGGATTACTATCTACAATACCTTCTGATCAGTTGATCATTGGTGCAGATGTGCAAGACGGAATGATTGCGGTCAGTGGTTGGACGGAGACATCATCTGTAGATGTGTTTTCTTTTCTATCTGAAGAACGGTTCAGTTCTAGTCGCACCGTCATCTGCACAGATATCAGTCAAGATGGAACATTGGCTGGTGCAAACGTTGATCTCTACAAGGATCTCCAAAAGGCCTTCCCATCAAAGCGATTCATTGCAAGCGGCGGAGTAGGCAGTCTAGAGGATATCGAGGCATTGCGAGCCATTGACTGTTTCGGTGTCATTGTAGGGAAGGCCCTCTTCGAAGGGAAGGTTCAACCGAATCAATTGATGGAGCTATGCTGAAAAGAAGGGTTATTCCTTGCTTAGATATTGATCAAGGTAGGGTAGTCAAAGGAGTCAACTTCAAGGGGATTCGTGAGGTAGGTGATCCTATTGAACTCGCTAAGCGCTATGAGAATGAAGGCGCGGATGAATTGGTCTTTTTGGATATTTCAGCAACGGTTGAACGCAGGAAAACTCGGACGCAGTTGGTTAATCGTGTGGCCAAAGAGTTGAGTATACCCTTCACCGTTGGTGGTGGAATTACCACGGTATACGAAGCCAAGGAAGTCATTGACAATGGCGCTGATAAGGTTGGTGTGAATTCCGCGGCAGTCCGCAATCCGCTCTTGGTGACGCAAATTGCTGAACGCCTTGGAGCGCAATGCGTGGTGTTGAGCCTCGACATTGCAGAGACGACATCTGGCTACCGCCTTGCGGTGAAAGGAGGAAGAGAGCTGACGAATATTGATGCGTTTGAGTTTATCGCTAGCGCGGAATCGCTGGGTGCTGGAGAGTTATTGCTCACCAGTATTGCAAAAGACGGTACCCGCTCAGGATTTGACATCAAACTACTGCGAGAAGCAGGGTTACGAACCAAGCTTCCCATCATTGCTTCGGGTGGGGCAGGAGTCATTGAACACTTTACCGAAGTCTACCAACAAACGGAAGTCACCGCAGCGCTCGCGGCAAGCATTTTCCACAACCAAGAGATCTCGATTAACCAATTGAAAGAATCATGCAAGAGACAAGATATTCCAGTGCGCTCACTGTAGATTGGGCGAAAATGGATGGACTCGTTCCAGCCATCATTCAAGACGCAACTACCAAAGACATCCTGATGCAAGGCTACATGAATGAAGCGGCTTTGGATGAAACTCTAGAAACTGAAAAGGTCACCTTCTTCAGTAGATCAAAGCAACGTCTTTGGACCAAAGGAGAGACCAGCGGAAACTACTTGCGCTTGGTTTCGATCAAATCTGATTGTGATCATGATTCTCTGATCATTCAAGTGAATCCAGTCGGGCCAGTTTGCCATACAGGTAGTGACACCTGTTTTGGAAATCGAACGGCGAAGGGCTTCGTATATCGGCTTCAGGAAATACAAGCGGAACGAGTAGACTCCAATGCAGAAGGTTCATACACCCGCGCTCTATGGGACAAAGGCATGAACAAAGTTGCCCAGAAAGTAGGGGAGGAAGCCGTTGAATTAGTCATTGAGGCGAAAGATGAAAACTTGGATTTGTTTGAGAACGAAGCTGCGGATTTACTCTATCACTATTTGCTCTTACTCAGGAAGAAAGGCTCAAGCCTTGAACGCATAGAAGAGATTCTACTTGAGCGATCGCGTTAAAGGCATTGTTTGGTGTGCGATTGCTCAGTACTTTGCGACGTGCTGTGGCTTAAGCGTCTGATCGTCTATATCATGTACATCTTGTTGATGTTCTATCTGTTCTTCTATGGAACAGGTAACACCTTTGTGATGTACGCGACGATGATCCTTGAGTTGATCATGATTTTTGGGGTGTATGCCTTATTCAAAATCGTTAAATGGCACGGTCTGCATGTGGTTGATGTGATACTAACTGGCTTAATGACAGTAATTTTCATAATCACGTTTTACACGCTGGGTTATGTCCTTTCAGGGTTGTTCCACTCTTATGAGTCCTATGATGCAGAAATAAGGAGATTTGCTCCATTAATCGAATGCAAACAGGAGTTGCTGATGATTGGTGGGTTCTTATTCGTTGCTTACGTGATTGAAACCGTCACGTTCTTTAATCGCGATGATACATTTGAACGTGTAAATCAGATTTTGATGGATCAGAACCTGAAGCTTTACGCAGTATTTGTAGGAGGGTTGATCTTCGCTTTTATCGGATTAGCAACCAGTATCGAAGTATACATTGCGCTGACAATAGCGTTACGTATCCTTTTTGAGTCGAAGGTCTCAGGAAAATGGGTGAAATGGAATCCTAATGTTTAATGAATGCCTCTTCCAGGGCCTTATACAATTCAGGGTGCTTCTTTTTCATGCGTTCAGGGTTCTCGAAGAAGTACTCACTTACCACCGCAAGAAATTCGGTTTGCGAAGTAGCTCCATAAGGGTCGATATCAGAACGCTTTTTTAGGATCTCCCTTGTCTTTTCCTGAACAAGCATCATCCAAGGTGTGACAGCTGGCTGATCGATCAATACATCTGGAATACCATCAATAGCGCCGTCCCAACCATCAATCAAATGGACGAACTCATGAATGGCTGTGTTTTGCCCGTCGCGCGCTGAGCGGAATCCACCACGTAAACTCTGTTTGCTTAGAATCATCGTCCCGTTCATGTACCCGGTGCCTACCATTCCGGCGATATTTCTTCCATGACCTTCCACTTGATGGTCTTTGGAAAAGGCGTTGGGATAGATGAGTACTTCCGTCAGGTTAGGATACTTGCTTACCCCTAAACGAAAAACGGGGATGATCGCTGCTGCAGCGACCATCACCCGATCTTTATCTTCAACTTGAGTCGATACGCCTGTAATCTTGATATCATCAAGAAATTCAAGCATGGAACGCTCAAAGCGTGTTTTCTCTTCCGCCGTTAAGCGAGAGTAAAATGAAATCTCGTCATCGAGTATCTCCCGCCATTCCGCTGGAAATGGTTTGTTGGACATCTTTTGTGCCTTTTTCTTTCGAGCAGAAAAGATGAATTGCCAGCCGATAAAGCCCAGCACCAATACTGCGATGACAACACCGACCATCAGTCAGTTGGGATAACGTCAAGCAGCTCAACAGTGAACACCAACGTGCTGTACGCAGGGATACGTCCACCAGGTCCTGGACGGCTTCCGTACCCAAGGTTGTATGGGATGTAGAATTCAGTCTTTCCACCCACTTTCATGGTCTGCAGACCTTCTGTCCAACCCTTGATAACACCGTTCAAGAAGAACGATGCAGGAGATCCTTTTTTATAGCTGCTATCGAAGATGCTTCCATCAATAAGACGCCCTTCGTAGTTCACCGTAACTTTGTCATTGGCATCTGGTGAAGCTCCTGTTCCTTCAGTAACTACTTTGTACTGCAGTCCACTTGGGGTTTCGATAACCCCTTCGTTTAGCTTGTTCGCTTCGAGGTAAGCCAATCCTTCAGCTTTCTTTTTCTCTTCAACAGCAGCTTTTGCAGCGATCATTTCTTGACGAATGAAGTTCTCAGATGCAGCGAGATCCATCAAAACGGTGCTGTCTGATTGGTCCTGCATTCCTTGCATGAATACTGCAGGGTCAATGTCGTCAAGTCCTTGCTCTTGAAGGTTTTGAGAAATACTCACCCCAAGTGCATAGCTTAACGAGTCTTTTTTCGTGTCGAGTGAAGAGCGACGTTCAACAACTCCTTCGTTTGATTTACATCCTGCAATCAAGGCGATAGCTAGGATAGGAAGAATGATCTTTTTCATGAGTTAACAACTTGGTCACGAGTGAAAACGAGTTCGTTTCCGCTTGAAAGCCTTGGATTAAAAGTATATCCCATCCCGTCGAAGGCTTTCAACTCTTCAGGATCGGTCAAATGGTTGCGCACGATAAAACGAGTCATCGCTCCACGTGCGTGTTTTGCATAAGTCATGAGTGATTTGTATTCACTTCCTTTCAAATCGCGGAAATGGCATGTTATCACTTCACGGTTCAATTTCTTTTGGTCTACTGCCTTGAAGTATTCATTGCTCGCAAGATTGATCAACGGACCTTGATCTTCGTGATTGTTGAGCCATTCTGTGACTGTATCACTCCAGTAAGCGTAGAGGTTCTTGATCTTCGCAGAAATCTCCCAACGTGTTCCCATTTCAAGGCGGTAAGGTTGGATGAGGTCTAGTGGACGAAGGATCCCATACAATCCGCTCAGTATGCACATGTGCTGTTGTGCAAATTCGAATTCCGTTTCGGTCATGGTTTGCGCATTCAAACCACGATAAACTTCTCCTGTAAAGGCAAGCATTGCCTGACGAGAATTTCCAGCGTGGAAGGGGAGACTCCATTCCTGGAAGCGGGCCTTATTCAAGGCTGTGATTTCTGAATTGGCGTTGTACATGGTCTGTAAACGCTTCGCTGAAATGCGTTTCAGCTTATTAACTAGGAATGCTGACTCGTCCTGAAAGAGCGGTTGACTTGCGCTCATGGTAGGCAGGTCAGATTCAAAATCTAGTGTCTTTGCTGGGGAAAGAATAACAAGCATGTCAGTATCTGATTTTTTGGCTGAGGATAAAATTACGAACTCACTTCGCTCGATTCAATTTGATTCCCCTTGGAGTGATGGTGATCTTCTCTTCTTTATACAATTTCCCAACGGCTTGCTTGAAAGTTGTCTTGCTCATACGAAGACGAAGGTTGATTTCCTCCGCCGGAGTGTTGTCCGTAAGTCTGATATAGCCTCTGTGTACTTCGAGCATGTCCATAATCTTCTTGGCAGCTTCTTCAACTTTCTCTCTTCCACTACCATACATGGTAATGCGGAAGTTTCGGCCTTCGTTTTCACGGATGTACCCTACATAGGTGTCTCCACGTCGACATCCAGGGAGCATGTCACTGTCATGAAGAAAGGCAATGTACTTCTGGTCAATCATGACTTTTCGTCCATTGTCTACTTTCTCAATGATGAAGAACTTTACTTTTTCACCCTGCTCATATGGTGGATCATCTTGAGCTAATCGGTAGATCTTACTGCTTCCGAGAAGGCGTTCTTCCATCTCATCATAGATCATGGTCAGGTAGTAGCGATTTCCTGAACGCATCGGTTCAAGTTGCTGGTCTTCGAAGATTGGGAGATCGTCTTCCAATCCGACGTTAGCGAAACCAATTCCATTGGCCACTTCTCCCACGCGTAGGAAGGCGATATCACCCACTTTCACAGCAGGCATTTCTCGCGTGCATTTCCATTCACGTTGACGGTCGGTGTAGATGAATACTTCGACGATATCTCCAGGCTTTTCGCCAGCGTTGATTTCGCGAAGCGGAAGCTCAATCGCACGGCCGAAAGCATCCACATAGGCCATGTTACGCTCGATACGAGCGATTGGCAGATTGTATACTGATCCAGGGGTAACAAACATAAGTGCGCAAAGGTACCGAATTCCAATGTGCGCTTAACAACTGAAATCACTGTATATTCTTATATTTGAGAAACCTGTAACCAAAACCAACAATGAGAGCTATCCTTTCCGCTGGATTATTCGTCCTTTTCGCAGTTTTATCCATTCAAAACGTATCTGCCCAATGTGAAGAGGGCGAAGTAGAAATCTCCATGAACATCTACACAGATGCTTGGGGATACGAGATCTATTGGGAAGTATACCCAGAAGGAAGTACCTGCGGTGAAGGAACAGTCATCTCAGGAGGTAATTTAGATCAAGTGGGTTGTACTGGAAGCGGAGAACAAGATGCTACAGGTGGCAACGGTTACCCGAACAATTCTGTCATTGAAGTAGAGGGCTTTTGTGTACCGATTGGTGAACCACTCACACTCCAATTCATCGATGATTGGGGAGACGGAGGGGCGACCTTCGAATTGTTCTACGACGGCCAGTTGGTAGGTTTCTACGTGGGTCAAGGAGGAGCAACTTCTTGGACCTTCAATCCAGGGGTAACCAATATTCCATTGTACGATGAACCATGCAACGCAGAAGAGGTAACCGTTGACGGAGCTGTTGTTGTTATGGATAACACGGATGCCATTGCTTCACTGAATGAGGTAACACCTGGAGGAGGTAACTGTGCACTCCAAGGAATTTGGTGTGAAGGTGGAGTTTCCAACTCAGTTTGGGCAAGCTTCGTTGCTCCAGAATCAGGTTCTGTATACGTCTCGACTTGTACTGAAGAAACCTTGTTTGATACTCAGATTGCGCTGTGGTCAGGTGATGACTGCGGTGATCAAACCACTTTTGAACTGATTTCAGCCAACGATGATATTCTCGGCGGTTGTGGTCCAGGTGCATTCTTTGCAAGCGGCATGTTCGCTGGATGTTTGAATCCGGGAGAGACTTACTATATCCAAGTAGATGGATGGAATGGGGCAGTAGGCCAAGTGGGGGTTGAAGTCACTTCTTCAGATGCAGAAGTCGAACTCTTGGCTTTCGTCAATGATAACCCTTGTCCTGTGGACAAAGGTGAAGATGGAAGTGGGAGTATTCTCCCATACTTCGTTGGATATGGTTCCAATTATGACGCGCTATGGAGTGGGCCAGGAAACTTTACGTCTTCTGAGCCTTTTGTTACAGGACTAGATGCAGGAGAATACACAGTAACGATCATCACAGAGTGTGGTGATATCTTCGAAGAGTCGTGGACAATTTCCAATCCAGATCCGCTTTCGATTGCGCTGTCTATTGACGCACCAGATTGTCCGCTCTCTTTCAACGGAACCGCTCTTCCTACAGTGAACGGTGGAACAGGTGGATATACTTACGAGTGGTTCGGGCCAGACGATTATACTTTTGAAGGAGCGGAACCTACGGATCTTGGAGAAGGCGAGTATGAGCTCGTGGTTACCGACGGTAACGGATGTACGATTACTCAAACGATCAACCTTGAAAGTACCAACGAGATTGACCTGGATCTTGGTCCAGATTTGACCATCTGTTTAGAAGAAACAGAGGTTGTTTTCGGACCGGTTGGTTATGATTATCTGTGGCAAGACGGAAGCAATAACCAATTCTTTGAAATCAATGGTGAAGAGTTGGGTGAAGGAACTTTCTCGTTCATCCTCAACGTTTCTAATGAAGAAGGATGTGACGCCACTGATGCCGTTCAAGTGACGGTTGAGAATTGCAGCTCGGTAGGAGAGAACGCCTTTAATGATCTTTCGGTATTTCCAATCCCTGCTCAAGATGTTTTGAATATCGCTAACGCGGAATCGGACATGACTTTTGAGCTCCTAGATACTGAAGGAAGGATCGTAACGCAAGGTGCGCTAAATGGTAAAGGAACAATCGACGTACAGCCGTTTAGCAGAGGGATATACGTACTTCGCTTAATGACGAATGGTCAGCTGGCTATTGTTCGAGTGCAGCTGCAATAATTAGCTTCTCAAGGCAGCTTCAATTCCTACCATGTCTTCTGCTGTGATATCACGGTGGTAAACGAATCGAATCTTTGAAGGACCGAATGGCATCGAACGAATGCCTTTCTGCTCCAATAGATGACAACGTTGTTCTGCGCCCCCTTCTTCGACCAAATCGAAAATGACGATGTTGGTGTGTACAGGCATTACTGACTTTACCCAGGATTGTTCTTCAAGGATTGAAGCCGTTTTGCGTGCTTTGTCGTGGTCTTCTCTTAAGAGCGGTACATGATACTCTAAAGCATGCAATCCTGCCGCTGCCAAGATGCCGACTTGTCTCATTCCACCACCAAGTGCTTTACGAGTGCGGTGCGCTTCTTGAATGAAAGATTTGCTTCCTAATAGAACTGATCCTCCAGGAGTACCTAGTCCTTTCGAAAGACACACGCTTATACTGTCGAAGTGTTTGCCGTATGAAGAAACAAGCGTGTTGTTTTCTGCGAGCGCGTTGAACACTCGCGCACCGTCTAGGTGAAATGCGAGTCCTTGCATTTTCGCAAAAGTCGATAGCTTCTTGATCTCGTCCACATCATAGATAGCACCACCACCTTTATTGCAGGTGTCTTCGATTGAGATCAAGCTAGTACGAGCGTAGTGACTATCAGTAGGGTTCACTTCTCCTTTGACCTGATCCACCGTAAAGCGACCTCGATCGCCGTTTACGAGTCTTACACTCGCTCCAGAGTTTCGGGCGATGCCTCCGCCTTCGTAATTATAGATATGTGAAAGACGATCACAAATAACTTCATCACCCGGACGTGTATGCACGTTGATGGCGATTTGGTTGGTCATGGTTCCACTTGGACAAAACAATCCGGCTTCTTGGCTGAACATATCCGCAAGTCGCTCTTGCAATTCATTTACCGTAGGGTCCTCCGCAAATACATCATCACCAACTTCGGCGCTAGCCATGGCATTGATCATTGCTTTATCAGGCTTAGTTACCGTATCACTCCGTAGATCGAACATCATTTCAATATCTTTAGCGAGCGACAAAAGTAAGGCATTCACAGCCTCTTTGTCTGAACTGCAAGGATGATGACCGATTATTACCAAATTCTGGAGCTAAAGCCGGGGGCCTCTACTGATGAGATCAAGAAGGCTTATCGACGTTTGGCAAAGATTCACCATCCTGATCGAGCTGGTGGAAATGCAGATCCAAAGGCATTCATTGCGATTAATGAAGCCTATGAGTTCTTGGTAGATGAAAAGAGAAGAGCATTCTACGAAGCAAGAAAGGCCAAGACCATATCACCTGAAGAACAACGACGTAGGGAAGAGGCATACCGTGTGTGGGTAGAAAGGCAGCAGCGAATGGCCCGAGAGCGAGCTGAAGCTAATGCATCTACCAGTTTTGATGACTTCATGGAATCACCAATCTATCGCGCAGCGATGGTCATTAACCGGTTCTATAATTATGTCTTCTTGATTCTGGGTGTTTTTATGGTCATTACTCCAGTGTTCATTGTCTTAAGGGATGAAGAGCGACTCATAGAAGATGAAATCAGTTTGGGAACCATTCTTTTGCCAGGTGTCATTGGAGCGCTCTTCACGTACGGAGTATGGTTCTTTCTCTTCAAGAATAAAGTGGAAGGTTGATGTATCAACTATAATTCCTATCTTTGCATTATGGATGATATTCGACAGGTCCTTTTATTTCAAATTGAACGTACAACTAAGTTGTCGAAAGTGTACTCTCAGCGCATATTTGATCAAGAAGGGGTTGACATTACTATTGAACAGTGGATTCTGTTAAAGATCATTCACGAGAACCAACCGTTGTCACAAAAGCAGATTGCTGAAAAGAGCTTGAGAGACCCTGCTGCAATTACGAGAACGGTTGATATTCTTGAGAAGAAGGGCTTAGTGACACGACAAAGAAGTACAGTGGATCGACGTCAACATGACATGTACTTAACGCAAAACGGAAAGCAGTTTATTACTGACCATTTTCCTTTGGTTCAAGGTATGAGAGATCAGAGTATGAAAGGCTTGTCCAATGAAGAGTTGAAGACCCTTCAGGAACTGCTGCGTAAAGTGCAGTCCAACTTCGAGTAGACTATTTTTTTGCTTATATACATGATGTATCAATAATAAATAAATCAACTAATATGAAAAGTGTAATGATGCTTCTGATGTTCGCTTTTGCCGCGTCATCAACAATCGCTCAGAATGATGAAAAGGACATTAAGCAGACGATTCAACAATTCGCCAAGGCCGGAGACGCTAATGATGCGGCTGTGTTGGATGAAGTCTTGGATGCGAATTATCGGGTAGTAATGAATCAGCTGTTCGGCAGCGATGGAGTGAGTGTGGTTCCTCGCGAGGTGTATATGAAGAAGATTGAATCAAAAGAGTGGGGAGGAGACGACCGTAAAGTGACCATTCACAGCGTACATATTAACGGTAAAAGCGCAGTAGCAAAAGTGACAATGGAAGGGAAGAAGATGACCTTCGTGAGCGTGCTATCCCTCGTGCAAAACAAAGACGGGGAATGGAAACTCATCAGCGATACTCCTACTATAATGTAGAACATGAAACGCTCGTGGATATCAAAGGGGTTGTCACGTTTGACAACCCCTTTTTTCGGACTACTCGATGAGTAACTCATGATAACGACAATCAGCATGAGATTTTAGCTATGTGTGTAGACTTGCCTTTCTACACATTCAATATGCTCTGATTTTTCAGGATTCTTCTTGACTCCGCTCATCGCGGGATTTGAGATGTATCAGGAATTGAAGGAAGCATATAGGATGAGCGGTTGAAGCTGAAGAGTCCAATGACTTATATTCGCATTCCTTGATCAATTAAACATCAGATACAATGCGAATTTTAACGTTGACCCTTGGTCTCCTCTTCGTTTCATTGAGCTCCTTCGCAACGGAAGGAATGTTCATTCCAGCTCTGCTCGAGTCGATTGAAGACGATATGCGAGCAATGGGACTTGAAATTTCTGCCGAGGATATCTATTCGGTGAATAGCTCTTCACTCAAAGATGCCATTGCGCAGTTTGGAGGAGGGTGTACTTCAGAGATCATTTCTTCTCAAGGACTGCTGTTAACCAATCACCACTGCGGTTATCGTCAAATCCAGCAGCACAGTAGCCTCGAGAACAACTACCTCAAAGACGGTTTCTGGGCTATGAGCATGTCAGAAGAGCTAACAAATCCAGGACTCACGGCCACATTCATTGTCCGTATGGATGACGTGACCGCAAAAATGCTTCAGGGAATTACTGATGATATGTCAGCGCAAGATCGCGCGGCTAAGATGAAAGAAAACGAAGCCGCGATCATTGAAGCCATGACACGAGGAACGAACCACGAGGCATTTGTTCGTCCCTTCAACTATGGAAACAGCTACTTCTCGATCGTAACCAAGACATACAAGGATGTTCGTTTGGTAGGAGCACCTCCTTCAGCGATTGGAAAATTCGGAGGAGACACGGATAACTGGGTATGGCCACGTCATACGGGTGATTTCTCACTCTTCCGCATCTACGCTGGCCCAGATAATGAGCCAGCTGAGTACAGCGAAGAGAACCGTCCGTACGAGCCAGCACATTACCTGCCAGTTTCAATGGATGGGGTAGAAGAAGGTGATTTCACTATGGTATATGGATTCCCAGGACGTACGGAGCAGTACTTGACTACTGATGCCGTTGACTATGTGATCAACACAGCAAACCCAATGCGAATTCACATGCGCGAAACTAGCCTGAATATCATTGATCAAGCGATGAGGTCATCAGAGAAGATTCAGATTCAATACGCCGCAAAGCAGTCATCGATTTCGAATGCATACAAGAAGTGGATTGGTCAGAATGGAGGGTTGATTGAGCTTGATGCCTTAGGCAAGAAGCAACGATTAGAAGACAGCTACCGTCAGTTGGCTTCGCTAAAAGGCAAGAAAGAATATGTAGATGCTATTGATCGCCTCAAAGTGCTGCATGGAGAGATTAGAGATTACCGTTTAGCACGTGATGTATTCATCGAGTACTACTTCTACGGACCAGAGATCTTGTCTTTTGCGAACTCATTCTCAGATTTGATTGAAAACTACGAGGGGCTAGAAGAAAAAGGTGAATTGAAGAAAGCGCTAGAAGGATTGAAGTCTAGTGTGAAATCTCACTTCAAAGACTACCACCAGCCTACGGATGAAGCGATCTACTTGGCACTGACTGAGCTATACTTTGACAATATGCCTGGGGAACTCATCCCTGATCAAATGCGCACCTTTAAAGAGAAGAATAAGAATAGCATCGAGCGAATGAAGATGCGTACTTATGAGCGTTCTATTTTCACAAATGAACAGGCGCTCATGAAACTGTTGGATTCACCTTCTGCGAAAGCCTTTGCTAAGTTGATGAAGGATCCAGCATATCAGCAGGCTGCAGCGCATTACGCGGGATACTTCCAGAAGGTTCGTCCGCAATACGGGGCGAAGAACCAAGAGATCGACGCATTGATGAAAACCTACGTAGCTGGTTTGATGGAGCTTTTCCCGAACAAGACGTACTGGGCTGACGCGAACAGCACCCTGCGTTTAACTTACGGTAAAGCAGAAGGATCGGCTCCTGTAGATGGTATGGCATACAAGTTCTACACCACGGCAAACGGGATTCTGCAGAAAAATGCAACAGGCAACCCAGATTTCGAAATGCCGGCTGATCTTATTAAAAAGCTCGAAGCCAGAAACTATGGTCCATATGCACACAAGGATGGAGAATTGCGCATCTGTTTCACAGGAAGTAACCATACCACTGGAGGAAACTCAGGGTCACCTGCCATCAACGGTAAAGGTCAATTGGTAGGGCTCAATTTCGACCGCTCTTGGGAAAGTACCATGAGTGATATCCTGTTTGATCCAGGCCGTTGCCGCAATATTATGGTCGACATTCGATACGTACTGTGGGTAGTTGACGTTTATGCCGGTGCCGGTCACTTGGTTGACGAAATGACCTTAGTAAGGGGTGAAGAAAAAGCGGAAATGGAGCCTGAAATGGAAATGGAGCTTACTCCAGATACTCAATAATAGCCAAGAGCTCTTGTGAGTCGTTAAAAGCTTTGATCAGCGGAAGCCCAGAGCTTTCCTGCAAGAAGAATGAAAGATTTTCGCCCACTGATGGGCGTTGGAATATACTTAAGCGAGTCCCCTTGGACTCGCTTTTTACATCCAGAATTTCTAATGTTTCGTCAGCAAAGACCAAGAACATGCCTTCTTGAAGTTTGCCGTCGTTACGTGTCATCTCGCGACGCACAGTAAACCCTACTTTGGCACCGCCAAAGAGGTTGTCTTTTTTGTTCCCCGAAAGCCAAATCCCAATCGGATCCTTTCGATTATCTCTCTCCACCATAATCTGTCCCTACATTAAATTGAACGTGCCAAGCACTGATTTAGATACATTTCTGTTGGCCCGAGCCCTAGGAATGGGGGGTACTATCAGACGGTGTCCTACAAAAAAGGGGTGGTTTCGCCTACACAATAAGGAATTGTCATGGTGTAACTTCAGGGTAATGAAGACTGCCGATTTGAACATCGAGAACTGGAGAGGGAATGCCTTTCTAACTTCTGAGATAACCGAAGTATTGCTTTGGTTAGAAGAACAACTCGATGAAGAGCAGTCAACGTTTCTGAAGCTGGCGGGCGTGAAAGATCTCGTCAGAAATCAACCTTCATTAAGTTCTCAATTCACATTACTCACAGACGCAGCTCTTGCGTGGTTTCTGAGTATTGATAGACAGCGAGTATTCACTGCGATTAAGCCGGAGAAATTCGTGCCGATTATTCTTGAAATGAGTTCTGATAACTCGTGCAGTACTCTATTACTTTCTGAAAAAGGAGGAAAGCTAATCGGGTCAAAAGCCTTCTCGAAGAGAAAACGAAAAGCGAGGTCATTTGATGCTCGACAGCATTCCAATCACGAGTTGATCGAGACCATCGTCTCAAACAAGATAGAGTTCGTAGTGAGCGAATGGAACGACGAACGGGCAGAAAGGGTATATGACCATCTAGTCAACAAGCTAGGGAAGACGCTTGTTTGGGTGCAGTTGCCTCAACGACAGTTGAATACAGAAGTGCCATCAGGATTGCACCAGAAGTGGCACATCCTCAATGGAAAACTACGATGGATCTGGGGCGCTTAAATCAGCCCAAGAAGTAAATGATCAATACTACTAACGTAAGAAGAAGGATCGCGAAAAATACTGGTCCTCCGATCTCGTTTTGTTCTGCTTCTTTGTGTGAGCCCATGGTGATGGTTTTGTTTCGTGCAAAAATAACAATGAGAATTAAATCGAGCGTGGATTTTCTCCACCTTTTCAACAAATCGATGCAAATGCAGTGAATTTATCATTCTATACCCCAAGTCTTGCCACTTGGAGATTTTGGTGCATTCTCTCTGCTTTTCTTGAGTACATTTATATTGCCGTTTGACGAGAAAGAAATGCTATACGGTTTCACTCGTTATTTAGTTTAAGTGTTTGAAGTCCTTCGTTAGCCCGAGGGACTTTTTTTTGACCCGTTCCGATTATTTGATTCTTAAAAAATTGAGTGTTAGTCTTTTCTTAAGCAGATGTAAACAATTAGGGTTTACTATTTCTTAACTTGTAACCGATTATGATGCAACCTTTATATAGCGAGATGTGTCATAGTTATGCAAGGAACCTATAAGCCAATGAGAGTATTAACCTGGATAAGTGTATTCATCTTCGCGCTAGCCTCTACCAGCAGCGCACAAGTGGTAATGAACGAGTTCTCGTTCGCCAATTACGATGATCTTAATGTTGATCCCGGAGGATGGGATGGAGAGTTTGAAGATTGGGTTGAATTTTACAACCCAACTGGAGCAGATGTAGATATCAGTGGATACTATATGACTGACCAAGCTGATAACCTCGATAAATTTGAAATTCCGGCAGGAACAATCGTTCCGGCAAACGGAAGACTTCTTGTTTTAATCACGAATGACTTCGACGAAGACCCTTACATGTGGGGATGGTTGAACACGAACTTCAAGGTGAATCAAACCCAAGGAGAATCAATCATCTTCTCTGACCCTGGTTTGACACCAATCGATTCATTCACATTCGGAACGGATATTGATCCTAATCAACGAAACCACAGCTACGGTCGTTCAACTGACGGTGCTGCTGATTGGGTGATCTTTACCAACGCCTCTCCGGAAGACCCGAATGGAGGACCAAGCGGAACTTCATATGCCGCTGCACCTGTAATTGATATGGAAGCAGGTTACTACGCAGGAGGAACAACGCTTACGATTTCTTCTGAGCCGAATACCACAGTGTACTACACAACAGATGGTAGCGAACCAACAGATGGTTCAGCTATGTACACAGGTCCTATCGATATCAATGCTACTACAGTAGTAAAGGCAATTGCTTACCACGATAACGATACGAACGTTCTTCCAAGTTTGGTGGAGACAAACTCATACTTCACTGGAGATGATCAGCACAGTATCGTCGTTTGTAGTGTATCAGGACCAACCCTTTCAGACGGGGCGTGGAACGGAGATGAGCTAATGGCACTTGAGTTCTTCTATCCAGGAGGAGGATTTTGGTGTGAAGGGCTTGGAGATTCTAACGAGCACGGAAACGACTCAAATGCATACGGACAGCGTGGTTTCGATTACGTAGGTCGTGATCAACTTGGTTACAACCACGAAATCGAGGAAGAGCTTTTCCACGAGAAAGATCGTGATCACTACCAGCGTCTTATCTTCAAGGCCGCTGCTAATGACAACTACCCATTCGAACCAGGAGCACACATCCGTGATGCTTACGTTCACACACTCTCACATAAGGCAGACCTTGATATGGATGAACGTACAAGCGAGTCTTGTATCGTTTACATCAACGGTGAGTACTGGGGTGTATACGAATACCGTGAAAAAATTGATGACCTCGATTTTACAGATGAGTACTATGATCAGCCACGTCACTTCGTAGACTTCCTAAAGACTTGGGGAGGAACATGGGAAGAGTATGGATCAATCGATGATTGGAACACACTTGTGAACTTCGTAACAACTCAAGATATGACTGACCCTGCAAACTACGAGTACGTAGAGTCAGTGTACAACACAGGAAGCTTGATCGATTACTTCATCCTTAACTCGTACATCGTATCTGCTGACTGGTTGAACTGGAACACAGCATGGTGGAGAGGTCGTCACCCGGATGGAGGTGCAAAGAAATGGCGCTACATCCTTTGGGATATGGATGCGTCATTCGGACACTATGTGAACTACACCGGAGTTCCGGATACGGGCCCAGAAGCTGATCCATGTAACCCTGAAGTTTTGGGTGATCCAGGAGGTCAAGGACACGTTCCAATTTTGAATGCCCTTCTTGAAAATGAAGATTTCTACGCTGACTACATCAACCGATGGGCAGACTTGAGTAACTCATACCTTAATTGTGATTACATGCACTATTTGCTTGATAGCATGGTGAATGAAATCGAGCCTGAAATGCAACGTCAGTGTGATCGTTGGGGAGGAAACATTGCTGGATGGGAAACAGAACTACAGCAGCTTCGTGATTTCATTGACACACGCTGTGAGCAAACAGTAGTTGATGGTATGGAAGATTGCTACGACGTAGAAGCAATCACAATTACGATCATCATCGAAGGAATTGGAGAAGTAGAAATCGAAACCTTTGATATTGGTCCTGACATGGTGCCATGGGAAGGGATTTACTTCGCAGGGTTCCCGATCAACCTAGATGCAGAAGATGAAGGACTAGGAGTCTTCCTCTATTGGGAGGTGCTAGAAGGTGACTTGGTTATCGCTGATCCTGAAAACCCGAGTATCATTATCGAGCCCACAGGAGATGTGACCATAGTGGCCTACTTCTTGAACGACCTAGATCCACAAAACGTGATGTTCGACGTTCAGCCAGAAGGTGCAGGAGATATCCTCTTCGGTGGAGTTCCTATGGGACCATACCCAAACACGCAGCTAGTTGATGGAGGTCCAAGCAGCATTAGCGCTGTTGGAGCTGATCAGTGGTTCGTGTTTGATCACTGGGAAACAATCAACGCAAACGTTAATCCAGACGAGTTCTCGGCGGATGGAACAACTTTCATCGCAACAACGGATACGATCGTTGCTGTCTTCAATGAACTCCCACACTTCGATATCAACGTTGCTGTGGAGCCAGCAGGAGCTGGATGGATCACAATGGATGGAACAGAACTAGATAGCTACCCTTGGACGGGTACAGTTGCTGGAGAAGTTGACATCGCGTTTGCCACTGCAGGATATGATGAGTGGAGTGTGTTCGATCACTGGGAAGTGAATAACACACCAATCAACCCAGATGAATTTGCACAGAACATCACCCTGAACTTCACAACCACTGATACGATCGTGGCGGTGTACAATGTGATTCCTCACAACACCATTACGATACTCGTTGAGCCAGCTGAAGCAGGACTTGTTATTGTTGACAATACACTCACAGTGAATGAGTCATGGTCTGGTGAACTAGAGGCAGAGACGCCAACTCCATTTGCGGCCTTCCCAGAAGCATTCTGGTACTTTGACCGTTGGGAGTCTGTAAATCACTTGCCAACACCTGACAACCGATCTTCAGTCGTTGATTTTGAATTCTACAACAGCGATACCATTGTTGCGCACTTCGTGGAAGAACCATTCAACGTATACGTACCGAATAGCTTCACACCGAACAACGATGGAAAGAACGATGTGTTCCTTCCTGTAGGTTCAGCATGGAAAGATGGTACTTACGAACTGTGGGTCTTCAACCGATGGGGAGATGTAGTTTTCTACTCTGATGATCCAACGAAACCTTGGAACGGAAGCCACCAAGATGGTACACACTACGTAGCCGATCAGATCTACGTCTATCGATTGACAGTGCAACCGGTTCACAGTGTAGAACCAGAAGAATTTAGCGGACACATTACAGTGTTCAGATAATATAAAGGGGAGTTCGCTCCCCTTTTTTTATTCAGTACTTTCGCGGCATGAGACTTGACGGCGTTGGCATGATGCTTATTTCTGTCGTCCTTTTCACTACGGCTAACGTCTTTGTAAAGGAGATTGCCTTCCTGCCCTCAACGCAGATTGTGTTCATGCGTTCTGTTGTCTCATTAATCCTGTGTTCAGCTTTTGTCTTGTACAAAGGCTTCCCTTATTTCGGCAATAACAAGAAGTGGCTTATCATCCGGGGAGTGTTCGGGATGATCGCATTGACCTTGTTCTTCTACACCATTCAGAATATCCCTCTAGCCAGTGCTACGGTTATTCAGTACCTGAGTCCGGTATTCACGGTGATTCTCGCCATGTTATGGCTAGGACAGCGTGTTAGACGTATTCAGTGGGTTTTCTTGGCCTTAGCTATACTTGGGGTGATCATGGTGAAGGGATTTGATCCAAACGTCCCAGTGACCTTTCTATTAATTGGATCAACGAGTGCCTTCTTGGCGGCGGTTGCTTATATCGCTACTATCAAATGTAAAGACACAGATCATCCTGTGTCTATTGTGATGTACTTCCACTTAATCGCCACTCCGGTCATGGGAGGGATCTCCACCACAAACTGGGAACCTATTGGAATGACTGAGTGGTGGTATGGGATTGCTATTGGAGTATTGTCTGTGCTTGCCCAAATAGCCATGGCATTCGCCATCATGAAGGAAGACGCAAGCGTAGTAACTCCGTTTAAATACGTGGGGGCTATTCTCGCCCTAGCTATTGGATACTTCCGATATGACGAGGTGTTGAACCCGTTGAGCATACTTGGGATCTTCTTGGTAATCGGAGGCGTGACCTTAAACATCTTGGCCAAGCGATATCACTGGTAGTACAGTTCAACCAGATTTTTCTACAGTACAGCAGAAACAACTTAGTTCACGCGTAAAGCTGATTCATCTTTGTGTCATGGTTATCGCAATTACAGAACTCAAGTTGAAGAGCATTTGGCATCTCCCAATGTTCTTGTTTCATGCACTTCGTTCAGGTGCACAAGCACAGAAAGCTAAGGGAAACCGCATGTTCGAAGTCAAAAATGAAAGTTGGCATACGCACAGAACCCTCAGTGTCTGGGAATCAGAAAAGAGCCTTCGTCAGTATGTGATGTCAGGTGCACATCTAAAAGCAATGAAGAACACATCCAAACTCGCGCGCAGTGCTACCTCCACTCATTGGTACTCAGAGTACCCTCCATCATGGGAAGAAGCGGTAAAAACGCTGCGGCAAAAGAATTCCGCGCTAGCGTAAAAAGCACCTTACATATTACGGCGATACTGACCACCCACAGCAAAGAGAGCGTTCGTAATCTGTCCGAGAGAACATACCTTACATGCTTCCATGAGCTTGTCGAAGATGTTTTCGTTCTGAACCGCCGCTAGCTGAATCGCTTTGAGCTGTTCATTGATCTTTTCTTCTCCAGATTCATGCAGTTGGCCGAGCATCTTGATTTGATATTCTTTTTCTTCCACTGTCGCACGAATAACTTCTCCCGGAACGATGGTAGGGGATCCCTTCTTATTCAAGAACATGTTGACACCCACGATTGGGTATTCACCAGTATGCTTCAGCATTTCATAGTGAAGGCTCTCTGATTGAATCTTGCCTCGCTGGTACATCGTTTCCATTGCTCCAAGAACACCGCCGCGCTCAGTGATGCTATCAAATTCACTCAACACTGCTTCTTCGACCAGATCAGTCAGTTCTTCGATGATAAATGAGCCCTGTAAAGGGTTCTCATTCTTCGCCAGTCCTAACTCACGGTTGATGATCAGCTGAATGGCCATTGCTCTGCGCACAGACTCTTCTGTAGGCGTTGTAATGGCTTCGTCGTATGCGTTGGTGTGAAGCGAGTTACAGTTATCATAGATCGCGTACAACGCTTGAAGTGTTGTACGAATGTCATTGAAATCAATCTCTTGTGCGTGAAGCGAACGTCCACTAGTCTGAATGTGGTACTTCAGCATCTGTGCACGAGGATCAGCACCGTACTTCTGTTTCAGAGCTTTCGCCCAAATACGGCGAGCTACACGACCGATTACAGCATACTCTGGATCGATTCCATTGCTGAAGAAGAACGAAAGGTTTGGACCAAATTTGTTGATGTCCATACCACGGCTGAGGTAGTACTCTACATAAGTAAAGCCGTTCGCCAGTGTAAATGCCAATTGCGTAATTGGATTCGCTCCGGCTTCAGCAATATGGTAACCACTGATTGAAACAGAGTAGAAGTTACGTACACCGTGATCAATGAAATACGATTGCACATCACCCATCATTCGCAATGCGAACTCGGTAGAGAAGATGCATGTATTCTGTGCTTGATCTTCCTTTAGAATATCAGCTTGAACTGTTCCACGAACCACTTGAAGCGTTTCGGCCTTGATCTTAGCGTAGACGTCAGGAGGGAGGACTTCATCACCCGTCGCTCCAAGAAGCATCAATCCAAGACCGTCATTTCCTTCAGGAAGGTCACCTTGGTATTGCGGACGAGCGATTCCGCGATCGTCCCACTTCGCTTTGAGCACTTCTTCGACCTTATTCTCAAGTCCGTTCTCTTTGATGTACTTCTCACATTGCTGATCTATCGCAGCGTTCAAGAAGTATCCCAAAAGCATCGGAGCTGGACCATTGATGGTCATGGAAACACTTGTAGCAGCAGCTGCAAGATCAAAACCTGAGTAAAGCTTCTTGGCATCGTCCAAACAACAGATGGATACACCTGAGTTACCAATCTTTCCATAGATGTCAGGACGGTAGTCAGGGTCATTTCCATACAAAGTCACTGAATCAAACGCCGTCGATAGACGCTTAGCCGGCATTCCCAAAGACACATAGTGGAAGCGCTTGTTCGTACGCTCAGGTCCACCTTCACCTGCGAACATACGTGTTGGGTCTTCTCCTTGACGTTTGAACGGGTAAATACCTGCGGTGAAAGGGAATTCACCTGGAACGTTCTCTTGAAGCATCCATCGTAGGAGTGTTCCCCATGATTTATACTTCGGTAGAGAAACTTTAGGAATCTTATTGTGGCTCAACGACTCGGTATTCGTTTGAATACGAATCTCTTTGTTTCTTACTTTAAAGACATACTCGTCTTCGTAGTATCGTGCTCGCTTCTCTTCCCACGACTCAAGCATCTGTAAGTTTCGCGGGTCAATATCTAAAGTACGTTGAGCAATTTGCTCATCGAGTCCTTTGACCAAACGGTCTTTGTCTTCAAGGTCTGTAGCAACCATGCTCGCACGAGCACCTTTCAAGTTGTATAGCTCTTCAGCGACTTTGCATTGCTGATCTACCCATTCATCGTAGGATCTGTTTCCTTCGCTGATTTCAGATAGGTAGCGTGTTCTTTTTGGAGGAATGACGAAGATCTTTTCAGATTCTTCAGTTGTAATCTCTAGCGAGGAAACAAGAGTCGTCTCTGTTTTTGCCGAGAGCGTATCCATGATCGACTTGTAGAGTCGGTTTGTTCCAGGATCATTGAATTGGGAAGCAATCGTTCCGAATACCGGAAGGGTGTCCAAATCAGCATCCCACAACTGGTGGTTACGTTGGTATTGCTTCTTCACATCACGAAGAGCATCTTGAGCGCCTCGTTTGTCGAACTTGTTGATCGCTACGATATCAGCGAAATCAAGCATGTCGATCTTCTCCAGCTGCGTAGCGGCACCAAATTCTGGAGTCATGATGTACAAGGCTACGTCACTGTGATCCATGATCTCTGTATCTGATTGCCCAATTCCAGAAGTCTCAAGGATGATTAGGTCAAAACCAGCGACTTTCAGAATTGCCAACGCATCGTTCACATGCTTTGACAAGGCCAAGTTGCTTTGGCGGGTAGCCAACGAGCGCATGTAAACACGTTCATTGCTAATCGCATTCATACGGATACGATCACCTAGAAGAGCGCCTCCTGTTTTACGCTTTGAAGGATCGACAGAAACAATGGCAATCTTCTTCTCATCAAAATCGAGAAGGAAACGACGTACCAATTCATCAACCATCGATGATTTACCAGCACCGCCAGTACCGGTAATCCCTAATACTGGAGTCGTTGACTTTTCCGCGTTAGCGCGAATACTATTCAACTTATCAGCATACTCATCAGGAGCATTCTCAGCTGCACTGATCAAACGTGCCAACGCTCCGTGTTGATCGTGTGCTATCTTCTTGACCTCGCCATTAAGATTCACCCCAGTAGGGAAGTCACTTTGCTGGATCAGGTCATTGATCATTCCTTGAAGTCCCATACTACGCCCGTCATCTGGATGATAGATGCGAGTGATTCCGTATTCATGAAGCTCCTTAATCTCATCCGGTAGAATAGTACCTCCACCACCTCCGAAGATCTTGATGTGCGAAGCACCGCGTTCTTTCAGAAGATCATACATATACTTGAAGTATTCCATGTGACCTCCTTGGTATGAGGTCATGGCAATACCTTGGGCATCTTCTTGGATAGCGCAATTCACTACTTCTTCTACACTGCGGTCATGTCCAAGGTGAATGACTTCACAACCTGAACTTTGCATGATGCGGCGCATAATGTTGATGGCAGCATCGTGACCGTCAAACAGTGACGCAGCAGTAACGATTCGAACTTTATTCTTGGGAGTATAAGGAGCAACAGTTTCCATGGAGATTCATTTTCTCGGTGCAAAGGTAGCCAGATTGCGAAAATGGCTTACACACTCTGTAGCCGTACAATACGTTATAGAATTAGGTCGTGGAGAAGGCCATTTTGCACCTTATACCGCACTAATCAATTTTGTAACTTTCGTGGAACAAGAAGAGTTGGCTCTTGTTCATATGCAAAAACCAGGATGATGTTCAGGAATGTGAATTTGAAAGATGAGTTGCTTCGCCATCGCGGTTTGGAAACCGAGACGGAGGCAACACAAGTAGTACACGAGGCATTTGCTGTGCTTTATGAAGGCTACTGTGAAGACGAACGAGTGAAGAAGGCCCTAGGGCAGAATGATTCAGTTCAAAACGAATTCAGTTGGGCGAAGCTTGACGCCGAACGAATCTTCAGTATTGATGAAATCCGTAAGACAGCGATCCAACATCGCTTGCGCTTCCTGGATACATCAAAGTTCAAAGGGAAGATTCCTTACGAGGCGATGATGGAGATCAAGCGTCTGGAAAAAGTGACCGGTACAGAACTGAAGAACTACAAAATCATCGCTCCAGGCGAATTGTTCGAGTTGGAAGACTGCGATAAAGATCCGGTGCTCTTCCTTCAACTTTCAGATCGATACTACTACTTCATCCATCAATGGGGAAATGACTTGTCGTGGTACAGAAAAGCATTAATGTGGCCACTACGCTCATTTGCAACTCTTGGTGCTACGATCGCCGTAGTTTCATTCCTGCTTGCGATGATGGTACCAACAGAACTTCTGGTGGGGCCTGAAGTGAGCGCAACAGTATTCCCTCGGATTGCATTATTCTTCTGGTGCTTGGTTGGCATCACTTCGATCGTAACCTACATCGGATTCGCGTTCTTTAAGAACGTAAGCGTCAACCAATGGGACAGCCCTTTTTTCAAACAAGAATTCTAAAGGAACTTTAAATAGAACATCGAAGGTGGGGGAGACTCCACCTTTTTTTATTTCCTTCGTTCTGATCGTAAGGTCATTCCCATGTTCTGGATTGTACTCGGATATATCGTTGGCGGCTACTTGTTAGTCTGCGTTGCTTACTTCTTGCTTCAAGAGCGTTTGATTTTTCGCTCCGCGGGAAGAGGGAAGAAAGAGGAGTTCAAGTTGAGCTGTGCTTATGAAGAACGTCACATCCCTGTGGCCAACGATGCCCAGATTCATGGACTATTGTTGAAGCCAGAGAAATCGAATGGCGGCCTCATCTTCTACTTGCACGGAAATACAGGAAACCTCAAGCGTTGGTCGCTGATTGCTCAAGAACTACTTGACTTAGGCTTTGACATTTTTGCTTTAGACTACCGAGGCTACGGACAAAGCTCAGGTAGAAGAACAGAGTCAACCATGCACGCTGACATTCGTAAGGTTTACCAATACATCGTGGAGGAATACGCGGTAGGGAAGACCATCATTTACGGTCGTTCATTAGGCTCTGGCTTTGCGGTTAGACTGGCTTCCCGAGAACCAGCTTCCGGTTTGGTTCTAGAAACACCTTTCTTGAGTCTCTTGCACGTGGCAAAAGGGTACTTCCCTTTCTTGCCTATGAAATGGCTGCTTCGTTTTCCTTTGCACTCAGACCGCTTTATCAAGCAAGTACGATGTCCTGTTCTAATGTTGCACGGAACCAAGGATCGCATTGTTCCTTACAACTCTGCATTCGAACTCTATAAACTGGTACAACATCGAGAAGATGTTCATCTCATTACTATTCCAGGGGCAGGTCACAACAACCTCAATGCCTACCCAAGCTTTTGGGAGGGACTCCGAGAATTCGTAGCTGAACCAAAATAGAAGAGCCCGACTTTCGCCGGGCTCCATGCTATTGGTCGTAGTTGGTCTAACACTCTTGACCGAAGAGCGCAAGGAAGTCTAGAAGATCTGCCTGCGAAACAGATCCGTCTCCATTCATATCCACGTCTTCGTCACATCCTACAGTACAGTTGTACCATTGTAGAAGAATCAAGAAGTCAGCAATATCTCTTACTTGGTCGCCATTGAAGTCACCCATACAAGCTACTGGAAGTACTTCGTCATCTTCAACAACACCATTACAGTCGTTGTCAATGCCTTCTGCAGTTCCTGGAGCACCCGGATAAACGTCCATTCGAGAATCGTCACAATCATCAGCGTTGGATACATAGCCCAATGGCATACTACAGTCAAGAACCGGGAATGCTGGGTCACCGTAGCCATCATTATCTAAATCGAGGTACCATATCATTTGGTCAACTGCTTCTTCATCGGTAGTCCCGTCACAGTCGTTATCAATACCATCGCATAATTCAGGAGCACCAGGGTAAATGTTCTCATCAGAGTCATCACAGTCTTGGTCATTCAGAACATAACCTTGAACTGGGTCACAAGAGAAGATAGACTCTCCGGCATTTCCGTAACCATCGTTATCACCATCGGCGTAATAAACTGCGCCTTCAAGAACTGTGATGTAACCAACTTTAGTTTCTGCATCGATATCGTCTCCGTTATCAGCAGTCAAGGTCACATCGTAAACACCTGGTACGTTGTAGACAATGCCAGATGGGTTTTGATCAGTACTGCTGCTTGGTGTACCTCCCTCGAAGCTCCAAGACCAGTTGTTTGCACCATTTGTACTTAGGTCTGTGAAATTGATACTCTCACCCTGACAGATGGTTGTAGCATCAGCGGTGAAGTCAGCGAATTCTAATCCAGCAACAGCCTGACAAGCGCCAATTACAGTAACCACGTTGTGGTAGTCTTCGTTTACAACATCCGTAATGTTGCTGATACATACTTCTGAGGCATCCAGATTCACGTAGTACACGCGCACCAAAGGCACAGGAGCTAGATTCTTAGGGAATACTTGGTTATTGTAAGCCAAGCCAATCACCTTGGTACCACCCAAGCTTGATTGCGGGTTGATATCGTAAACCAAAGGATCCGCAAGGTTCTCTACTGACTGAATGGTCAGACCACTCAATTCGAATTCGTAACCTACGATTTCATTGTCTGGGTTGAGAACGTGAATGTCTACATACCCAAGGTCTTCGTTGATATCACCAACGCTGAGTGTTGTGGTGTGGTTTGGGTTGATAAACTCATCATCCCAAACACAGTGGTCATGTACCCCGAATTCATCAACGTGATCAGGACCGTAGTGCAGACATCCAGCGATGAGTGCTGCGTCCGTTACGGTGATGTTGTTATCGTTGTCCATATCTGTACATGGAGAGATCAACGCATCGTTTCCAAGGATATCTTGAATGTATTGAGCAGCGTCTCCGTTGTCAATGTCTCCATTGTTGTTGACGTCACCTTTAACTACGAGTCCGGGGCAGTTTCCAGCACAGTCTGCAGCAGCGTCACCAAATGGCACACCGTAACAATCGAAGATAACCGGGCAGTTAATGTCTTTGGTGAAGTTGATCATGTTGCCCGCTCCATCGCGTTCGAATGAAATACATACTGCAGCCCAGTTGTTTTCGTAAGTGAGCTCGTATGATCCGTTTGCATCTGGAGACTGATCCCAGTTCGTGCGAACTACGAGCGTGTAAGAACCGCCGGGAACATCGGTAAGGTCAACCCACTGACAGCTTAGGCTTGAAGAATAGATGTCACCACATCCTGCAGTGATCCCCATGTTTCCACAAGTGTATTTCGCTTGTCCACCATCTGAACACTCAAGATCAAGGACACAGAATCCGTTCTTGAAGCCAATTTGTGGCATAGCGTTTCCATCTCCATCATAAAGCACGTACTCAGCATATCCTTCATAGTGCCAGTGGTTGTGACAGTCGTCATATTCGAATTGATCAGGCTGGTCACCTGGATCTCCGATGAAGTAATCTTCCGTACCAATATTTTTGATGTGGGTAGTGAAGCGAATGATTTCACGTTCACCAAATCCCTGCATACACCCTTCGTTTACGTAGCACGCATCATTGTTTGTCAAGGTTGTTGCATACATACTGTCGTAGAACACGCTACCCAGTACTTCAAGGTCAGGGCCAATACTCGGACATTGAATGTCGCCAGGGTAGAAACACTCACCCGGTGCGCCTGCGATAGGAAGGAAGTTACATGCTAAAGGATCCATACAACCTACAACAGGTCCCATGTATTCAATCAAGAAGTCAATTGGTTCACCGTCACAAGCTCCATCGGTAGCACCGATTCGCAAGTAGTAAGTATATCCACCTTCAAGAAGAGGAGTGATTTCAGCTTGAACTCCACAGAGGTCATCGTTGTATGTAAGCGTTGCCTCGTTCGTATCATCAAAGATGCCCATGTCACAATTGTCGTACATCCAAATCTTCGTGTCACATGTGGCACGGTCACATGTTGTGATGCGGTATTGACCATTTTGAGCTGGAGTGAATGTGTACCATGCGTTAGGGTTAGGCAGGGAATGCTCGCCTTCTCCAACCGAGATAGCGTTGTTACAGTCAAATCCAGGAGGGCAATTCAAGTTGATTGATTCTGAAACATCGTAATCACCACCAGTGGCGATGCTGTTACCGTCTAGAATGAGTTCGTAGTATCCATTTCCATAACCACAGCAAATACCGTCGCCGTATGAATCAAAGATGGTGAAGGTGTGGCAGTTATCTTGAATACATACCGTTGTTCCTGTAGACCCACCCGTAGCGATTTGATTGCCGAATTCATCGTTTAGCTCCCAGCTAATCTCTGCGGGGTAGTTGTCAGGAACAATCACGATTTCAAGTGCCTGTCCTGCTGAGATGATCACATCTTGTGAAGATTGTGCCGTTTCACCTCCGTTTGATACCTCAAGTGTGGCAGTATAACTTCCTGCTGCATTGTAAGTCACCACAGGATTTGGATCACTAGAAGTTGCCGGGTCACCTCCAGGGAAGCTCCAGTTGTATGAATTGACGTTTCCTACACTGGCATCCGTGAATGAGACAGCTGTCTCGCCACAACTTGCTCCAGCATCAAAGCTGAACACAGCTTCCAAAGCAGGGTAAAGGCAAGAACCATCGTCGTTTGTAGCACATGCGTTGTAATTGTCCGCAGCAGGGTCAGTACAACCGTCAGCAGCCGAACCCAGTGCAAATGACTGGCTTTCTGAATCGCCATATGCCGCATTTGCTGCAATCATGGCAATCACCACATTTCCGAGGTCATCTGTAATGCTGTAGTTTCCGTCGATAGCACATGAACCCCATTGAGATCCATTCATTCCATCTCCGTAAGTGTCGCTGATGGTAAAGGTGTAGCACCCGTCAGGGATATCCACATCTGTGGTGTAGGTTTGATCGTTACCATAAGTTCCTGATGCGGTGTTGGCAATAATAATTCCTTGGTCGTCAACAAGTTCCCAAGAAACCTCGCCTCCCCAGCAGTCAGTAGTAACCGAAATTGTAAGTTGATTTTGAGCAAATGCTCCAATAGATAGTAGCAGGCACAGCCATAGGGCTATCCCATACACAAGCCTCTCTCTCATGATGAATTGGTTAAGGTAAGTCAGAACTAAAGTAGGGAAATTTATTCGGACTCTTCTTCTGTAACACCTGATCCCGGCTTCCAATCCCACTCATTTAGAACACGTTGGAAATGATCAGGTAAAGGGGAGTTAATCGTAATCGCACCACCATCCGGATGCTCAAATCGAAGCTTGGATGCATGTAAAAAGAGCGCAGGATGATCTAACTGATCTCGGAAATATTGATTGTGTTTCCGATCTCCGTGACGGTTGTCACCTATGATCGGATGTCGCAAATGGGAAAAGTGAAGTCGAATCTGATGGTAGCGTCCAGTCTTAGGTTCTACCTCCACAAAGCTGTAACGAGAAGTGGGGTATCGACTGATTTCAAAGTCCTTTTCAATGTGATATAGCGTCTTGTAATGCGTTAAGGCCTCTTTCAACGGCGCGTCTTTGTCTTTCTGTAGAGCCTTTTCTACGATTCCTGATTCCTGTGTAAATCCGCGTACCATCGCTAAATAGGTTTTGCTGATCTCTCTTTCGAGGAATTGTGCTTTCAAAAAATTGAGAGTATCAACGTCTTTCGAGAATACAATCAATCCCGAAGTCGGCTTATCTAATCGATGCACTGGATCTACCTTAACTCCAAGTAAATCAGCCAACCACTTTCGAAGATTCGTCCGCTCGTAAAAGTCGATCGAAGTGCGATGAACGAGCATTCGGTTAGGTTTGAAGACGACCACAATCTTCTCATCCTCAAATAATATGCTTGGCTTTCCAATGGCTTCCTGTTGCATTACAAACGCATTCCTCAATAAAATGGCTATTTTCGCTCGACAAATTTACAACGCCAGACAACCATTTTAGGCTTTTGGAAGAGTAATAATAGAAAGGATGAGTATTTTCGTGCTCCTATTCTTTTTCGCCAAGAGCTTGGGCAACAAATGGGAAGATGTAATATGAAAAGAATACTAGCTGTACTACTAATGTTAATTTCTGGAGTTGGTGCGTTCGCGCAAGCTACCGGAAACTTTATCGTAGAAGTAGATCAAGTGCACTACGGACCTGTTGGTACCGTTGATTTGAACGGTTACATTACCTACTCAGTGTATGCTGAATTTACGAATGAAACTGATTTCCTTTCAGCAATCTTTGGGCTTTTACAAGACGACGAATTTCCAGATGATCAAGACATTTTTATGTCAGGTGATTGTGATTTCTTCAATGACGAGACATTTGGGGGATATATCGTGAATGTTGCTGCTCCTGGTGTTTGTTCAGGATTCCCTGAAGCTTGTTTTGACACCTACTGGACCATTGGCCAGAGTTTTTCTATATCTGATCCAGGTAATACTCAGGTTGCCGTCACTGAACCGGCAGTTTTGACAACCACTGACCCTTCGGCAGAGCTAATTGACGATGGAGTTATTTTTACTCTTAACGGACAACCGAATGGTATTGCGGGTCCGGATTTGCTAATTAAAATCGCGCAAGTAACTACCTGCAGTGAGTTCATCGACCTCGATTTTTGTTTGCAGGTATTCGTTGAAGGAGACAATGACAACATCCAGGAATTATGTCCAGATGTACCGTTCACATTTCCAAACCCATGCCTTGCAAACCCATTTGACGTTACACCAACCGTAACTACTGACCTGTTATGTAACGGTGAACTTGCAACGGTTGAATTTGACCCGGGAGGCAATGGACCAGTTGATTGCCAACTATTCACTTACACTGATGTTGACACAACCATCGTTTCTACGACGGTTGATGATTTTATTTACGAAGACCTTGGCGAAGGAGACTATTTCGTGGTTTTCACAGACGAAGTAGGATGTATCGATACTACGGATGCTTTCGGATTCGTTGAGCCTGAAGTTCTTGAATTGACATTAGATCAAACTGCTGATAACCTTTGTTTCGGTGACGCTATCGCGGAATGGTGTCCAACGATCACTGGAGGTACCATCCCTTACAACATCGATTTGATCAACCCTGACTCTTCAGTGGATTCATTCAATGAGGGTGATTGCTTCTCTAACCTTGGTTGTGTTGATGGACAAGGCGATTACACGGTAACGATTACTGATGACAACGGATGTCAGGTCTCAGAAGACATCTCAGTGACATGTCCTGAAGAGATTGTGATTGATGCTACGACAAACCCAATTCTATGTAACGGGCTAGAAACAGGGTCAATCGAACTGAATATTACAGGAGGTACTGGTGTATTGACACTAGACTTTACAGATCCAGATTTCACTTTTACTCCACAAGAGGCTCCAATCGATCTTACGATTTCTGATCTAGGTGCTGGTCAATACACATTGACAATCACTGACGAAAACAACTGTCAGGAGACGCAAATCTTCGACCTAACGGAACCAGATGCCCTTGATGTGACATTCACAAGCACTGACATCGTGTGTTTCGGAGAGTGCAGTGGGGTTATTGAATTCACCGCTGACGGTGGAACAGGTCCTTTCGAATTGGTTGTAACTGATCTTGACGGTAACGTTGAGATCCCTACTGAGCTTTGCTCGGGTGAGCACATTGCAACGGTATTGGACAACAACGATTGTCCTTTCATTGACACATTAACGATTACAGAACCACCACAGATCGTATTTGATCTCGATACAACGAATGTGAGTTGTTTCGGAGCGAATGATGGTGAAATCTGTATTTCTAATGTGACCGGTGGAACAGGGGTGGTTCAATGGCAGATTTCATCTCCGCCATCTGAGGCCACGGCCTTAGGTACTGAGCCTTGTTTCTCTGATCTCCCGGCAGACAACTACACGATGAACATCATTGACGAGATTGGATGTACCATTATCGTTGATGGATTGATCATTGAAGAACCTGCAGAACTCGTGATTGATGCTGTTGGAACGGACGTTACTTGTTTCGGGCTTGACAACGGTATGATTGAAGTGAATGCCTCAGGTGGAACAGGTACGATCTCCTTGACAAGCCCTGAGACACAAGAACTCCCATTCACGATAGAGAACTTGGCCCCAGGAAACGTCAACGTAGTCATCACAGATGAAACAGGATGTCAAGACAGCGTTGTCGTTGATATCAACGAGCCACTTGAATTGACTGTTGTTCTTAACGGAACAACCGACATCTCTTGTGGTGACGATTGTGACGGTGCGGTTGATCTAGATATATCTGGTGGTACTGGAGAAGTGGCGTTGTTCTTAAACGATGTGCCATCTGTGCCAGTAGGACTATGTGCTGGTGTATACGAAGCGATTGTAATTGACGAGAATCAATGTCAAGACACGGTTAACTTCGAAATCGAGGAACCTGAACCAGTTCAGTTCTCTCTTCTAATTGAGCAAGTAACGTGTACCGGAATGAATGACGGTTCAGCAGTAGCGGTTCCTTTTGGAGGAACAGGTGACCCTGCAAACTTCGAGCTGACCTTCTTCCCAGTAGATGCTGACGAAAACAACCTGTTCGAAGGAGAATACACTTATCAAGCGATTGACTCAGTAGGATGTGTATTCGATACAACCTTCTTCGTGACGGCTGAAATTGAAACTGACCTTAGCGTAACTATCTTCACTAGTCCAGTAACATGTTGGAATGAAGCAGATGGTACAGCCACTGCTGCCGTAACTGGAGGCACTGAGCCATTCACCTTTGAATGGAATGATCCTGATATGCAGACTACAGCCACTGCGGTTGGACTTGCAGAAGAGGTTTACTCGGTGACTGTTAGTGATGGTGATGGATGTATTCTGTCATTCTTCGCAGAAGTAGAACCAACTGTTGGATGTTTCTTTATCGCTGATGCGTTGACTCCAAACGGAGACGGTGCCAACGATGAATGGATTATTGGAGGTCTTGAATTCTTCCCGAATTCGCTCGTTCAAGTCTTCAACCGTTGGGGACAACTACTATATGAATCTAGAGGATACTCAACCCCTTGGGATGGGACATGGAATGGTAACGCGTTACCAGTGGCAGACTACTACTACGTAATCACGTACGACGAGTCGAAGGAACCGATTCTAGGAACAGTAACCATTAAATACTGATCTGGCCATGAAAAAGATTTTACTACTACTCGCTGTATTTTTCTTGGCTAGCCTTGGTGCAGAAGCCCAACAGCTTTCGAGAAGAACGCAATTCATCAATAACACTTACTTGATGAATCCAGCTGTAGCTGGAACAAAGCTCTATTCACCAATCACTGTTTCTTACCGAAATCAGTGGGCTGGGTTTGATGGAGCGCCGCAGACATACTTGTTGTCAGGTCATACAGGACTTCCAAACCGAATTGGGGTAGGAGCGATTTTCTTCCATGATGATACTGGTGGTGCCATTAGTCGCACAGGAGCAGAGTTGACTGGTAGCTACCAGATCGATTTGAACAACGAGGATGCTGTATCTTTTGGTTTGAGTGCCGTGCTAAGTCAATTTGCTTTTGACGGCTCAGACTTGGAGGTATTTGATCAGAACGATCAAGCGCTTGTTGGAACAGCTGAGTCTACATTCAACTTCGATGCGAATTTCGGTATGATGGTATACGGACCAAACTACTTCTTCGGATTTAGTGTTCCACAACTCATCCAGACGAAACTTGGTATTGATGGATTCCTCGAAGATGAAAACCAGAATATTCGCCACTTCAACTTCATGGGGTCGTACTTGTACTACTTCAACGAAGATTTCTCGATTCAGCCGTCTGTCTTAACAAAGTTCACCGGGTCTAGTCCTGTGCAATTGGACGTGCTTATGAAAGCTGCCTACCAAGAGATGGTATGGGCAGGAGTGACATACCGTCACAATGATGCTGTTGCCCTCTCTGTAGGATATGAATACGACCGTTACGCAGTAGCGTACTCATACGATATCACAACGTCTGATGCAGCGAACCTCTCGCCGCATACACACGAGATTTCGTTGTCATACTACATCCCAAGAGCAGGACGTGGATTCTCTGAAAAATCACTACTCGGAAAGCGTATCCTTTCACGCCGTCGTGTAGTTAAGTGATTTGGCAGTATCTTTGCTATAACCTTGATGTAAAAAACTTTCTATAATGAAAAAACTGACAATTACACTTGTGGCTTTCCTATTGACAGTGGCTGCTTCGGCTCAGTTCGTACGAATTGAAGTTGAAGAAGTACCAAACAGTGGGAAGGTTCCTGGAACTACTTACCGCGTTTATGCAGTCTTAGAAAGCCCAAATGATTTGATCATGGCGGTGTTCGGAGAAGAAGAGAATCCGGTTCGTATCGAAAGCACAAAGCCATTCTACCAGCACCCGAAGGGAGGAGCACTTTCAAACGACTTAATGCGTTTTGAAGTTCAGCAAGATTCAAAACTAGCGTTTGACTCATGGTTAACGATCGGTTCTGAAGACAACTACAACAACTACCTGATGCCTTTCCTGGTTGATAGCGTTGAGCTGAAGAAGTTTGAGTCTGGTGAGGCCTTCGTGACAAAGACAAGTGCTTGGTTCGCGACTCCGGACCGTCGTCAGACTTTGGCTGATAGCAAAGGACGTGTACTCTTGATGCAATTGACAACTGAAGGAAAGATCTCAGGAACGATTAACCTTCAAGGAAGAACGAAAGCAATTCGTGATCCACAAGGAAACATTGTTTCAGGAAACGAAAACTTTGAAGTTCGCGGAATCCGCTTCTCAGCAGGATGATTCCAGAATCTTTTAGATATTTAAAAACCCCGCATTCGCGGGGTTTTTTATTCAATAAATTCTCATTCTCATTCTCATTCTCATTCTCATTCTCATTCTTCCTCTGTCACCGACATCTTCGGCTCGGGATCACTAGGAACGAAGTCTAAAGAGACGCTATTGATACAGTAACGTAATCCTGTCGGACGAGGTCCATCTGCGAATACATGGCCTAGGTGTCCTTCGCAACGATTACATACTACTTCAGTACGAGACATTCCATAGCTGTTGTCTGTGTGCTCACCGACATTCCCATCTGCTACCGGTTGATAGAAACTTGGCCAACCCGTACCTGACTTAAATTTCGTTTCGCTTTCGAACAGCTCCAGTCCGCAGGCTGCGCAGCAGTATGTTCCGTTTCCTTTGTGGTTCCAGTACTCACCAGTAAAGGCTCTTTCAGTTCCTTGTTCACGAAGCACATGAAATTCCTCATCGGAAAGCTCAGCGCGCCATTCAGCATCTGTCTTTTCAATCTTTTCGCCGTCGTAGGCTTTGCTTGGAGTGGGCTGTTGTTGCATGTCGCCCTGTGCACATGCCGTCATTGTGATCATTGGCACAATGAGGTAAAACATCCATTTAGTCATACTACCTTAATTAGTTCAATTTATCAGCGATGAACTGCGCAGTAAGCGATGCTTCATGGTTAGCCAATTCTTGTGGGGTGCCGCAGAAAACGAGTTCTCCGCCGTTGACTCCACCATCAGGACCTAGATCTATCACCCAGTCAGCACCTTTGATTACATCAGTGTTGTGCTCAATAACAATCAAGGAGTGTCCTTGTTTGATAAGAGCCTGGAAGGCATCTAACAGCTTCTTGACATCATGGAAGTGAAGACCGGTCGTAGGTTCGTCGAAAATGAACAAGGTGTGTTCCTGACGATCTCCTTTGGCTAGGAAGGAAGCTAACTTGATTCGTTGGGCTTCACCACCACTTAAGGTGCTGCTGCTTTGTCCTAATCCGAGATAACCTAATCCTACCTCTTGTACCGGCAATAACTTCTGCACAAGGCGTCTGCTATCTGCGCGCTTATCATCTTCACCAAAGAAAGCGATAGCTTCGTCGACAGTCATCTCAAGAATATCACTGATCGACCTGTTTCGGTAGTTCACTTCGAGGATCTCATCTTTGTACCGTTT
The DNA here is from genome assembly GCF_030845195.1 of Sanyastnella coralliicola. GTDB lineage: Bacteria > Bacteroidota > Bacteroidia > Flavobacteriales_D > Sanyastnellaceae > Sanyastnella > Sanyastnella coralliicola. Next base: position 1,324,143 of record NZ_CP132543.1, read on the forward strand.
CCCTTTACAGACGTCGCATTGCAGCTTAATGTCTGCCATGAACTGCATCTCAATTGTCACTAAACCTTCACCTTCACAGTTGTCGCATCGTCCTCCGGCAACGTTAAAACTGAAGTGTGCTGGTTTATATCCACGCACTTTTGAGATTTGTTGAGAAGAGAATATGCTTCGAATTTCATCGAAAGCCTTCACATAAGTCACAGGGTTACTTCTTGAAGACTTTCCAATTGGATTCTGATCGACATACTCAACGGCTTTAATCGTCTGCACATCGCCAACCATGCCATCCATTTGGCCCATGCGATCGCTGAAGTCGCCTAGCGCTCTTCGCACGGCAGGATAGAGTAGGTCACTGACTAAGGTTGATTTTCCCGATCCACTCACACCACTTACTACTGTCAAGGTGTGCAAAGGGAAGTCGACCGTAATGTTCTTTAGATTATTCTCTCTTGCACCTTTGATCGTCAATTTGTCTGTCCATTTTCTCGCCTTCGGCGGAATTGGAATTTCTGCTCTACCAGTCAGGTACTGTGAAGTAAGGGAATCTGAAGTCAGTAGGGCCTGATGGTCGCCTTCAAATACAATCTCACCTCCGAAGGTTCCGGCGTATGGACCAATATCTATAAGGTGGTCAGCCGCTTCCATGATTTCTTCATCGTGTTCAACGACAATGACTGTATTACCTAAATCCCGAAGTGACTTCAAGACTTTAATCAAACGCTGCGTATCGCGCGGATGAAGGCCAATACTCGGCTCATCAAGGATGTACATGCTTCCAACCAAGCTACTGCCCAGGCAAGTGGAAAGGTTGATACGCTGACTTTCACCTCCAGAGAGGGTAGAGCTCAGTCGGTTGAGTGTCAGGTATCCTAAACCAACATCACATAGGTAGCCCAGACGATTGCGTACTTCAATAAGCAAGCGTTCCGCGATAGCGGCATCAGTAGGCCCCAAAGTCATTGCGTTGAAGAATTCAAGGAGCTGATCACAAGGCAAGACAACCAACTCCGAAATCGAAGTACCATTGATCTTAACGTAGTTCGCATCTTGGCGTAGACGCGTGCCTTTACACTCTGGACACTTCGTTCTTCCGCGATAGCGACTTAACATAACGCGGTATTGAATCTTGTAGCTCTTTTCTTCAAGGTATTTGAAGAAAGCATTTAAGCCTTTGAAATGCTTGTTGCCCGTCCATAGCAATTCTTGTTGTTCTTGAGTAAGCTCGTGATATGGACGATGAATAGGGAAGTCAAATTCTCGGGCGCTTCTTACCAGTCTGTCTTTCCAGGCAGACATCTTATCACCTTTCCAACAAACAACAGCGTCATCGTAGACTGAAAGACTCTTGTTTGGGATAACAAGGTCTTCGTCGATCCCAATGACCTGTCCGAAGCCTTCACAACGTTTACAGGCCCCAACAGGATTGTTGAATGAAAAGAAGTTCGGACTAGGTTCTTCGAAGGTCATTCCATCTAACTCGAAGCGGTTATTGAATTCACGTTCGATTTCTTCTTCGCCATTGAAGACTAGAAGAAGGCATTCACCACTCCCTTCGAAAAAAGCACTCTCTGCGGAGTCTGCAAGTCGTACATGATGTTCTTGGGTGTCTGAATAACTCAAACGGTCAACAACAATCTCTAAGGTGTCTTTGGGTTTGATTTCCGCGGCTGTGTCTTTATCCAACCGTTTGACCTCGCCGTTTACACGGATTCTGGAAAACCCTTGCTGAAGCAACACTTCAGCCTGCTTAGCCTTCGATCGTTCTTTCGATGGAGTCACAGGTGCCATCAGCATGTAGCGCGTCCCTTCCTCGAATTGAGATAGGTAGGTGCGGATATCTGCTACGGTATGACGCTTCACCTCTTCACCTGAGATAGGAGAGAAGGTCTTACCAATACGAGCGTATAGCAACTTGATGTAGTCATAGATCTCGGTAGAGGTGCCCACGGTAGAACGAGAACTACGGCTGGTTACTTTTTGCTCAATAGCTACCGCAGGGGAGATGCCTTCGATTGAATCAACTTCTGGTTTATCTAATCGGCCCAGGAACTGACGGGCATAAGATGAAAGACTCTCAACATACCTGCGCTGACCTTCAGCATAAAGTGTATCAAAAGCCAACGACGATTTACCAGAACCCGAAAGGCCGGTAATCACCACCATTTTGTTCCTTGGAATGGCCAAGGAGACATCCTTCAGGTTGTGCATTTTTGCCCCTCGGATGATGATATTCTTCTTCGGATCCAACGCGTCTAACGCGGAATCTGCACTTTTTATCATTGATTCACTCATGAAAGATCAAGGTCAACTTTGAATAGGTTGTGAAGGTCTGAAATGCTTGTCAATTCTACAATTCAGCCAGGGGGGTGTTATCCCCATTAGGAGATTTTAACAGGTGGAAAGACTAAAAAGTTTGGAGAGTACCAATAAAATTGGCTTATCTTTAGGGAAGACTTAGCAATAATTGTATTTAAGTCGACGTTATTATTCAAACCTCTAAAAACAGGGATACTATAGATACACCTTTACTCTGAATTATTTTTTGTTAGAAAGGCGCTTTAGGGCGTTGATGTTTAATCTAAAGAGTGAGGTAGTATGCGAGCTAAACAAATCCCTGACCGCGAACTTGTACGATCGTACATCGCAGGTAAAGACGAAGCCTTTGAGATTCTTTTGAACCGACACCGTCAGCAGGTGTTCACGAAGATCTTTATGTTGGTCAAAGACCACGACGTGGCTAACGACATTTTCCAAGACACATTTATTAAAGTGATTAACACCTTGCGTTCTGGTCGCTATAATGAAGAAGGTAAGTTCCTTCCTTGGGTACTCCGTATCGCACACAACCTTTCTATCGATCATTTTCGTAAAGGAAGAAAGATGCCAGCCGTAAGGAGTGATGAAAACAATGATGTTTTCGCAACCATCCAAAACGACGAAATGCACGTCGAAGATCAAATGGTATGGGATCAAACCTTGAATGATGTGAAGTCTCTGCTTCAATACTTGCCTGAAGAGCAACGTGAGGTAGTACTTATGCGTCACTACTACGGAATGAGCTTCAAGGAGATTGCAGAAACGAATGATATTTCGATCAACACGGCCCTCGGTCGTATGCGCTATGCGTTGATCAACTTGCGTAAGATCATGGAAAAGAATAACATCGTGCTGACGCTCGATTAAAAAATCTTTGCTCTATGCAATAAGTCTTAAATGAGGCCGTTATACAAATGGAATCCTAAATAATCCATTTGAGCCTATGCAGGACTTTACACTTGATGATCTATCACATTTTGCAAAACACGAACGCCGGTTGATCCAGGAAATCTTTAATACTGAAGATACAGTGGAACAGCAGGAAGTAGTAAGCGGACCAAGCGATGAGAGCATCTCTCGTATCATTGCTTACAACAAAGCATTGTCGGTCCGAAAAGGAAAAAAGATTAAGAATTATCAGCTATTGCTGAACTAATTAAAACCCCGCACTCGCGGGGTTTTTTATTGCCTTATATGTTCGATTGACTTTGAATGGGGTAGGTATGGCGCCATGATAGAATGGGTCATTTCACTCGAAGGAAGCATGGTCGTGAAATTCAATAGATCTTCTTCCGAATTCACTGACTCGTCTGGAGAAATGAAGGCGTATCCCTTTAGTTGACCTCCTTCGATAACTACCAAAGAGCGCTCATCGTAGTTGCGTCCTTGACCTTCGATCCAACGAATTCCATCTTGATTGGCTAGAAAAGCTACCATCTCATCAATACGTTGGTTGTATGCTGACACTTCTGGCATAGGACCAGATTCCATAGGGACACCACATAAGGATGCGTGGAGATTGAATTCTCTTACCAAGCTGATCAGGCGGTCACGCGCTGTGGTCATACTGTAATAAACTTCGATCGGACGAGATCCTACCTGAAGCTTTTGAACCGTGAGTCTTTTGTAGCCGAGTTGATCGAGGTAGGAGACGATTCCAAATCGACTTCGCGGTCTTTTCTGTGCTCGGTTGTGTTTCGGCCAATGGTGTCGAATCTCAGCGTCTTCGAGGAGACGCGCAATCAGTTCGGTTCCAGTCAGTGTGACCTGAATATCTACGATATCCTTCAAGAACTCTTGCCTACGAGAAGACGCCATCTTACCACCAAAGTGCTGTCGTATGCGTTTCTTGACGTTAATCGACATTCCGATGTAGATGAACTTACCATGCCGATCAATGAAGTAGTAAACTCCGGGCTTCTCCGGAAGTTGATCAAATACATTGCGCGGTAAGGCAGGAGGAAGCCACTGTTCTGCGGAGCCTCTTTTCAACATGCCGTCAATAACTCCAGCTTGATCAGATAACATCAAGTGATGGAATAATTGCACCGTTGCCATCGTGTCACCAAGAGCTCGGTGGCGTGCTTCGTTACCAATGCCAAGATCTTCACAAATGCGACCAAGGCTGTAGCTCCGATGTCCGGGAAGAATCTTGCGAGACATACGCACAGTACACAGACGTTTCGGATTGAAACGCATGCCATACTCTTCAAAGCTTTTCTTGATGAATGCATAGTCGAAGCCTACGTTGTGCGCAACGAAAACGGCGTCCTCAAACCACGAGTATAACTCTTCAGCAATCTCCTCAAAACGTGGCGCATCTGCGACCATTTCGTTGGTGATGCCCGTCAACTCAGTGATATAAGGAGGAATCGCATGCTCCGGACGAAGCAGGGTATGAAACTGATCGAGGATTTCGGTGCCATCCGTCAACACCACAGCAATCTCTGTTATGCTATTCGCAGAGGCATAACTCCCCGTGGTTTCTATGTCGGTAACGGCGAAAATCATTTGAACGCCCAAACTACGAAAAGCTTTGCTTTATAGGCGTATGGCTTAAGGCCTAAGGCTTAAGGTAATGGTGCTGTGTGCTTTAAAATTCATTTCAGCATACAGCATACAGCATACAGCATTCAGCATACAGCATACTGCGTTCCGCACTCCGCGTTCTGCGTTCCGCAACCCTATTCAACTCCTACAACCGCGAACATCTCTTCACCGTTCTCGGAGACGAATACATGTTTCCCGGGAGAGGAGAGTGTACAGCTCATGGTGAGTGAATGCATGGGAACAACCATGGTGCAAATCTGCTCTTCGCGTGGGACGCGGTAATAAGCGAGCACTTGAATGGTGGTGTCGGTGCGGGAGTTTTCGAGGTGATCGGCTGTGGCGCAGCCGTTAGTGCCACCAGTGAAGGTGACTTGAACCTCGAATGGGGTGTTGATTTTGATAGAATCCGGTCCGGAAATGGCGTTGACGTTGCCTTTTAGGATGTCGTATTCATCAGAAGAGCAGGCGGAGAGGATCAATGCGAATGCACCGATCGCTAGGGTGATCAATCTTGGCTTCAGCATGGTGTGCAGGTTTCCTTCATAACGTTAGAATTGATTGAATCGTATAGGGATTCAACTTTGCCTGACCACTCTGTTATCTTTGCGGTATGAAGAAGTGGATTATTCCTATCGTCGTTTTGATGACCGCCTGTGCTTCGGAATCAGTACCAGAAGGCGAAGCCGTTCAGGCGGTGACGCCAGAAGAAAAGCCTACTGAAACTGTGGGTGAAGAAGTGGAAGTTACCCCTGAAGCACCTGTATGGCCGCGATTATCTAACGCTACGTGCAAGGACTTCCTTCTAGAGTACGGACAAAAGAACACGGCAAATCGCGTGGTTATTCATACTCCTTACGGAGATATCAAAGTGAAGCTATATGATGACACACCAATTCACCGAGCGAATTTCCTTTACCTGATTGAACGGGGGTATTTTGCTCCCACACAGATTGTTCGAATTGTAAAGGACTTTGTTGTGCAGGGTGGAAATAGCGAGGAGCCAGAAGATCAGGAGGAACGATTCCTGATTGGAGACTATACCTTGCCAAACGAGATTCAAGCGCATCATATTCACACAAGAGGTGCCTTGGCCATGTCTCGGAATTATGAAGGGAATCCGGAACAGCGGAGTTCAGCTTATGATTTCTACATCGTTGATGGTCGTGATATTTCAAACGTTGAGTTTTTTCAAGTGAAGGAAGAGAACGGCTACAATTACACGGATGCGCAGGAAGCGGAATACAAAAAAAGAGGAGGGGCCATACACCTAGACGGCAAACACACCGTTTTTGGAGAGGTTACTTCTGGGTTGAGTGTGATTGATAAGATTGCAGATCTTGAAACGGATGCTTCCGATTGGCCCGTTATGGAATTGATCGTTTCCATGGAGGTTGTGGAATAACCACTGATTAAGCCGTATTTTTAAAGACCAGACTAGAAATGATGAGAAGAAAGCTATTGATGTGCCTATTCCTACTCGCCGGTGGGATCTCTGCCTTAGGTCAAGGACATGACCAACTCATCCTACAGGATGATGATTTCGAATGGCCTGAACGTCAGGGATTTGTCTTCGGGATGTCGATTGGAGCCTATTTCGCCAATAAACAAAGTGCGGCGTTCTATAACGGAGAAGCGTTGTATGAATTGGGGGATAACCTGGCTACAATTTATAATATCGAAGACCGTCTTTTTTTGAATGACCAAACCTATCAACAGGTCACCAACCTGATTGAAGCACAGGATTTTTCTATTCCTTTCGATTCTTATCCGCAGGCAATGCGATACAACCCGGGGGTGCTCATTGGGTTTAGAGCAGGGTACCGTCTGAACAATGAAAACAGCTTTTTCCTTGATCTGAATTATGCCACCCTGAAGGCGGCTGATAAGTTCACCTTGGTTACGAACCTCTTACCGGACCCAAGTCAGGGAACACAAGATATTCGTCTCTACAATATTATTGGTGAGGAGGATCGACTGAACATTCATCTTGGTTATCGTGCTGGGATTGTGGTTAATGAAGATATGAACTGGTACATCGAGGGGGGAGCGAGTATGTTGGCCATACGATTGCAGGAAAATTTTCTAGAGATTGAAGGAACGACATTCGACTTGTGGATTGCGCCTTTCGGACCGAACAATATCAGTGGGCCTCAAAGTAATTTGACAGGTACGGGATACGGGTTTTACGGAGGAACTGGTGTCGAAGTATTCTTTGATGAGCGCTTTGAGATTGACCTTGGAATGCGTCTTTCTCGTGACAAGGTGGTGATGGGGTCTTTCTCAGACAACCTGATCAACACCAGCGTTTTCTTGAGCTTTACGCTGTAAAAGAAACAGGGCCTCCCGTTGGAAGCCCTGAATTCGAAACCTTAACCAAATAACTACTCAAAAAATCGCTGTAGCCTTTCTATTTGAAACTGACTATAACAAAGATATGAGTAGAATACTCCCGAATTTGGTGACTTTGTAAACGGTCGCTTTCGCCAGTTAACGGTCGCTTATTCCCAGTAAACGTTTTCACAACATGCCCCTAACAGAGAATTTCGATAGCTACTTTCAGCGCTACATAGATCTTGCAGGATCAACCGATCCTTCTGAAGCACTTCAACGCACCAGTGATGATACCAAGGCTTACCTAAGTCCATTGTCAGAAGAACAATGGCATTACGCTTATGCAGAAGGGAAGTGGACAGTAGCAGATATGTTGCAGCATATGATTGATACGGAAAGAATCATGGCCTATCGTGCGCTGCATTTCGCTAGATCTTCGACCACGCCCTTGCATGGTTTTGATCATGATCTTTTTGTCGCTAACGCGGAAGCGGACAAAAAGAATGGCGAGGATATCCTAAATGATTTCCTCGCCACTCGAGTGTCAACGATGTCTATGTTCGGATCGTTTAATGTTAAGCGTCTGGATGTTTCAGGTTCGTTTGACAGCAGAAGTCCGTTAACTGTACGTCAGCTAGGCCTTTTGATCTCTGGTCATAACATTCATCATCTGAACGTTCTCAAAGACCGATACTTTAACTCTGGTCAATTCTAGCACCTCCTGAACATCAATAATGGTTCAACCAAACATTCGTTGACACTAACTAAGGATGAAGGCTGGTTATCCATAGCTAGCTTGTTGTGCTTTTAATTTCCTATTGAAACTCTTTAGGTTCGTTTACCAAAAGCGAAGTGTACTTCGTGTTTCACAATTCAAATCTGGCCATTCTTTATCATGCGTCCTACACGGATTTACCCCGAAACGTATATTCCATATCCGGGAATAACAGGTGTTGAGTCGCTAAAAAGCCTATATTTATTGAGAATCAACTAAGGCAAAACGTACATAATGCCCCTCTTAGAGTCTTTCCTAGCCACCATGACTGAATACGAGCTCCGTGAGCTGGAACAGCACATTTCAAAAGTGGGCAAACAGTCTGATCGGGTGGATACACGCGCATTGCAGTTGTTGATTGAAGAACCGGAGCTGTCAGGTCAAGACGCCGCCTTGAAACTATATGGAAAGGCGAACTTGAATGCGTATCACACAGTTCGGAAGCGGTTAACGCGCAGAACTCAAGAGTACATCACACTCAAATCCCTCGAAACGGGAATTAACCGAGGGGATGAAATTAGAATGGTAGTCCGCGCCGCTCGTTTCTTACTCACTCGTGGTCAATCAGACGCAGCCGCAAAAATGCTACGGAAGGCGAGAAACGCAGCCAAACAGAAAGACTTGTACGTTGAATTGGTAAACGTACTTTCTGCGGAGGTGGAGTACTCAGACGAGCTTGGTCTTGATTCGGAACTTCTAGTCAACGAATGGAAAGAAGCACAGGAGCTTGCCAGCCTGCAGGAACGTGTAGACTTAGCATACAACGTACTTCGTATCAAACTGCGTGAAACGCGCTTAACAGGATTTTCAGGAGATCTTCAGAAACTGGTGAGGGGAGAGCTCGACCAGTTGGGAATCGACCTTCACCAGAACCTACCGGCATCGATTGTATATAAGATGATGACCATTATCAGAATGGCCATTGTTGCGTCTAAGCAATATCACCAGTTTGATCCACTTGTGACCCAAGCATACGAGCAGTTGGAACGAGATGGGCTCATTCAAAAAGCTGACTTGAAGGTGCGCATCGGTTTTCTTTATATGATTGCACATACAAAGTACCGTACCCGAAGCTTGGATGAAGCCAATGAATGGCTCGGGAAACTAGGTGAGTATATGACGGATACGCGCAGACGAGCCGTATTGGATTATCTCGGTCGATACTTCTTGCTCAAGGCCGCCATTCCAATGTATCAAGGAGAGGTGGAGAAGTCGATTCGATCTCTGAATGATGCGTTGGAACGGAAAGATCTTCGTGTGAGTGACACACTCAATATTCGCTTGAACCTTTCTGTATATGAGTTCATCGCTAATAAGCCGAAGAGAACACTTTCGGTACTCGTCAACAATCCACTCAGTGATAAGGAATGCGAACGCCATATGGGGCCCGAATGGTGCTTTAAGAAGGACCTTATTCAAACGATTGCCCTTGCGGAACTCGGGATTGACGACGTAGCTGAGATTCGCTTAAAAAGTATGAGGAATCACTATTCCAATATTCTTTCTGCTGATCAGCACCAACGAATTGCCGGTTTCTTGAAGGTAGTTCAGTGGGTGATGAATTCGCCGGAGAAGCTTCGTACACCAGAGTTCGAAGAGAAGGTAGAGCATGCTATTCAACGACTTCCTGGCAATATGGAAGACCTTCAAGCTATGACCTTCTATTGCTGGGTGAAAAGTAAGATGGTAGGACGTTCTTACTATTCAGTCCTTGTAGAAACTGTTGCGACTTTTGGAAAGGATCGTATTACGGATTACTAGTGATCTACGATGACCATGTCATGTCTCTCCAGGAATGCTCTCATCCAGGCGTATCCATTCTCTGAGAACCCATCTGATTTGTATCGAGGAGAAGTTTGCACACCGGAACATAGAAAGCAGACGTTCGTTTGAGCGATCAATGAATCCTTTACAAAGAAGCCAAAGCCTACATGAGGGATAAAGCAAGTACCCTTGGTCCCATTTAATTCACCATTGTATATCGAGGTGTCACAGAGCATATGAACCAGTTCATCACGGCTGTTGTCAGGTAAGTCCTTTCCGTTGTACGCGGTAGGATGAACGTTGAAGTTAGACGGATCATACAACGTCATGTCGTTCTCGCTCATGTTTGCAGGATTCTCTGCTTGCGGATTGAAGTTGTATGTAGTGATTCGATCAGCTTGAATGAGTAGGTCATATAACTCTTGGATGTCTTCAATGGGTGGTCTTTGAGACAGTTCAATAGGCTCTTTTTCAGGTTTGTCTTCTACTTGGTTTTCGTTGGACTGACAGCTGAATAAAACGAGAAGGAACGGGAGGAAATACTTCATGGCCTGAAGGTAGGTCAACTTTGAATGATTTCTTGATCAGTGCACCATTAAAGTCTTATGGATTTAGTTGAAGTGCACAAGAGTGAGAATGCGTACAATGACACGAGCTTGTATCATGCGATAGATAGTTGAACACGAAGTAGTTAAAATGAAAAAGCCTGGTAACGATACCAGGCTTTTTCTTTGTGACCCCGCAGGGATTCGAACCCCGAACCTCCGCATCCGTAGTGCGGTGCTCTATCCAGTTAAGCTACGGAGCCAACTCTTTCCCCGAATTGGGGGGTGCAAATATATAAATTCTCTAGATTCAAGGAAGTTTTTTGAATTCTAATTCTGTAAAATCGAAATCAGGATTCGGAACGTCGATGATCATTTCTTCAATTTCTCCTTCTGGGTTGAGAATAAACTGCACTGTTCCAGGAGGTAACATCATCTGAGTTCCCCAGTTCAACTGGAAACTATCATATTGCCAGTGACGCATCGTTCCTCTAAAAAGAGGTGTTGGTTCAAACTGAAACGCCAGTTGATCACCTACTACTCGGATCTCACAATTTCCATACATCTCACCTCCATACGTTCCTGCGTAGGCTTCTAGTGGGAGGGAAGGCTTACTGTCTTTGTCTCTAGCTTCCTCTGCCGCCGCGCGTTCAGCCTCCTCAGCTTGCTGACCCGACTTTGAAAAATTCAAGAAAAGCTCCGACCAATCTTGTCCTTCCTCACCCATGTAGCGGTCAGCCCACGCATAAGTCAAGGCATAAGCAATCGAGCTGATGTTATTTGTTAGGACAACAATTCCCATGTTTTCTTCTGGAATCATCAGGGTGCGGGAAATCATCCCGTCGTATCCACCGCCGTGGCTGACAATCTTCACTCCGTGCAGGTTTTGAAGTTCCCAACCTAATCCGTAACCACTGAAGGTTTTACTTGGCCAAAGGCTGCGGCTCCCAGGAGAAATCGCTTCTGGAGTTTGAATAGCCCACATTTCATGTCCTTGGTTTTCTGACCAGATTGCCGTGGTGTCCTTCATTCCCATGTTCATTTGGGCAATCATCCATTGCGACCAATCGTGAACACTCGACACTAATGCGCCAGCAGGAGCGATGTTATCCCAATTCACATATTCAATCACCACGTTGTTGTCGTTGACCGTGTTGTGTGGCATTGCTTTGTTGACATCACTCGTCAATTGTGAAGTGCTGTAGTAGGTGTTGTTCATCTCCAACGGAGAAAGAATGCGTTCGCTCACAAACTCTTCCCATGCTTGACCTGTCACTACAGGGATAATCTCACCAGCTGCCAAGAACATGATGTTCTGGTAGCCGAAGTGCTCACGGAACCCATAGGCCGGCTCTAAGAAACGTGCTCGACGTAATACTTCTTCGCGGCTATGGTTACTTCCATACCAGATCAGATCTCCACTGAATGTTTCCAAACCACTACGGTGGCAAAGCAAATCTCGAATTGTCAGGTTTGCACTCACATACGGATCATACAACTGGAACCAAGGAAGGTACTCTTGTACTTTGTCGTCCCAGTTAATCTTACCCTCATCTACAAGAATCGCAAGAGCTGCCGCGGTCACACTCTTGGTGTTTGAAGCCACCGCGAATACTGTATTCTCATCTACAGGCTCATTCGTATCAACAGACTTTACACCGAAGCCCTTTTCGTAGATGATCTCTCCGTCTTTCACAATAGCCACGGCTACGCCGGGAACATTCCAGTCTTGACGGGCCTGTTCAATGTATTTCTCAAACGACTTGAGTTTCTTGTCGATTTTCTGTGCGCTCGCCGGCAGAACAAACGCCACAGCAAGCAAAAGGCTAAGAATAATGCGCATAATGTAGGATTGGTCCCGCAAGATAAAGATTGTAGGCAGTAAGCAGTAAGCAGTAAGCTGTAGACCGCATACCGCATACTGCCTACTGCCTACGGCCAAAGGCCCACATTCCTTACCTTTGTAGGTATGTTTAGGCCCGGAGATAAAGTGCGCTTCTTGAATGAGACTGGAGAAGCGGTAGTGATCCAAATGATCGATAAGACACAGGCGTTGATTGAAGATGAAACAGGCTTTGATTATCCGTACCCTGTGGATGAATTGATTTTGGTGGGAGATCGTGAAGACGAAGAAGATAAATATGCTTCTAAGCAACCGCGTGCGCTTGATATTATCTCTCGTAACGTAGATCAGTCGAAGCTGAAGGCAGCTGAGAATGATTTCAAGGCGAGATACAAGGAAGACAACAAGTTCCGTCGAAAAGATGATGCTGTAGAAGTTGACCTTCATCTCCATGAAATCGTTGACAACGAAGGAGGGATGTCTGATGGTGAAAAGCTAGATCTACAAATGCGCCACTTCGAACGCATGATGGCTCGAGCAGAGCGTGAGCATCTTTCGAAGATCGTATTCATTCATGGGGTGGGTCAGGGAGTGCTTCGCAATGAGATTAGAAAGCATTTGAAGAGCTATTACCCAAATGCTGACTTCTTTGATGCAAATTACCAGCAATACGGATATGGCGCAACGGAAGTCCGCCTGCGCTTTAATTAACGCCGTGGATCGATGTAAGGACGTTTACTCTGTTCCTTATCTAAGGTGATGTCTACATTGCTGTTGTATTCCCACTTCGTCTTTTCCAGATTGAATGAGTCATAGGTCATATCTGGACCGTAGAAAGCAGGGTTTCCTTCAAGTCCTTCTTGACGTGGGGAAAGGTGATCAAATACAATGCGCTTTTCTTTTGGATAATACTTCAGCGAAGCCATCACTTCTTCCGAGTACTCCATCACATATCGTTTCGGATTCTTCTTTGGGATATCAAAAACTGGAGCTCCTAACCGAACCTTGCCTCTGTTGATGGTAAAGGGCTCAATTACCTTGCGGTTAATAAGTCCGTTCGCTCCATCCCAACCGAGCAGGACGTAATGATCGATTTTCTTTCTTCCTTTCTTCACTTCGATAAGCTCGTAATACAAGGCTCCTTGCCATTTCTCAGGCTTGAGGTACTTGTTCTCTACCGAACTTCCATCATCAACGTTGTCTTCTAATTCCACCCAATCGTAGATTCCTTGTTTTCCATCTACTAGCCAAAGCATGAAACAACCGTAGGTGTGGGTCTGATCATTGTACGGCATATTCCAATTGAAAATGCGGAGTTCACCATTAGAAGAGGTGAGGATAGACATGTACTGAACGCGGTCAAAGGCATATTCCAACGAGCCTGAAGAATTCATGACCTCAGTCATCGTTTGGCGTAATGAATCGTGATAGGCAAAACGCGTTTCGTCTTCCACCGCATCGCGCATCTTTTCTTGAATAAAGATGATTCGATCTTCCAATGAAGCTATATCTGACTGCGCGAAAGAAGTTAGACTTCCGGCGATAGCCAGAAAAGAAAAAAGAAATGAAAGGCGCATAAGCGAATTGCAGGTTTCCTTACTAGAACGTAAATATCGGCAAAAGAGATATGTTACTTCTCAGGAAGAAACTCTTCGGGAACAGAAATGCCGTTGGTATCGTTGGCCCAAATGACATTGCAAATCCACCAACGATCTCTGTGATAAATCATCTGGTAGCAATTGATTCCTTGATTAGAATCATCGGCAACTTCCACTTGATAGGTCTGCCACACCATCGCAATACCATTGTATTCATTGACTTCAACGCTCAACTGGTATTCCTTAAACGTACGATCAGGACTATTCTGGAAAAGGCGAACGAAATCTTCCAGCGCGAAACTCTTCCCCGTCATTCCCATATCATGCACATCCTGAACCACCGTGAAATGCGCAGTAGGCACGAACAATGCCCGAAAAGCTTCCCAATCTGGCGTGTCAGTGCTAATCAAACGCAAGGTCTCTTCGGCCATCTTCTCAGGAGAAGTCATGGCAGGGGAAAAGTCTTGAGCGAAAACTGTTGAAAGGGGGAGTGCGAAGAGGAGGGCCAGGAGAAGTCTCATAAGGTTAGTCTAGGGTCGAGTGTCTAGAGTCTAGCGACTTGAATCTATGATCGATAAACTATAATCTATAATGTCTTTCAAGAAACGAAAAATACCAACGAAAGCAGTACGAAGACGAGAGACAAGTGTCAAGAGACTAGAGACCAAAAACCAAGAACTAAGAACTGCTATCCTTAAGCCTTAAGCCATACGCCCTAAGCCTCTACAAATGCATAAACTCCTTCTTCGCAAGCAACTGATCTTCAGTTTCTTCGTGGTCAGGGTCGTCTACGCAACAGTCAACAGGACAAACGGCAGCGCACTGTGGTTCGTCGTGGAAACCAACACATTCTGTGCACTTATCAGTCACGATGAAATATACATCCATGTCAACCGGTTCTTGGTCGCTGTCAGCGTTGGCAGCGTCTCCGTTTAACAATGTAATGTCGCCTGAAAGCCCTGTTCCGTCGCTGTATTTCCACTCGGCACCGCCTTCGTAGATTGCGTTGTTCGGACATTCTGGTTCACATGCACCGCAGTTGATGCATTCATCTGTGATCATTATAGCCATAAGACAAGAGTCGTGTTTGTACTTTTGCGGTGCAAATATAGCAATCAGGTGGCTGATTGCCTTCTTCGCAGTGAATATGAACTTGGAACAACGAAAAGAAGCCATTGTTCGCTTAGGACAGTGGATGGGAGATATCGAATCGAACGATGAGGTGATGGGCTTGATTGCCCGCGAACGTTCTCACAACGGTTGGTTTACGAAAGACAACGTCTTAGCTGCGATGAAAGCTTGGGCGCGATCACTGGCGCCTGAAAAGGTAGAACAGTGGTTGTCAGCTTATCCAGAGTTGGATCAAGACAAGCCTGCAAAAAGGGTAGGTGTGGTTATGGCTGGGAATATTCCCCTGGTTGGTTTGCACGATCTCTTGACCGTGTTGCTTTCAGGAAATACAGCTTTGGTCAAGATTTCACGAGATGACAATCGATTGATTCCATTGGTCATGCAACAACTGATGGAGTTGGAGCCTGGGTTCAAAGGCCAGATGATTCCTGTCATTGGGAAGATGGAAGATTTTGATGCGGTGATTGCTACAGGAAGCAACAATACGTCGCGCTACTTTGAATACTACTTCGGCAAGGTGCCAAATATCATTCGTAAGAATCGAACGAGCGTGGCCGTGCTTACTGGAGAAGAATCAGAAGAAGAGCTTAAGTTGCTAGCAGACGATGTGTTTACACACTTCGGTCTCGGTTGCCGCAACGTGACTAAGGTCTACATGCCACAAGATTTCGAGCTTGATCGTCTGTTCGGAGCCTTCTACCACTACCACAAAATTGGTGAGCACAACAAGTACGCTAACAACTATGATTACCATAAGGCCTTGTGGTTGTTGAATCATGAAGACCTCCTTGAAAACGGATTCCTTTTGATGAAAGAAGATGCCCAATTGGTAAGTCCGGTGGGTAGTCTTTTCTATGAGCGTTATGCTGATCTCGCTAGCGCGGAAGCGGTCATTGCCCAGAATCGAGAGCAAATCCAATGCATCGTGGGTAAAGGACATTTACCTTTTGGATCAGCGCAACAACCGGAATTATGGGACTATGCCGATGAGGTTGATACCCTTCGTTTCTTGATAGATCTAAACTAAAAAAGGTGCCCGAAGGCACCCTTTCACTGAATTATGCTGTCTCGCTTATTTCTTAGCGAAGATGTTTGCGTCTACGAGCGCTTGGAATCCATCTACCATAGAGTCCTTTAGTGGGCGGAATTTGATGCCCAACTCGTTTTTAATTTTCGAGTTGTCTGCCTTCCATTCAACGTTCACATTGTTCTTGATGAACTGTCGAGTGAATAGCTTATTTGCCATTGGTCCTACGATCATGAGCAACCACTTTGGAAGTGCTTTCTTCGGCAGCGGGTAGTCAGCTCCGTACTTGTCTTGAAGTTGCAGTGCCATTTCCAGGAAGTCAGTATTGTGTCCGGAAGTGATGTAACGACCTTTCGCGTTGTCATTGTATCCCGCTTGGAAGTGAGCTTCGGCTACGTCGCGAACGTCAACAACTCCTACACCCATTTTTGGAACACCCGCTTTCATCGTACCGTCTCCAAGTTGCTTCAGGATGTTGAAGCTTTCAGAAGTAGTGGCTTTCGGGTTAAGTGGAGGTCCCATGACGAAGCTTGGGTTAATGGTCACGAGGTCCCAGTTATTCTGAGTTTCTGCGATTTCCCATGCCTTCTTTTCGGCAAGTGTCTTTGAATATGAATACGGTTGGTAAGTCAACGACGCTGTCTCATTCCAGATGGTTTCGTCGATTCTTCCATTCGGAGCGTTGACGGTGTCGATGGCATCTGTGTAGATAGCTGCACAAGAGCTTGTCACCACAACACGACGGACTGAAGCAATTTTCTTTGCACTCTCCAATACATTCGCTGTTCCTTTTTCCGCTGGATCAATCAAATCACGTTGAGCATCCTGCACATCAGTTACGAATGGAGAAGCAGTGTGGAATACAACCTCACATCCTTGCATCGCTTCTTCGTAAGAGCCTTCTTCCAGAAGGTCAGATTTGAAGAACTTAATATCTCCTGAAGACTTGGCCGCAGCGGCTTTCAAATGCGCTACTTTCTCTTCCTTGTTTGGGTTTCGAACGGCAGCGTGCACAGTGATTCCTTCATCAAGAAGACGTTGAACAAGCCATCCGGCTACATATCCGGTCGCACCGGTTACCAATACGGGTTTAGATTTATCGATTGACATGATCTGAATGTTTATGGTGTAGACTAGTTTGTTTGTGTTCTAAATTTTTGCGGTGTGAAGCCTGTCTTTTGCTTGAACAACCGACTGAAGTAGTGGGGGTAATTGAATCCCAAACTATAGGCGATCTCAGACACGGTATCTTCCGTACTGAGAAGTAATGTCTTTGCTTTGTCTACAAGGAAGTCGTTGATGTGATCTTTCGCACTTCGACCTGTTTCTTTCTTTAATAGATCACTTAAATAAGCAGGAGAGAGGTTCACCTTTTCGGCCAAGAAATGGATCGATGGTGGTCCATACTCAGGCAATTGACCAGACTTGTAGTAGTCTTTCAATTGATGCTCTACTTCTGAGATGACATCCTTATTGGATGCAGTTCGCGTGTTGAACTGACGCTCATAGAAACGCAGGCAGTAATTCAGAAGAAGCTCAAGACTGCTTACAATCACACGCTGAGACATATTGTCTATCCGCTGGTTGTACTCGTCTTTGATGAGTTTGACCATGTCAGCCATGGTCTGCTTCTCTGCATCAGACAGGTGCAATGCTTCGTGGGTGTCGTATGAGAAGAATGAATAGCTATCAATGTTTTCACCCAATGGCGTCGAACGAATGAGGTCAGGGTGGAAATACAACATGAATCCGAAGTCTTCCTCAAAATCTGCAGAACCAGTAGAGGTTACAACCTGACCTGGAGCCGTGAAGGCTAACACTCCTTCAGAGAAGTCATAATCGTTGCGGCCATAACGTAGACCGCAACTACCACTCTTCATTCCGATGTAATAAAGGTCAGCTGAGAACTTAGCCCCTGCAGGCACTTTAGAGTGATCAATGTCTTTCACGTCAATCACGCTTATCAATGGATGCTTCGGTTTTTCAAATCCTAAGCCCTCATGCAAGTGACTAATCGAACGGATTCTGATAGTGTCTTCTGCCATAACCTTTCGTTTACATCACAAATGTCTGATTTAAAGTAGGTAGGTGGCTAACACAAATCGCGGAATGTGGAACACTGAAATGGTGGACTGTGAACTGTGGACTGTGGACTGTGGACGGTGGACAGGGGGATAGTGGTAGATTCCGTCAACCGTCAACCGTCAACCGTCCGTGGGGGCAGTTCGTAGTTCGTTCTAATGGGTTTTTGATTGTAGTGTTTCGATGATGTGTTCCGGCGTAAAGGTTTAAGACGTAGAATATGTTATTGAGTTATCGGTTATAGTTTATCGATTATTGATTCTAGCATTCGGCGTTTAGCGAAAGCATTCGGACGCCGGACGCCGGATGCCGAGCTAGAACTGTTAGGATTCACCGAACTTTGTGATAAGCGGAAGCTGCCACTTGGAGGAAAGAACTATTTTTGTGGCCTATGCATGGAAAATACATCTTTCTACTCGTCGTTTTTGGGCTGATTGGGGCCTACAGTTGTTCAACTGAAATTGACGTAAACGCACCGTATGATTCGAAGACAGTCGTTTTCGGAATCCTTGAACCTGAGGTAGATACGCAGTGGGTGAAGATCACTAGAACTTGGTTGGGTGAAGGGAATAACTTCGACGCAGCGATGGTTCGCGATTCTTCGGAGTACCCAGAAGGAGCTTTCACTGGCGTTGTGGAAGAGTGGATTGGAAATAGCATTGTACAGACTTATCCTCTGTTCGATACACTTCTAGAGAACAAAAGCACTGACGGAATCTTCTATGCTCCCGAACACACGGCTTATTACTGTTTGACTCCGAATGGGTTGAATAATGATGCGTTGTACCGCATCAACCTCGACTTTACAAGCAAAGACGACGTTGAAGCAACTGCTGATGTAGTAGAAGTAACGCCAGGATCAATTTCATTCCCTCCGGCGATTTCAACTTTTGAGATCAGCTGGGCTACAGTAGCAGGAGTGAACACGGTGTACAACAACCAGACCTTCGAATGGAATAGTTCTCCAAACGCTAAGCGTTACGAAGCGAGTTTAGATATCTACCTGACAGAAAATGTATGGGCAGACGCGTCACATACAGAGTTGGTTGAGTCTCGTCCGGTGGTTTTGAACTGGTTCATCGGAACTCGGACCACAGCTGATATCAATGGTGGAGAGCAATTGAGCATTGACGTGAACGGAGAGGCATTCTACCGTTTCCTTGAGTCACGTTTGACGGCTGACCCGATGGTCACACGCGAGTTTGGTATTTGGGACGACGAGGTACAGTTCTCACGTGCGATTGACTTCGTATTGACGATTGCGAATGAAGAGTTGGACACTTACCTAGAGATCAACGAGCCAGTTACTAATATCGTTCAAGAACGTCCTAGCTATACGAACGTTACCAATGGATTGGGAATCTGGGCTTCACGCACACAACAGTCTGTGGATGGTGTGGGTATCTCAACTGGTTCATTGAAAGCGTTGGTAGAAGGAGAGTTCACTGCAGATTTGAACTTCTGCTCTTCGAACCCTTTCAACGAGTATTCTTGCGATTAATCGTCCCTGCTTAGACCTTTCTTCTTATGATCGTTTTCAACTTTCTCGCCATCGCTCAAGCTTTGATTGCGGTGTTGGTGGTTGTGGCGCTTCATTTTTTACTTCAGCTATTCGGACTTGATGTCGACCTCATTGGAGGTACTTACGAAGCATGGGCTTCACTCTTGATTATTGGCTTTGTTTCCATGATGACAGAAACCCTTGGTCTTCGTGGACGCATCTTTTGGATTCCAGTTTGGATGTTGGCGATTGCTGGATCATTGTTCATGTTTTATACATGGAATTTTCCTCCTCGCTACGACTATTTCAAAAGTGAATACGTAGATGTCAACACGGTTCCGGAACACATCACGGTGTTGCTAGGAAGTGCATTGACGATCTATCTGTTTTTCAAGCGAAATGCGGCGTATTGGCGTAAGAAGTTCCAGAAGGCATCTGAAGCCATGGCGGGTATTCGCCACATGGAGCAAACGGGAGAGCTGACGATGCAACAGTTTTGGGCAAATGCCTCTCACGCATACATTGATCCTCCATTTCTATTCCTCTATGCGTATTGGTTGTGGAAGATTCTGTTCCCGAATTCATTTACAGATTTTGACTTCATCGTTCACTACCGTGATTTGTTGAGTCGAATCGATATGGAGAGCATCACGAAATCAGGGCAACGAGAGTACCTAAACTCCTTCCTCGCAGCAGTGAACGCGGCGGATTCCTTCAAGGATTACAATCATCCTGGTGGATCGTTGAAGAGACTGGCTGATGCCATCAATGATAAAGTCTAAGCTTCCTAACCTCAAGAAGTTAATATTTCCGCGCTAGCGAGTTCAAACAGGGCAGAGGTCCGCGTAATTTGCGACCATGCACAACCTTCGACCAGAGGAACTTGATGACTTCAAAAGCGAGACGCCACAGGCGTTCTTCCGCTATAGTGATGGCATCCTGGTCGTTGAGCTCAAACCTGAATTAATCATTGATCTACGTACCATTCAGCGCATGGAGCGCTTTCGGAAGGAAATGTCAATGGGGTTTGAACTTCCGGTGCTCATAGTGATTCCAAAAGATCACTTATTGCTAGATAAAGAGGCCTTTCAGTACTTAGGGAGCAAGGAAGCGATGGATGGTTGTGTGGCTAAGGCCATTGTCATTAAAGCACCGCTGCGCGTGATCTTGAAAAACTTCTCACTAGCCTTCTTGAAAGCGGAGAAGCCGTTCAGATTGTTCGTTAGCAGATCAGAAGCCAAAATGTGGCTCTTCGATCATATCACCGAGGAGATTATTTTACCAGATTGATACGTTCTCTGCGAACCGCATTAGTGGTTTGAACTTCTACTAGGTAGAATCCATTCGCGAAGTTCGAGAGATCAACGAATCCGAATTGAATGCCTTGCTCAAGAACTTTCCCATCCAATGAATATACAGTCACCGAAGCCCCTGCAGGGAGATTCGAAATGTAGAGCCCACCTCTGGTTGGGTTAGGATAGAAGTCCATCTGAGCGAGCAATAGCTCATCTACGTTATCTGGTTCTTCTTCCTCTTCTTCAATGTCTTTGTAGAGAATCTGCGAAACCAATCCAAGGTTCTCAATTACACGGAGAACTGGAATTCCTTCTTCCTTCGCTAGCCAGTGGTATTCGACACTGTTACGCTCGAAGGTAAATCCTTGCTGGATGAAGTCGATGTAAAGTGAGTCATTCGCGTCAATCTCCATGCGCACTTTGATCACTTCAAATTCACCGTATGGAGTGATAAGGGTTCCCCAGCCGTCTACGTCCACATCTCTTGACTGCTCAAGTTTGTAGGCGCCTAACGTCGGGACTTCAACCTCCCACTCGCTGTAGCTTTCGTAGAAGTCAGCATAGTCGAGTGGAAACTCATAAACGTTGTCTACTGGATCATTGACCCCTGGAATGGGAATACTGTTAATTGTAGCACCGTAACCAACGATGGTATATGCTTCTTCGTCGAGCTGATAGAACTCGTAAAAGTCGTCTAGTGAAAACTCGCCAACCTGAAACCCATCAGTTTGAATGGCGTGGTCAGCAAGGTGTTCTTGGTCGAAGGGATTGTTAAATAGGAACTGGTAAGAGAATGGCGCTTCGGAAACTTCAATGTAGTTGCGCTCTTGCTGTCCGGCCGGTTCTAGATCACTGTAGTCCCAAGTGTATTCGAAACCTGTTTCGCTGAAATCGTAGTCGTTGAATAGCCCCGCATTCGTCACGAAATAGCTCGAATCAGGTGAGGGCATGTCGTCTTGTGTGATCGTGATTTGTGCGCTCACGTTCAACACCAAGAATGATAGAATAAGAAGCGATAGGTTTCTCATGTCGTTAGTTTGATCGAAAGATACGACTTTGCGTACGGCTCTTCAATGTAGTTGGCGTGCAACTATTCAAAGCTCATAGAGAAGAATGACTTCATTTCTTCCTTGCTAAGCGAATCAGCTTCAGCGTTGTATGCCAATGGGAGATCAAACTCTTCACCTTTAGCTGTCGCTTCAGGATTCGAAAAAGCGTGAACAGCACCAGGGTAGGCGATGAGTTTATAGTCGGCTCCGTTAGCGGTCATTTCAGACGCAAATGCATCACGTGCCGTACCTGGAACAAAAGGATCATCTTCACCAGTCAACACGAGAATTTTAGTTTGAATCGTATCTGTTGCTTCCACAGCAGCTCCAAGAGAACCGTGAATACTCACAACCCCATCAAGATCAACACCTTGGCGAGCCATGTTCAGTACGACACCTCCACCAAAACAGTAGCCAACAGCTCCAATCTTGTCATTCGTCACGGTAGGGTGATTTTCAAGCAATTTCTTTGCCTCTAGAAAGCGAGCAGTAGCACCGTCAAAGTCAGACATGACAGCTCCTGCGAAACTTCCAGCGTCAGAAGGGTGATCCGCCGTTTGCCCATTACCGTACATGTCTACCGCAAGTGCAGTATAACCGAGTGAGGCTAGGTATTCAGCGCTTTGTCGAGCGTGGTTGTTATGTCCCCACCATTCATGCACTACCAAAACGCCTGGACGCTGACCTTCAATATTCTTATCGTACACCAAGTAACCGTTCATAGCAACGGAGTCAGCCATGTAGCTCACTTCTTGTCCGTTGAGATCTACACCTGATTTAGGCATGCGTTGTCCTTGTTGCTCTGTTGGAGGCGGAGTTGTTTCAGGGGATTCATCTGAAGCAGGCTCAGTACCGCAAGAAAAGAGGGCAGCTGAGAGAAGGGCGAGGAGTACTTTTTTCATCTTGATCATAATAGGATACGAACCTACGAAATCAAGAAATGTTCTTATTCGAAGTCGTTCGATTTTACCGAAAAATGAAAGTCGTGTCGCCAAGCTGACGGCACCTTGTGCTCATGCGTCGAATACACTTCCCAATATTGGTCGTCGTAAATGTCTTTCGTCATGGTATCACCCTGTGCGTTGATTACAGTCAGGTAGTCTTCGTAGGTGAACAAAGGACCTGGTTCTGATCGTCCGCCAAGTTGGCTGTGGTAAATCACTTCTTTGTGATCACCTGGATTGATCTCAATGCTGCGTTGATCTAGTGCATCACCTCCTACGATGTATTGATGAATCACCGTGATTCGCTCATTGTGGAAGTTGTGGATTGTATGGACGTAGTCTGTGTTTCCTTCGCATGAGCAGAGGAAGAGGGTAAAGAGCACTAGGCTAAGTGTGTATAAAGTTCGGTTCATGTCAGTAAAACGTTCACTTGACGAAGATAGGTGCATCTGCTAGAATTCGATTCGTTGCAATCATTGAAAGCCTTGTACTTTTAGCCCATGAAAGCGAAAAGACACCAAGTGACCGTAATCGGTCGATACGATGCCACAGATGAACAGTACCAAATGGGAATGGACATCGGTAAAATGCTGGCCGAGTTGAACATCACAGCGATCACTGGTGGGAGAGGAGGACTCATGGAAGCCGTTGCTCGCGGATGCACAGAAGCAGGCGGACTATCCGTAGGGATTCTTCCTGGTGAGCAATTCGAGGAATCTAATGAGTACAATTCGGTGGTGATTCCTTCGGGTATTGGTTATGCTCGAAATTCAATGAACGTTCTTGCTGCTGATGTTGTCATTGCTGTTGGAGGTGCCGCAGGAACCCTTTCGGAAATGGCTTTTGCTTGGAGCTATAAACGTCCTGTGATTGCCTTACTTGGCAGCGGTGGATGGGCTGAAGAGCTGGCCGGGAAACACATAGACCATCGTTGGGAACAAGAAATCATTCCAGCAACGGATTTTGCGGAGATTAGAAAAGAGCTTGTTAAACTTCTGGGGATCGAATCCTAAAACTTACTTGGTAGGTGCCAAGCCTAGTTCTCCTCCTTTACTGATCATGAAGTGGTAAGCTTCGTCTCGATCATTCTTAATTTCTCCTTCAAGAATAGCTTCTTTGATGGCGTTCTTGATTTGCCCAACTTTCCGACAAGGAGGGATATCGAAAGTCTTCATGATTTCCTCACCTGAGATTGGTGGCTGAAAATTGCGAATGCGGTCTTTCTCTTCAACCTCTACCAACTTCACCTTCACCACATCGTAGTTGCTCAAGTAACGCTTCACCTTCGCTTCATTCTTCGAGGTGATATCAGCACGGCACAACAACATCAAATCATCAATGTCATCTCCTGCATCGAATAGAAGTCGACGTACGGCGCTGTCCGTAATCTCTTCCTTTGTCAATGCAATCGGACGTAAATGCAGCGCAACCAGCTTCTGAACATACTTCATACGATGATCCGTAGGCAACTTCAATCGCTTGAAGATCTTCGGTACCATACGCGCACCTTTGTCTTCGTGTCCGTGGAAGGTCCAGCCGTGCACTTCATCAAAGCGTTTCGTGGCAGGCTTGGCGATATCATGAAGAATCGCTGACCAACGCAACCACAAATCATCTGAAGTTGCAGCAAGGTTGTCGAGCACCTCTAAGGTGTGGTAGAAGTTGTCTTTGTGACCAATTCCGTTGATACGATCTACCCCTTTGAGGGCAATCATCTCAGGAAGGATGTGTTGCAGCAGGTTGGTCTTCAGCAAAAGCTTGAATCCAATCGAAGGTCGTTTTGACTCAATGATCTTGTTCAGCTCAACGCTGATCCGTTCCATGCTTACAATCTTGATGCGATCTGCATTCTTTCGAATCGACTCAAGACTATCGTGGTGAATGGTGAAGCGCAATTGCGTTGCAAAGCGAATCGCTCGCATCATGCGCAAAGGATCATCGCTGTACGTAATGTCCGGCTCCAAAGGAGTACGAATCAATCCAGCGTCGAGGTCAATCACACCACCAAATGGATCAACAAGCTCTCCGAAGTTCTCCTCGTTCAATGAGAGAGCAAGGGCGTTGATGGTAAAATCACGGCGGTTTTGATCGTCTTCAATTGTTCCGTCTTCCACAATCGGCTTGCGTGAATCTCGCTGGTAGCTTTCTTTTCGTGCTCCTACGAATTCAATGTCGTAGTCTTTGAATCGGAAGGCAGCTGTTCCAAAGTTCTTGTAGTAGGCCACCTTCTTCACGCCCATCTCAGCGGCTGTCGCTTTGGCCAGTTCAATCCCGCTTCCTTCAATGACAATGTCAATGTCTTTCACCGGTCGGCCAAGAATCACATCTCGCACGTATCCACCAATAGCAAAGGCTTGCTGACCTTTTTCGTCGGCAATTTTCCCAGCTACTTTGAAGACCGGATGTTTGAGATGTTCGCTCAGGTTCATTTTGCAAAGGTAACTCACCGTTTTGCTTTGTACAATATCTGGGTGGACGGTGGACGGTGGACGGTGGACGGTGGACGGTGGACGGTAGACGGTAGACGGTAGACGGTAGACGGTAGACGGTAGACGGTGGACGGTGGAACGTGGAATGATTGCGGATTGCGGTAATGAAACCACATTGGCTTTAAAGTCCCGAGAGGGACGGATCAAATCCGTCCAAAACGAAATCGCCCAACAAATCGTCGATTTTGTGAAGTCATCCTTATTCGACAGAGACTAATTGAGAAAACGAAGTCGAAACTGATTCTGCAGTTAAAATATAGATGCCCCTTGGGATTTCAGATTTCGGCCAAATGCCAAGGTGATCAGAAGCTCTTATGACGCGACCTGAAAGATCAATGAGTTTTTGTTCAAATTTCCCTTGAGTAGGCGAAAACCCAAGTGAAGCTTCGGAATTGATAAGAACAAAAGCAGGTTCCAATGGATGGTCGATGGATAATGAGAAATCGCGGTTCGTAGAAAAAATGGAAGTGACATAACTATCAGGCGATTCTGCTAAGAACTTAGACCCGTATAACCATAGAGAGTCTCCGTGAATCGAGATTCGATGACCCCATTGTTCCCATTCGGGGATATTCAAATGTAAATCCCCAATTATATCTCCTTCTGCTGAATATTGTATGACTTTAAGGTCATTTATAACTTCGCCTGATTCTAAATTGTCATAGATATAGACCACGTATAAATTGCCCTCGTCATCGAAACAAAAATCATTTGGATTGTGGTTCTCAGGGATGTCAAAGGCATTTATCGATAAAAGTTCTCCATCTTCTGCAAAAGAAAAATATATGAACTCATCATCAATGAGTGTACTCGCAGAAACCATTGCAATTTCCTCGTCAGGATGGCTTCTGAAAGCGTCAAGAAGCCCAGAGCACGGATCATAGTAGATTTGTTCATCTTCTGAATAAGGTAGCGGAAGTTGAACGGCATTAGTGAGGTTTAGCGGGTCAAATCTGAATTTGTGTTCACAGTCCAAGGATATGATTACGGTTCCATCTGGACGGGAAAAAATTTCAGATAAAGGACGAAGAGTAGAGGGTATATTCTCAAAGCTGATTTCTTCTTGGGCACTGCCGCTTTCCAGATCATGACGGGAGATGACTAATTCAAATTCAAGGAAATAGCTAATAACGACGTACTCTTCGTCTGAAATGATCTCGGACACGATTGCATCGACAGGTAAGTCTAAGGTCTGAGAATGAATGACTTCAATTTCACTAGAAAAAGAATGTATATGATGTGATTCATTAGCTGATGTTACAATCCGACATATGTCATTGTAACTAGTAATGCCTACAATTAATTCATCTTCAAAAGTGTGCTCCAGAATAAGCTCTCCTTGGTGAATTGAATAAATCTTTGATGAGATAGATTCATCGCAGTTTTCGGTGATGACAGCGACAGTGTTTTCATCATTAAAAACATGAAGAAATTCGCAAAAATTTTGACAAGGAGAGTCTACGTTATATTCGATCTGAGAAATAGCTGCATGCGAGGCTATTATCGCTCCAAAAAAGAAAATTAAATGTTTCATCACTTGTTGATTAGGGCTTTTCGTGCAGCAAATCCTTCTTTCCAATAATGGTAGTAAGCAAAACAAGGATAGAACTCGTCGCATCCATCAGCAAGGCAGTCTCCCCCAATGTTATTTCCGTTATATCCAACATGGAACTCCAGACTTATTAGCTGCATACCTTCTTCGTTAGGAATGCGACTTTCGATTTCATTAATTCCTTTCATTATGTAGGAATTCACCTGAGATCCGGACATCCAAATCTCTTGGTTATTATTGTTGCCGTATACAAGTTCAGGACCTCCGTATATTTCAAGGGTACCCTCGTACATTAGACAGTCAGAAATACCCAAAGGACCAATGATTTCAGTAGGGTCAATTGTCATTCCATATGGGTATATGTTCTCGTTTGGATACATATCAGTTAAGAAATATTCTGAGTCGTCAATTTCTTCGAAAAAAATCCTGTCATTAATGATATTGTCGAAACTGAGCACCACAGGCTGATAACTGCCATTGTCTGGTAGCATTGCATATCCGAAGGATAAATCAGTATTTACGTAGCCCACAACTGTTATAATGTCAACTAGGATTTGTTGCCCCTCTAAAACTTCGATATCGACGATATAGAATTAGGCTCCTAGAGACACAAGGTAGTCAATTTGGTAAGTTATCTGATTTTCAATGCTTTCGAACTGAGATGAGGGAATCATACCATTGCTGTCTAGCTCAAAATCAATAAAAAGTAAATGCGATTGTCTACTAGAGCCTTGATTACTTCCGGCACGGAAATCCCTATTGATCTTTGTTTCAAGAGCATAATTAAAATCCTGTGGACTTAAGTCTACGGCAGAACGTCCAGAAAGGTTGTTTTCATAGATGTCTGCAAGTTCGAGTAGTTGGTCCAAGCTGTATGATCGAGACGATTGGATGATAGATGGTATGTTCTTCGAGTCTTCAAATGAATGATCTGACACTTCTTTATTACATCCTAGGCAGCACATTGCTATGGCAATGGTAAAGACTGCTAATTTCATAGTTCGGTTTTAGTAAGTAATCACAAATTAGTTTTGTGCTGATGTTGTTAACGGATCAATTTTACGACAAGTAATTAACCAAACCATCATCCTTTTGGGGGAGAGAAGGGCGTGTGTACGAGATATCTTACCGTAGGATGGCCTAACGAGAACCTGTTTGTTTCCAATTTTAATGAGTGAATGTATTTGATTAATTACAAGTTTTATTCAATGACATTTGCGGATTGCGGATTGCGGATTGCGGATTGCGGATTACGGATTGCGGATTGCGGAACGCGGAAGAGTTGAAGTAACTAGAAGGCAAAACGGACACCGGACGCCGGACTCCGGAAAACCCCAGCCTTAAGCCATACGCCTTACGCCTTACGCCTAGCGATAGTTAAAGCAGTTACCCCACCTACCAGCGCAAACCCTGCCATCGACAAATAAACATACTGATGCCCCTGCTTACCTGGGAAATCGTCTAGGAAGACACCAATCAGTTTGGCCATGTATACGTCAGGGAGGAAGCCGACGATGCTGGCGATACCTACGACCGTTCCTGTGATGGCGATAGGGATTTCCATTTCTTCCATTACTGCGAAGTAGAGTCCTCGCAGGGCGTAGATGGAGGAGGCCATGGCCATGATGATGATAAGGAAGGGGAGTAGGATACTGACTTGGCTAGCGCCGAAACCAACAAGGAGTCCGCAGAGGAAGATGATGGCGAAGGCGCCTACGATCAAACGACTCGTGCGAATCGATGTTCCCAGGATTCCTCCGGCAATGGCTCCTAATGGACGTACCCAAAGTAGTTGGCTCGTGAATGCAGCAGCTGCGCTTTCATTCATGTTCAGATAAGTTTCCGCGAGCGCGGGAAAAGCATCAGTGACACGATAAGCTGAATAAGCACATAGAATGATCAAGGATTGCTTCCAGACTGCCGGCATTTTGATCGCTTTCCAGACTTGGCTCGGTTCAAAGCGGGGTTGTGCGGCACTTGGCGGAGGTGTGCGTAAGGCGAAAAGCACAGCTAGTCCTGCCAAGACTACAAAGCTGGAGAAGAAGTAAATCACTACCTGGAAGGCTTCTTTTCGTTCTTCAGGGGTGATGCTTCCTGCATCCGTTGGGATAACGTCTTGGAGCAGGCCTACCGCTACGAAACCAATTAGTGCGGCAATCAATCCTCGTCCGCCGTCTAGAATACCGTAGGCGAGGGGAGCGTTTCCTACGCCTCCATAATCTCTCGTGGCGCGTAGCATAGCTGCCCAGAAGAGCATGATCGTTGATACTCCGTAGAAAGCATACAATCCGTACAACGCACCTTTTGGAGGGATGCTCGCCAGATAGAAACCGCTAATCCCTGTAATGATCAAGGCTCCCGATAGTAACCATCGTGCTTTGAATCGATCTGCAACCGGACCGCCTAAGAAGTAACAACCAATCGCTACCAAGCCATAAACAGAGAAGAGGTCTCCCAGCTCTGAATTGCTCAGGTCGAATACTTGAAGGAGCGTAAGTCGGAAGATGCGGGGTAGGACGAAGGGAAGGAAAAAGATGGCTTCTCCGGCAATGAATAAGAGGATCAGTACAGGGAAGTTGATCTTGTTTCTCGCGTCCATGTGGGGTAAGATACATCAAATGTGCAGGTCATTCCCCTGATCGCTTTGGTCGTCCTAGCATTCTGAACCTTAGACGATGATGTCGTGTTCTGAATGCATTCACGCTGTATCTTACAGCCCTAAACCGAAATAATCATGTCGAGAAACTTGCTGTTGGTGGCTTTGCTGCTGATCTCTAGCGCTGTATTGGCGCAGGATAGTGGCGAAAACGGACCAGATTGGTCAGTCTTAATGCACGATGAAGATCTCACCTTCGAAGAGATCCAAGCTCAATTTGAAGCATACTGGGAAGGAAAGGAAATTACTCCGGGAAGTGGCTGGAAGCCCTTCAAACGTTGGGAATTGCTAATGGAAGGTCGTTTGACCTCTGATGGCAAGGTGCCGCAATGGAGCAATATGAGTCGTGCCTACCAAGAAGCGCTACAACACCGCCTCGCTAGAAGTGAAGAGGGGAACTGGCAAGTACTAGGGCCAATCCTTGATCTTCAGACAACAAGAGAGAACATTCCAGGTATCGGACGTATGAACACGGTGGCCTTCCACCCAACAGATCCGAACATCATTTTCTGTGGTGCTCCTGCTGGTGGACTATGGCGTTCGTACGATGGTGGTAATACTTGGGAATCCAATACTGATGACTTGCCAACGCTTGGAGTGAGTGCGATTGCTTTCGATCCATTTGATCCGGATATCGTGTATATCGGAACAGGTGACCGTGACGCAGGCGATGCTCCAGGAATGGGGGTAATGAAGTCTACAGATGGAGGAATCTCTTGGGAGTTTTCAAACGAAGGCATCGAGGATTACACGATCGGTGATATGAAGTGTGATCCAGAAAACCCCGGAGTGATTATTGCCGCAACAGACGAAGGAGTTCACCGCTCTGATGATTACGGTGCTTCATGGGAACACACAAGTAACAGCATGTTCTACAAGGAAGTGGAGTTCAAGCCAGGTGATTCACAAATCGTGTATGCAACGGCTCAAGGACGTTTCTTCCGCAGTGACGATAACGGACAATCATTCAGCCAAATTGGTAACGGGTTGACGAACGGTACACGGAATGTAATCGCGGTAACGCCAGCGAACCCGGAATACGTTTACATCTGTTCGGCTAACCAAACGAACTTCCGTGCGCTATTCAAGTCTACAGATAGTGGAATCTCCTGGGAAGAGATGTCAGATTCACCGAACATTCTCGACTGGTCGGCTGATGGATCTGGTGATGGAGGTCAAGCATGGTATGACCTCTGTATGAATGCAGATCCGGTGAACCCAGAGCGCATTTATGTTGGTGGTATTCGCATGAAGCGCAGTGATGACGGTGGGGTGACATGGATTGACATGCAAAACAGCTACCTACACGTTGATCAGCACTGGCTAGAATTTTCACCTCATACCAATGAGCTGTACCTCGCGAATGACGGGGGAATGTACCGTTTGGAAAATGGTACGAACTGGATTGACATCTCAAGCAATATCGTAACAGGACAGATCTATAAGTTCGGACAAGCACCATTCACGGGCAACGACGCACTTACTGGTTACCAAGACAATGGTACGATGATCTACAACGGTGTGGTTTGGGATCGCGCTGGTGGAGCCGATGGTTTCGAATGCCAATATGACCCAACGGATGAGGGAGTTTACTACAACTCGATCTACTACGGTCAAGTGTATCGCACAAACGATAACGTAACAAACCAGAAGATTGCAGGTGTCAATGAATTGGGTATCGATGAATCTGGAGCTTGGCTTTCGCCTTGGTTTGTCAGCCAAGAAGATGAGAACACCATGTTCCTCGGCATGAAGAATGTGTGGCGTTGTCGCAACATCAAGCACCCTGAAAAAGACAGCTTGGTTTGGGAGCGTATTTCGAATAACCTCGGAGGCAATAACCTCTCAAACATGGGGGTATTGATCCAGCACCGCGCTGATACGAATGTGGTTTACGGGACGGAAGGTTCTCGTAAGCTTTTCCGCACGAATAATGCTCTCGCTAACGCGGAAGAGGTGGTTTGGGATGATATCTCAAACAGCCTCCCTTGGGTAACGACACCTGTAACAGCTCTTGAATCACACCCTGATTCTGTGAACTGGGTCTACCTCGGCTTCGACAACAAAGTGTGGAAGAGTATTGACCAAGGTGAGAACTGGGAAGACATCTCAGGTACACTACCAGATGTACGCATCAACTCTATCGTTTACGAACTCGGAACGGATGAAGGTCTATACATCGGAACGGATATGGGCATCTACTACCGCGAAGCTGGAATGGACGATTGGACTTCGTTCAGCAACGGATTGCCATTGGGTGTGCGTGTAACTGAATTGGAGATTTTCTACGGTGAAACAGCGGCAGAGAATAGACTTCGTGCTTCAACTTACGGACGAGGCCTTTGGGAGTCTGATCTATTCGGAAGCGAGGTGAATGTATTCCCTGCTACAGCTTGGGCACTCACTCCAGATGCTGCGATAGAAGTATTTGGTGAGTTTGACGTCAACATCGGTTTCTACCGCAACTTGACCAACATTGATGTTACCGACTTTGATGTAGCAGACATCAACGTAATCAACGGAACGGTGACTAACCTTACTGGAGGTCCGGTATTCACTGCTACTATCGAACCAGATGCTTTTGGTTTGATTGAGTTAACGATTCCAGATGCAGCAGCCATTGATCTTGATGGACTTGATACCTATGCTTCTGATACACTGCGTGTGTTGTACAAACCGGCTCCTGAAGAGTTCGGTATATACGGACCAGGTGGGGTAGGTGACGAAGATGATTTGACATTCTGGTTGCGTGCAGATGAAGGTACTTTCTCGACAGAAGGTGGTGCGCTCGCTAGCGCGGAAGGAGATCCTGTTCAACAGTGGATGGATATCTCAGGTAACGACCACGACGCGTTCCAAGAGTCACTAGATGCTCGTCCAACCCTTAGCATGGATGACAACGGAATCAATGGTTTCCCTGCCGTTGAATTCAACGGAGAGAACCAGTTCTTCATCGCAGATGATATTCCATCAAGCGTTGATATCAGTGTGTTCTCTGTAGCGCGTGGAGCTGATAACCAATGGAACGATCACGGATGGATGGCCTCTTGTCGTATGGCGAATGGATTCTTGCTGCACCCATGGAAGGAAACAGCACTATTCAACGTGTCAATCATGGATGAGAACAACCAATCGAAGAACTCTCCTACAGAATGGATTGTGGATGCTTCAGCTCCACAGATTTACGGATTGATCTACGAATACCATCCGCAAGCGCAGATCTTCCAGAAGATCATCAATGGAAACCGTCTTGATTACAACGATACTGATCATGGTGCACGTCAAGCAGGACAGCCATTGTCTATCCGCTACGGATGGGATTACGAAGAGCGTTTCGGAGAAGGTCAGATTGCTGAGCACTTTATCTACGGACGTCGTCTCTACGAATCACAACGTGTATTGGTGAGCAACTACCTTGCTGTTCGTTACGGAGTAGATCTGGGTCCAGATCAACTATACGGTCGTTACGATATGCCGATGGAAGTGGCCGGTATTGGTCAAGAGACAGAATACGATAAGCATACAGATGCTCAGGGTAGAGGAGTAGTTCGCATGCTAGAAGCGAGCGATATGGAAGATGGAGAATACTTGATCTGGGGGCACGACTTCATGGAAATGGTATGGGAATCGACTGGTTACCCACTGACTTCTCCGCACGTTGACCGCACATGGGCTTACGAGCAAACAGGTGATGTTGGTACTGTGGAGGTTCGAATTTACGCTCCTGAATTGGATAACCTAGGTGAGGAAATCGGTATTGTAGCTAGTCCTACAACGAACTTCGAGCCTGGAGTACTTCCAGCATTCTTCCCACTGACCAACATGGGAGATTACTTGGTAGCACAGGTTGACTTTGAAGGTTCAGGTGTTTTCACTGTAGGTACTCAGCCAGCAGTTTCTGTAGAAGATCTCGCTAGCGCGGAAGTCAATGTATTCCCTAATCCAGTGAATGAGATGTTGAACGTATCGCTTTCTGGAGCTGACGTCAACGACATGCGCGTTCGAGTTTACGACAACATCGGACAGCTTGTTTTCGAGGTTCGTCCTGACAGCCAGTTCTTCGCAGTAAGCATGGCAGGATACGCACCTGGCTTCTACACGATTGAGTTTACAAAGAATGCACAACGCAAGGTGGCTCGTTTCATCAAGCAGTGATGCAGAAAATAAATAGCACTAAAAAGGGCTTCCCGTTGGAAGCCCTTTTTCGTTGTTTCGAAATAATCCTCAGAGAAAACCATCTGTAGTGATTATTGCCTTACTATTTTGAAGGTCTTTACTTCGTCGTCCGCGGCAAAGCGCACGAGGTAAATGCCTTTTGATTCGTTTGAAATATCTATTTGATCAAACCCAGTGAAGAGCCCTTGATCAATGATTCGTCCGCTTAGGTCGAGTACCTGGTAATCAACCTGCTCTGTTGAGTTTGAACGGAAGTTCACAAGACCATTTGTCGCTGTAGGATAAACGTTCCATTCCAGTGAAGTATTTTCTTCTACAGATACAGGAGTAGTAGAAAAACGGTACACCATTCCGTTTGATGGAATTGTTAGCAACGATGCAAGTTGAAATTCATCTACAGAACTTCCTTCGAAGAGGCTTGGAGCGTTCCCTGTTCCACCAACGAACATAGCGTAGCCGATTTCATTGTTTTGCGATGCGTCGTCAAGTAGGCCCGAACTAAAGAAATCATCGGTCAATAGGTCAGATTGTTTGAACGAATTAGGCCCCCAGCGAAATTCAACATCATTTGAACCTTCGTAGATCCAAAGCTGCAATGAAATCTGATTCGCCGCAGTTCCTGACTGTGCATATTCGTTATAAGTACCGCAGTTCTTCCATTCTAGTTTGAAGATGCGTGTACCAGGCTCTCCTGTTGTTTCATATGTGATTGGCGAAAGAAGTTCTCCATTCGCGTAACCAGCGTCAATTAAATCACCCGAGGTAGCCCAAATCATGTCCCAAGTCGGACTCATGTCATCTAGAACTAAAGTTCCACCTAGGAAATCATCAGACATGTAAAGGGTATTCGTAGTTGTACCCATTGACGTAAAGTCGAAACCAATAGGAATCTCTGCATTCGGGTCGTCCCACGTTTCAAATACCGCAGAATCAGCATTCTGTAGGTAATCAAAGTCGTCTTGGAAGTAAGAGAAGTAGTAATTAATCTGACCGAAAACAGTAGCAGAAGTCAAGAGAGTAAAAGCGAAGAGTAGAAGTCTTTTCATCATGAAGGTTTTATATAAGTCGTCTAAAGGTCCCTGTTTGTTACATGCTTCTATCAAAAAAGACACCGAAGTGTCGAATTCGTTGCATGAATTGTTGAAGAAATTAATACGACTGTACTTAATGCCGACGAAATTTCGGGCGAACGGTTGTAGAGGGTGGCGGAATGCGGATCGCGGATCGCGGATCGCGGAATGCGGAATGCGGATCGCGGGGGGTGGATTGCGGAATGCGGATCGCGGTTTGGAATTGTTACCTTTTGGCGGGCCTTAGTCTAGAGACTTTAGTCTATAACTAAAAATACTAACGCCTATCGCCTAAAGCCTAACGCCTTCTTCCCAAAGAGACAGTAAACCACGTTCTACAAACCACGAACCACAAACCAAAAAACATGAACCTCGGAGCCTTCTCAGTAAGCCTTGCAGTGAAAGACCTTCAAGCATCAAAAGCATTTTATGAAAAACTCGGATTCAGCGCCATGGGCGGTGTTGAGGAACAGAATTGGCTGATCATGAAAAACGGATCCACCGTTATCGGATTATTTCAAGGGATGTTTGAACAGAATATTCTCACCTTCAACCCTGGATGGGATCAGAACGCTCAGAATGTTGATGAGTTCACAGACATCCGAGACCTTCAAACAAAACTAGAAGGAGAGGGGGTAAGCTTCACTACCAAGATTGATGCGGGTCCAGAAGGGCCTGCGAGTTTTATTCTCTTGGATCCGGATGGGAATCCGGTGCTTGTAGATCAACACAGATGATTTGAATCGAAAAACGATAATCAATAATCTATAACTGATTTACTAGATGGAGACGTTTCCAATAGTCATTAGTCATTAGTTATTGGTCATTAGTCGTTGGTTAACGGTTATCGTTTTTCGATTATAGATTCAGCGGCAAAGCCGCACAAAAAAAGGCCGATCTCGAAAGACCGGCCTCCCTGTTACCATTTACGAAACGGTTATTGTTTCAACAGGGCCACACGATACGTTTGGTCACCATTGGTTAGGTGTAGATGGTATGCTCCGGTAGCTAGTTGGGAAACGTCAACCTGCTGATTCCCGCTGCCGCTCATCTGCGTCGTCAAGACGATCTGACCTTGCGTATTGTAGATAGTTAGCTGTGCGTTTTGCACTGCTTCTGGAAGTTCGATAGTCACTGCTTCGTTGACCGGGTTTGGCCAAGCGTTGAGTGCGTTTACGCGTACCTCGTAAACTCCTACAGGCTGGCGATCGATGGTTACGAAGTTCTCTGAGATTTGGAAACAATCTCCAGTTGATGTGATGTCTGCGATGTTGTTCTCTACTTCTGCTTCAAGCGTTCCGTAGTAAGAGAATCCGTATACGTAGCAGATACCTGCTGGTGCTCCTTCGAAGTCAGCTGTGTTGCCGTCTAGGATGTCGATGATTTCTCCAGAAGGATCAGTAACGATGAATACGAAGTTTTCACCTTCCGATTCCGCGCTAGCGAATTCAAATTCATCAGCATCACCATCACCAACAATCACGGTAACCATAGTTTCACCATCTGAAGTACTTACCGTACCTCCTGCGATTCCATTACGGATCACCGTTACTGGGTTAGAAAGTGAGTAACAACCGTCAAGGTCATTCGCGTTCATACCAACTTCAGCTCCTGTGAGTCCATCTTCGAAGCTCAAGTGCCAGATGAGGCAAGTACCAGGACCAGCTCCGTCAAGATCGAATGGACCACCCGCAGGAAGTGCAAGGATATTGCCTTCGTCGTCAGTGATCACCCACTGAGAGTTTTGTCCTTCGTTACCTTCGAGTGTTACGTCGATTGGATCAGCGATTCCGTCACCAGCACAGATTTCGAAAGTGTTGTCTTCATTGTCTGTAGTCAATACACCACCGTTCACTCCGTTTCGGATGACAGTTACTGGGTTAGAAAGCGCGTGACAACCTTCGAGGTCATTTGCATTCATACCAACTTCAGCACCAATCAGTCCATCTTCGAAGCTCAAGTGCCAGATGAGGCAAGTACCGCCACCAGCGCCTTCAAGATCGAATGGAGGTCCTGCAGGAAGCGCAAGGATATTTGCAGCGTCATCAGTGATGACCCATGCAGAGTTCGTTCCGATAGCACCAGAAAGTGTTACATCGATTGGATCAGCTACGCCGTCACCGGCACAGATCTCAAATGTGTTGTCTTCATTTTCAGTAGTCAACGTACCACCGTCAACAATACAATCACAATCTTCTCCAACTAAACGTGTTACAGTGATTGGGTTAGAAAGAGAGTAACAACCTTCAAGGTCATTCGCGTTCATTCCAACTTCTGCACCTTCAAGTCCGTCTTCAAAGCTCAAGTGCCAGATCAGGCAGATTCCTTCTCCTGCTCCGTCCAAATCAAACGGTCCACCTTCAGGAAGACCAAGGATGTTTCCAAGATCGTCAGTGATTACCCATGCAGAATTCGATCCTTCAGCACCTTCCAACGTTACGTTGATTGGGTCTGGGTTGTCATCCAATGCACAGATTGTTGTTGGGTCTTCTGTAGAGATAGTTCCTCCAGCTACACCGTTACGGATGACCGTTACAGGGTTCGATAGAGAGTAGCATCCTTCAAGGTCGTTTGCGTTCATTCCAACTTCTGCACCTTCGAGTCCATCTTCGAAGCTCAAGTGCCAGATGAGGCAAGTACCGCCACCAGCTCCTTCGAGATCGAATGGACCAGCTCCTTCAGGAAGCGCGAGAATGTTACCGAGGTCATCAGTAATAACGTACTGAGAGTTTTGTCCTTCAGCACCTTCAAGCGTTACATCGATTGGATCAGCTACACCGTCGCCAGCGCAGATTTCGAAGGTGTTATCGTCATTGATAGTAGAGAGGGTACCACCAGCAACACCATTACGTGTTACCGTGATCGCGTTAGAAAGAGAGTAACAACCTTCGAGGTCATTCGCGTTCATTCCAACTTCAGCTCCTACGAGTCCGTCTTCAAAGCTCAAGTGCCAGATTAGACAAACACCACCTCCAGCGCCTTCAAGGTTGAAAGGACTACCTGCAGGAAGCGCAAGGATGTTTCCTTGATCATCAGTGATTACCCATGCAGAGTTTGACCCTGACGCTCCTTCCAATGTCACATTGATCGGATCAGCTACACCGTCACCAGCGCAGATCTCTGTTGGATCTTCTGTAGAGATTGTTCCTCCTTCAGCTTCACAGTCACACTGGTCACCTACAAGGCGTGTTACGGTGATCGGGTTAGAAAGAGAGTAACAACCTTCAAGGTCATTCGCGTTCATTCCAACTTCAGCGCCTTCAAGTCCATCTTCGAAGCTCAAGTGCCAGATCAAACAAACACCTTCACCAGCGCCATCAAAGTCGAAAGGACCGTTCGCCGGAAGATCAAGGATATTTCCGAGATCGTCAGTGATTACCCATGCGAAGTTGCTTCCTTCAGCACCTTCTAGGGTTACGTTAATTGGATCTGCTTCTCCATCAAGGGCACAGATTGTTGTCTCGTCTTCTGTGGAGATGGTTCCACCAGCAACACCGTTACGGATTACCGTTACAGGGTTAGAAAGAGAGTAACAACCTTCAAGATCGTTTGCGTTCATTCCAACTTCTGCACCTTCGAGTCCGTCTTCAAAGCTCAAGTGCCAGATGAGGCAAGTACCGCCACCAGCACCTTCGAGGTCAAATGGACCAGCTCCTTCAGGAAGTGCAAGGATGTTCCCGAGATCATCAGTAATAACGTACTGAGAGTTTTGTCCTTCAGCACCTTCAAGCGTTACTTCGATTGGATCAGCTACACCGTCACCAGCGCAGATTTCGAATGTGTTGTCATCATTGATTGTAGAAAGAGTACCACCAGCAACACCATTACGTGTCACTGTGATTGCGTTTGATAGAGAGAAACATCCTTCGAGGTCATTCGCATTCATTCCCACTTCAGCTCCAATGAGTCCGTCTTCAAAGCTCAAGTGCCAGATCAGACAAACACCACCGCCAGCGCCTTCAAGGTCGAATGGACTACCTTCAGGTAGTGCTAGGATATTCGCTTGATCATCTGTGATTACCCATGCAGAGTTCGAACCAGAAGCGCCTTCCAATGTCACATTAATCGGATCAGCTTCACCATCGCCAGCGCAAATCTCTGTTGGATCATCCGTAGAGATTGTTCCACCTTCAGCGTCACATCCACCGAGATTCTCAGCTCCGAAAGTGTCATCACCAAGGAACCAATCGCCTGAAGTGTCGCCTTCACCGTCCCACTGCACAGATTCTCCAGCATTAACCGTTGGGATAAAGTCTCCCATCGACCAGATTGCAGCACCGATAGCAACGTTTGCGCGCACGTGGCCTGAGCTTCCCCATTCTACGTAGTCAATGATTGCACCGGAGTTAGAGTATTGAGGGAGGATGTAAAGTCCGAGTTCGTCATCTGAATCACCCATCTCGTGACCCGAGACAACGAGGATCTCTCCTGGACCTAGGTTGAGGTCTCCAGAGACGATTGTCATGTCTTCAATTTCAGTGTAGATTGGGAAAGAGCAGAGGAAGTAGTTACCTACAGGCACTTCCATCATTCCCAGGTTTTTGATTTCCACCTGGTCCAAGTCAGGTTGGAATTCGTTGATAACGATCTGTGCATTTGCACCGATAGCAAACAGCATTAAGATCGCTGAGAGTAAAGTTCTGATTCGCATAATTTAGAATTGATGCTGCAAGATTCAATTCAATTATCACGAAAAGTTCTCAGCCCTTTCAACATTCTAAAATGTTGATCCTTGGTTTGGACGCAACCTTTGGAAACCTAAATAGGCAATGAGGAGGTATGAAGTACAGCCAGCCTACTGTCCGTTGAAGGAATCTGTGGTAAGAACACCGATCACTCGATCATAACCAGCGGGGTCAGAGTAATAGGCGAGGATGGTATACTCGTTTTCTGTCATCTGGTGATTCCCCTCAATAAATGCTTGGGTTCCGTTCGGATGATCGGCTGAAACGATGCTGTACATGTAATTATAATAACCTTGTTTGAGGTAGAGGGTACATTCGTAGCGCTTCTTTCTCGGGTTCCATGTCATCCTATTTTCTTCGAAGTGATCCCACTGATTGAATCCGCCGATGATATAGACCTCTTGTTGGTAGAGTTGCTCATCGAAAGGGAGGTAGAAGTGCGTATAAATATACTGTGATTCAAGATGGTCATCGAAGTCGTCGTTGCGAATGAGGAATTCGCCATTGATATCACGATCTGTTCGATAGACTTCATACGTGCGTCTTAAATCAGGCTGGAGGTAATAGTGCCATTCACCTTTGATTTCACGAATACTGTCAGTGCCCACGGCAGCATACCTCAGGCTTTTGGAATCAAACCATCTGAATTCATTCAGTCCGTCGAAGTTGTTCTCCTCATCAAAGTCATAGACGAGTTCAGTGCCCTTCATAAAGACTGGCTTGAGGCCTGTGATGGCGTTGTCCCATCGATGGTTTTGTAGAATAGCAACTTCAAGGTCGCTGTAAGGGTCATATAACTTGTACTCGGCCTCGATGAGGTCAAAATCTACTTCTTGGCGGTAACGTCTGTCTGCTACGATGGTTGATGCTTTGACCTGCGGTCGGAAACGGGAAAGTTGTTCAGTGACAACGATCCTTCTTGTGAACACAGGTTCTTCTTCATAGCCTTCCTCATATACTTTTAGGATGTAGTTCCCACTGAGCATGGGCTTGCTCATGTCATTAGGCCAATTGATAGCGTAGTTTGTGTAGTTCTGTACTGTATTGAAGCTTTGTTCGATGTCGTTGATCATGAGCTCTTGAAACCCTTGAATGTATTCTGATGCGAGCAGGTCACTATCGTTCCACTCATAATCACAATGGGTGACGCTGATCCAATAATCTTTAAAGCCTCCATGTAGATCATCAAAGCGCAATTCCAGCTGGGCTGGGGAATTCAGATCAATGATAGGAGCGAGGAGAGGGTTGTCAACCGGGTGAAGCAGTACAGTTCTGATGTACGGTTCATAGATCCGGTCAATATTGCGGTAGTCATGAAAGTATTCAGAATCGGTTTCAGTGACAATTGGGGCCGTATGACTGACAGACGAGTCTGAAACTGTGCATGAGATGCTAACAACGAGTGTTGAAATCGTCAGTAAAATGTGGCTGAAAGACAAGTTATTCAAGCTCCTGAGGGTTTATTTGGAATGATTCTAAATTGGGTCTATTTGAAACGTACAAATAACAATGACGTTCACAAAGTGTTAATTTTGCGCACCAAAATAACGCATACTTCCCTAAAATGGCGAAAGCGATTCGTATACGTAAGGGTAGTGATATCAGACTCGTAGGAGTAGCTGATAAAACCCTTGAAAATCCTGCACGGACTGACCTATATGCGGTCAAGCCGACTGACTTCCACGGTCTTACACCGAAACTCGTTGCGCGAGAAGGTGACCGCGTGAAAGCAGGTGATGTCCTCTTTTTTGATAAGTACAATGACTCGATCAAGTACAACGCTCCCGTTAGTGGAACTGTTGACGAGGTCGTACGTGGTGAAAAACGCCGCATTCTAGAAGTACGTATCAAAGCTGATGCCCAAAATGAATTTAAAGACTTCGGAGCAAAGTCTGCGAGCTCAATGAGCGCTGCTGATCTTCGTGCTCACTTGTTGGAAGGAGGCTGCTGGCCGCTTATCCAACAGCGTCCGTTCGCTATTGTTGCGAATCCGGAGAGCACACCAAAGTCGATCTTCATTGCTGGTTTCGACAGTTCACCACTAGCACCTGACGGTGACTTCGTGATGGAAGGAGAAGCTGACAACTTCAAAGAAGGTCTGGCTGCTTTGAAAGTTCTTGCTGATGGAAAACCAGTTCACCTGGGTGTTCGTCCTGACAGCAAAGCCTTCAACGGCGTTGATGCACAGGTTCACCAAGTGAGTGGTCCACACCCAGCTGGAAACCCAGGGGTTCAGATCCATCACATTGATCCGATTAACAAAGGTGAAGTCGTTTGGACGATTGCAGCGCAGGATGTAGCGAACATCGGAAGATTCCTTCGCACTGGTAAGTTTGATATGCAGCGTGTTGTTGCATTGACTGGTGCTCAAGTGAATCAACCGAAGTACTACCGAGTTACTGTAGGAGCCAACGTCTCATCTATGCTTAACGGCCAAATCAAGGATGATAATACTCGTGTCATCAGCGGAAACGTTTTGACAGGTGATCACATCACTACCGATGGCTTCCTTGGTTACTACCATCACCAGATCACGGCTATTCCTGAAGGGAAGGAGCCAAAGTTCTTGTTGACTGATGGTTGGTTGAGCCCAGGATTGAAGAAGTTCTCTCTTTCACACGCTTACCCAACGTGGTTGATGCCAAAGAGCAAACGATTCAACTTGGATACCAATTCAAATGGTGAAGATCGCGCCTTCGTTGTTACCGGACAGTACGAGAAGGTATTCCCATTTGACATCTATCCAGTTCAATTGGTGAAGTCGATCATCGTCAACGATATCGATTCGATGGAAAAACTAGGGATCTACGAAGTAGCTCCCGAGGATTTCGCGCTTTGTGAATACGCTTGTACCTCAAAAATTGAAGTTCAAGACATTGTTCGCGAAGGGTTGGATACCATCATGAAAGAATTTAGTTAAGCATAGAAAATCGTCATACCGTGAAAGCACTTCATAATTTTCTAGAGAAGAAGGTAAAGCCGAATTTCGTTGAAGGAGGGAAGCTCTCGCGCTTCTGGGTGGTTTATGATTCACTCGAAACCTTCGCATTCACGCCAGGTCACGTTACTAAGAAAGGAGCTCACATCCGTGATAGCATCGACCTGAAGCGTACCATGTTCTTGGTGATCGTTGCCATGGTTCCAGCACTGTTGTTTGGAATGTGGAATGTTGGTCACCAATACTACCTATCAATTGGAGAAATCACTACAGCTGACCCATACAGCGCAATGCTGTGGGAGAAATTCCAAGTAGGACTGGTGAAAACACTACCGTTGATCGTTGTATCATACGGTGTCGGACTCGGAATCGAGTTCATATTTGCAGGACTTAGAAAGCACTCAATCAATGAAGGTTTCCTTGTATCAGGGATGCTTATTCCATTAATTATGCCAGTGGATGTACCATTATGGATGGTAGCGGTTGCTACTGCCTTCGCGGTAATCATTGGTAAAGAGGTGTTTGGTGGTACTGGAATGAACATCTTGAACGTCGCACTTACGGCGCGTGCATTCTTGTTCTTTGCTTACCCGAAACAAATGTCAGGTGAGATTTGGATCCACGACGTAGCGGCTTCTGCAACTAACGGAATGTTGGCTGACGGTTACACAGGTGCGACAGCGCTTGGTCACCTAGCGAACACTGTTGGTAAGCCAGTCGATGGCGAAGTCGCAGGAAGTGTCATGGGTAT
The DNA here is from genome assembly GCF_030845195.1 of Sanyastnella coralliicola. Lineage (GTDB taxonomy): Bacteria > Bacteroidota > Bacteroidia > Flavobacteriales_D > Sanyastnellaceae > Sanyastnella > Sanyastnella coralliicola. Next base: position 1,367,211 of record NZ_CP132543.1, read on the forward strand.
GTTCGGAGACGCGGGCATGTACTCGTTCATGGATTCATTCCTAGGATTGATTCCTGGATGTATCGGTGAAACAAGTGCACTTGCCATCCTTATCGGAGCTGGAATCTTGATCTGGACAGGTATTGGTAGCTGGAGAATCATGTTGAGCTTCCTTATCGGAGGTTTGGCCATGGGAGCCATCTTCAATGCATTCGGAGCGAACGCTTACATGACGCTACCAGCAGTTCACCAAATCGTCATTGGTGGATTCATGTTCGGTATGGTCTTCATGGCAACTGACCCGGTAACAGCGGCACAAACGAACACAGGTAAACTCATCTACGGATTCTTTGGAGGTTTCTTCTCGATTATGATCCGTGTATTCAACCCTGCTTATCCAGAAGGGGTGATGATGGCTATCCTGTTTATGAACGTAATGGCTCCTATGATTGACCACTACGTAATTCAAGCGAACATCAAACGTCGAATGAAACGAACTGCACTCGCTACGGCGGCTGCGTAATACCTAAAGCAATGGCAGTAAATAAAAATAGCAACGGGTATACATTCTTCTTTGCGATCGCCATGGTAGTGGTGGTTGGAGCGATCTTGGCGATTACTTCGGTGTCACTCAAAGAGCGTCAGCAACAGAATGATGCAGATAAGAAGCGTATGGACATCCTGGGTGCAATCAAGGTAGAATCAACGCGTCAAAATGCGGCAGACTTGTTCTCACAGTTCGTGGTAGAACGCATTTCTGTTGATTACTCTGGAAACTTGGTGGAGCAGGCATCAGGGAAGATTGACCCGAATGACAAACAAGATCCATTCAATATTGACGTAAAGAAAGATTACAGGTCTTCGATCAAGGGAATCGTAAAAACTTCAGGAAAAAATCCGGAAGAACTTGAGAATAGACTTGCTAACGCAGATGTAAACTACCCAGTTTTCAAGTGTGTTAAAAATGACACTACGCTCTACGTATGCCCAATGGTCGGAACTGGTCTTTGGGGTCCAATTTGGGGTTATGTTGCTCTTGAAGAAGATTTTCAAACAATCTACGGAGCTAAGTTTGATCACAAAACAGAAACTCCAGGTCTTGGGGCTGAAATAAAGGAGGACTTCTTCACGGTAAAATTTGAAGGGAAAGAATTGAACCTTGAAGATCCGAAGACAATGTTCTCTGTCCTGAAAGGGGGAGCAGTTACGAACGAACACAGTGTAGACGGAATCACGGGAGGTACCATCACTTCGAAAGGGGTGGATGAAATGCTTAACCGTACACTTCCGGTTTACGTGAAATACTTTACTAACGCTAACGATCAACGCGCAGAACGATGAGCACTGAAGTAAAAGAAGTAGAAAAAGCGGTTGAGAAGAAGTCTGAGCCACTATTCTCGAAAAAGAATAGGAAGCTGCTTTCAGACCCTCTGAATGATTCCAACCCAATTACTGTTCAGGTACTAGGTATCTGCTCAGCACTCGCGATTACAGTACAGCTTCAACAGGCTGTGATTATGTCACTCTCAGTATTGTTCGTAATGATTGGAGGTAACGTAATCGTATCGTTGCTTCGTAACGCGATTCCTGATCGAATCCGAATCATCGTGCAGCTTGTTGTTATTGCAGCACTTGTAATTATCGTAAATGAAGTTCTGAAAGCCTTCCTACCAGACATCTCTGAGAAGCTGTCGGTATTCGTAGGTCTTATCATCACGAACTGCATCATCATGGGACGTCTAGAGGCATTTGCTCTAGGTAACAAGCCAGGACCATCATTCCTTGATGCGATTGGTAACGCCATGGGTTACGCTTGGATTCTTTTGGCCGTATCTATCGTGCGTGAGATCTTCGGTTCCGGAGCGATTTCATTCCCAGGGATGGGTCAGGTGAAATTCTTTGACCCAGATTGGTCAGGATGGATGGCTAATGGAGGATTCTATGAAAACAACAACTTGATGATCCTTCCTCCAATGGCCCTTGTGGTTGTGGGTGTGATCATCTGGATCCAGCGTGCACGTAACACTAAATTGATCGAAGAAAACTAAGAACAGCCATGGAATACTTTAGCATATTCGTAAAAGGTATCTTTATTGAGAACATGATCTTCGCCTACTTCTTGGGGATGTGTTCTTATCTAGCGGTATCAAAGACAGTTAAGACGGCGGTTGGTCTTGGTTTCGCCGTGATCTTCGTACTCGGAATCACTGTACCGATCAACTACCTACTAGAAAACTACGTACTGGCAGAAGGGGCCCTCACCTGGATCTCTCCTGAGTACGCAACAGTAGACCTCAGCTTCCTCAGCTTTATCATGTTCATCGCCGTAATTGCGTCGATGGTACAGTTGGTTGAGATGATCGTTGAGAAGTTCGCTCCAGCACTTTACGGAGCACTTGGAATCTTCCTACCACTTATCGCAGTAAACTGTTCGATCCTTGGTGGTGCACTCTTCATGCAAGAGCGCCAGTACCCATCGATCGGGGAGGCAACTGTATTCGGACTTGGTTCTGGAGTTGGATGGTGGCTAGCGATTGTTGCGATTGCAGCCATCCGTGAGAAGATCCGCTACTCTCATGTACCTGCTCCGCTTCGCGGACTAGGAATTACATTCATCATTACTGGTTTGATGGGAATGGCGTTCATGAGCTTTATGGGAATTGAAATTTAATCGTTGAAGAAAGTATAGATCATGACAACAACAGTCATTCTAACCATTGTATTCTTCCTAGCAGTAATCCTGCTACTTGTATCATTGCTTCTTTTCGCAAAGGCGAAGCTTTCGCCAAGCGGTAAGATCAAGATCGAGATCAACGGAGAAAAAACGATCGAGGTAGACGGAGGTGGATCACTTCTTACAACCCTCGGTAATGCGGGAATCTTCCTACCATCAGCATGTGGTGGAGGTGGTACTTGTGTTCAGTGTACTTGTCAAGTGCACGAAGGTGGAGGTGCTATCCTTCCTACAGAAGAACCACACTTCTCACGTAAAGAGATCGCTTCGGATTGGCGTCTCGGTTGCCAGGTGAAGGTGAAGGAAGATATGAAGATCCAAATCCCTGAAGAGGTATTTGGTATCAAGAAGTGGGAGTGTGAAGTAGTTTCAAACTACAACGTAGCTTCATTCATTAAGGAGTTTGTTGTTCGCCTTCCTGAAGGTGAATCACTCGACTTTGAAGCTGGTGGTTACATCCAGATTGATGTACCGAAAATCACAGTGAACTTCAAAGACATCGACATCACAGCTCACCCTGAGCAGCACGGAAACCCTGAAGAGTTCCGCACGGAGTGGGATAAGTTCGGCCTATGGGACTTGAAGATGGTTAACGACGAAGACATCGTACGTGCCTACTCGATGGCTAACCACCCAGCTGAAGGAAACATCGTCATGTTGAACATTCGTGTAGCAACTCCACCTTGGGATCGCGCACGTAACGCATGGATGCAAGTGAATCCAGGTGTTTGTTCTTCATACGTGTTCGGATGTAAGCCAGGAGATAAAGTAACAGTTTCAGGTCCTTACGGAGAATTCTTCATCAAGGAAACTGACGCTGAGATGGTATACATCGGGGGTGGTGCAGGTATGGCGCCAATGCGTTCACACCTTTTCCACTTGTTCCACACGTTGAAGACTGGACGTAAAGTGACATTCTACTACGGTGGTCGTTCACGTCGTGAGCTTTTCTACATCGAAGACTTCCGCAAGATCGAACGTGAGTTCCCGAACTTTAAGTTCCACCTTGTATTGTCTGAGCCACTTCCAGAAGATAACTGGAATGAGAAGAAGAGCGTTGACGATGAAGGAGACGGGTTCTTAGGTTTCGTTCACAATGCGGTGATCGAGCACCACTTGAAAGATCACGATGCTCCTGAAGATATTGAATTCTACTTCTGTGGTCCTCCATTGATGAACCAGGCTGTCCTCAAAATGTGCGACGACTGGGGAGTTCCACCAGAAAATGTTTCCTTTGATGACTTCGGAGGATAAAAAACTTCAAAAGGCGCCTTTACGGCGCCTTTTTCATTTCTCATCTTTGCAGACATGAAGAGAGTCGTATTCATTTTCATCGCAGCTGTTGTTCTTGCTGCCTGTGGTACATCAGAACCACCGGTTCAGGAAACACCACCCTCGACCTTCCAGAACATGGTCATTACTGGCGAGGCGCAAGGAACCACTTATACCATCCGATATATTGAGGATACGGTCGACTACAAAACGCAAGTGGATTCAATCCTGTTGCGCATTGACCAGGACCTCTCGACTTGGGTTCCAAGTTCTTTGATCAATCAGATCAATGCCTTTGATCGCACTGATACCGTATTTGCGTTCTATGATAGCACGAAGTACTTCTCAGTGATGTTTGATGTATCTCGTGAGATTTGGAACAAAACAGACGGCGCTTTTGATCCCACGGTATATCCCTTGGTTGACCTTTGGGGATTCGGATTAAGCAATAGAGGAGACGTCAATGATGAGGCTGTCATGGAGGCACAGTCGAAAGTCGGAATGATGGAGGCCAATATTGATATGATCGAATTGGAGGAGAACTACCTCTACCAGACGACTTGGATTCGAAAAGGACAAGAAGGCGTGCGCCTTGACTTCAATGCGATTGCCCAAGGGTTTAGTGTTGACTTGATCACGGAGTTCTTGGAAGAGCAAGGAGTGAATAATTATATGGTGGAGCTCGGAGGTGAAGTGAGCTGCAAAGGAGTGAATGCAGAGGGGAATGCTTGGCGCATTGCTATTGATAAGCCTAAGGATGACGGAGAACGAGAGTTCCAAGCGATTGTGAATGTTCGAAACAAAGCAGTTGCGACTAGCGGGAACTACCGCAAATTCTACGAAGTGGATGGCGTGCGTTATTCCCACACGATTGACCCTCGCACTGGTTATCCGGTAACACATAGTCTGCTTTCGGCTACGGTTATGGCTTCTGACTGCGCAACCGCGGATGCTTATGCCACATCTTTCATGGTGATGGGGAAGGATGACGCCATCGCATTTATTGAAGATGGTATGGTCTCCGGACTAGAAGTTTACCTGATCTACGATGAAGGTGGAGTGTATAAGACGTGGATGACTGCAGGTATGAACGAAGTCATTGAAGAATTGAATGATTTGTGATCTCTAAGCAGAGCTTACTGCTTATCTTTGCACTATGAGTACAGTATTATTAGCTATCGGATTGTTGGCCTTGGCTTTCGCAGGCATCGCCATCAAGATCCTTGTTAAGAAAGACGGAGAGTTTGCCGGTACTTGTGCCAGCAATAATCCATACCTCAAAGAAGAGGGTGGTACATGTTCTGTTTGTGGTGCTCGTCCACAGGAGCAGTGCCAGCGTGAGTCTGTAGAGGGATAATTAGAAGATCCTATATCCGATCCCAAATTCTGGGTAATCGGCTTTTGCCCAATGAGTTTTGAGCCCAATCATGCATTGCCAATCTTCGGTGATGTCGTAACGCAATGAGAAGCGGTGATAGAATGTGCCGTTTCCTTTGTAGCGCGTAAAAGTGTAAGCGCCCATCATCAAATCGAATCTTAATCTTCCGAAGTGCTGGTTGTAACTAAGTGCTACGCCATGTTGCACCATGTCGAGCACATCAGACTGACCTTCTTCACCGAGTAGCTGAGCGGCAGCCATGTTGTAAAAGAGATCACTCCGAATACTCCAACCCCGTTTCCAACTCGGTCTGAATTCATAGGCATAGCTGAAGGTATGCACTGAAAATTTTGGTCCGCCCGGAGGTAGATTCTCTTTGACACCAGTTAAAAGCATCGCATAATGTGCCCTGCCTCTTGGTAGTACTGAAGTCCAAATGCCTTCTGGTAAGGGTACAATAGGATTAATGTGGTATACCGCCTGCAGGCCAACAGTCAAGTTGTTAATGCCAAGATTGGGTAAGGTGTAAGCACCATTAGACAAGTGTGTCATTCTCAGGCTAGCGCCGATATGCCAGTGATCTGATAGGTAGTAATCGGATTGAACTCCCAAGATCACGCTTGCATTTAGCGGTGAGCCGAGTGCGATCGCCTTTGTATTGTCTTCAAGGTCCCAGGTTGTATCTGTGAAGCCGATGCCTCCTGCAGCTAATAGGAAATGCTCGAAGCGTTCTCCTCTTCGGATGGGTAGTAAGGTATAGAGTGACAGTGCTGCTTGTCTTCCCAGTTCAGCTCTGTTACCTAAGTCGGCCGCGTACAGCTCCACTCCCCAGCGAGGTCTGAAGTAGTTGTAGTGCCAACGTTTGGAGCCGTCCACTATCCATTCCGCCGAGGCGGTGATGGCCACTGAATTTCCTGTGACTAGAGGTTTGAGATCATCTCTATGAGGTACTACCAATCCGTAGTTTCCGCCTATTCTAAAGCTGTTGGGTGCTTGCGCTAGCGCGGAAACGGACAAGACTACCAGAAGAACAAGAAGCGAAGCGTTCCGCCCGATAGGGCGAAAAAATGAAGAGAAGAAATACACTTTGCTATCGTGTGCCACAGGAAGAAGGTATCTTTGAAGTATGAACAGCATGCAAGATAAACTAAAGGCTTTTGAACGCCTGCTCATCATCATGGATGAGCTGCGTGAACAGTGTCCGTGGGATATGAAACAGACGATGGATAGTCTGCGTCATTTGACGATCGAGGAGGTGTATGAATTGACCGATGCGATCATGGATAAAGACATGGAAGAGGTGAAGAAGGAGCTGGGAGATATCATGCTTCATATGGTCTTTTATGCTCGAATTGCCAGTGAAACGCAGCAGTTTGACATTGCTGATAGCCTAAATTCTATTTGCGATAAGATCATTGATCGTCACCCGCATATTTACGGTGATGTTGACGTAGCGGATGAAGAAGAAGTCAAGCAGAACTGGGAAAAGCTGAAGTTGAAAGAAGGGAAGAAGTCGGTACTTCAAGGGGTACCAAAGTCGCTTCCTAGTTTGGTGAAGGCAGTTCGTGTGCAAGACAAAGCACGTGGCGTTGGGTTTGATTGGGATCATGAAGACCAAGTGTGGGAGAAAGTGCAGGAAGAGCTTCAGGAGTTTAAGGCCGAAGCTGATGCTGGCAGTGATAAAGTAGAAGAGGAATTTGGGGATTTGATGTTCAGTCTCATCAATTTCGCGCGTTTCAAGGGAATCAATCCAGACGATGCCTTAGAACGTACCAACAAGAAGTTTATCAAGCGTTTCCAATTCTTAGAAGTAGAGAGTGCCAAGGATGGCAAAGTGCTAGGGGAGATGACCTTAGAGGAAATGGACGGCTATTGGGAACGTGCCAAAACAGAGGCCTAATTGAGAGCGATTCTGCTGATAGCGTGTTTAGTGTTCTTGTTCTCATGTGATCGGGAACGACCGGCATGTTTCATGCGCGCAGGAGAAGAAACGACAGTTATTCGTAGCCTTCCAGAAGGCATTCAAACCCTTGAGGTATATGATTTAGTTGATGTGGAAGTCTATCAAGACGACCGCAATGAAGTGGTGTTACGTGGTCCTGAGAATGTCATTCGAAAGATCAAGACCCCCACTGAATCAGGTACGGTGCGCATTGAAGACACCAATCGATGCAACTGGGTGCGTGATTTGAGCATTCGTCCAACCATAGAGTTCCATTTGCCCTCCATTACCCACGTTAAATACGAAGGACAAGGAGATGTCTTGTTCGTTGACTCACTAGAAGCGGAAGTATTCACCTTTGAAGGGAGAGCAAGCGCAGGAGATATCTTTCTCCGACTCAATGTGGATTCAGCCAACATTGAAGTTCACACAGGCCTGTCAGATATTGAAATTCAAGGAACAGCGCGTATCGTAGGGCTCTTCAATCAAGGGTATGGGTTCATGAATGCCGAAGATTTGGATGCACAATTCGTACTCAGCAATAACTCAAGCATCAATTGGATGCGTGTGCGCTGTGAACAATACCTCTACGCTCGCATCAATGATCGTGGTAATCTCGAATACTACGGAACGCCAAATACAGTGGATCAACAGCTCAACGGCGATGGAGAGCTGATTGCGTTAGATTAAGCTAGATGTTGATTTTGGCAATTTGTTGATGGATCTCATTGATCTGCATCACCGCCGCGCTACCGTACCAAGGATGTAACTCCATTACCAAACTTCCAGATTGAATGGCCGGGTCAGTTGCTGTCAGGGCTTCTGCTTCTTCTATAGACTGAACGTCGAAGATGTAAATACCCCTGAGCTCGCCATCGTCAAGGAATGGACCAGCCAATACCAATTTTCCTTCATCAGCTAATCTGCCGATGTTTTCCATGTGAGCGCGTTGCAGTTCAGCTCGTTCTTCTTCCGTTCCGTCTCTGTTAGGTCCTGCTTTAAGAAATGCCATCACGTACTGATGCATTCCGTAGTCATCTGCACCAAGGCGAGCGGCGAGAAGGCTGTCATAGCCCATGATTTCAGGTGTGGTTTCCGCAGGAACAGATTCCCGAGGGAACTTCTCGGTTATGTCAACAGCATCGCTAGAATTATCGAGCAGACAAGAGCCCAGGAAACAAATGAGGAAAAAAGGAATCAGGTATTTCATAGACCCAAGTTGATGAAAAAAAACAAGCGCTCCTTTGAGCGCTTGTTAATTCCGAACAATTCGGAGAGAGTTACTTGAGATAATTAGCCTGACTTGGACCGATGGTTTATCGATCGTTGTACTGACAATACAAATGTATATGCTTCTTATCTACGCCGCATCACCCTTTAGGGGGAGCAGAAAAAAATCTTTGTTAAAAGTTCGGCTTGAGTAGGTACTTGCTGTAGAACTGATCAATCGCATCTACGGCTTCGTCTGCCGTATCTACAACTTGCCAGAGATCAAGATCTTTCGCCGAAATGTTCCCTTCTTTTTCGAGCAGGGTGTTCTTTACCCAATCAATCAGGCCTGCCCAGAACGTCTTTCCTACCAAGATGATTGGGAATCGACCAATCTTTGATGTTTGGATCAAGGTCATTGATTCGAAGAGTTCGTCGAGCGTACCGAAACCACCAGGCATCACGATGAATCCCTGTGAGTACTTCACGAACATCACTTTGCGTACGAAGAAGTAGTCAAAGTCAATCGATTTATCGCTGTCAATCCATGGGTTACCGTTCTGTTCGAATGGGAGTTCGATATTCAGACCAACAGAAGTTCCGCCCCCGTCGTGTGCACCGCGGTTACCGGCTTCCATGATACCTGGTCCACCACCTGTGATAACACCATATCCTTTCTCAGTGAGCTTGAGAGCAATTTCACGAGCCATACGGTAGTACGGGGTACCTGGCTTGGTTCTCGCTGAACCGAAGATCGATACACATGGTCCGATCTCACCTAATTTGTCATATCCTTCAACGAACTCGGCCATGATCTTGAAGATTGACCAGCTATCGTTCGTTTTTATTTCATTCCAGGAGCGTTGATTGAATTTCTCCTCTACGCGGTTGTCTTTGTCCATGGTATCTTGATTGCTTACGAAGGTAATAATTCGAGCACTACAGCTCCACCTTCAAAAACTTCCCAGTATAACTTTCGTCTACTTTGATGATTTCTTCAGGGGTTCCTTGTGCGATCACTTGTCCGCCGCCGTTACCTCCTTCAGGGCCGATATCTACGATGTGGTCTGCGACTTTGATGACGTCCATGTTGTGTTCGATTACTAGGACGGTATTTCCTTGATCAACGAGTCTGTTCAACACAGAGATGAGCATACGTACATCTTCGAAGTGCAGTCCTGTTGTAGGCTCATCGAGGATGTAGAAGGTACTACCGGTGCTGCGCTTCGCCAATTCCGATGCGAGTTTTACACGCTGAGCTTCTCCTCCTGAAAGCGTTGTGCTTTGTTGTCCGAGGGTGATGTAGCCAAGGCCGACGTCTTTCAAGGTTTGAGCCATGCGTCTGATCTTCGGAATATTCTCAAAGAACTCAACGGCCTCTTCAATGGTCATGTCTAAGACGTCTGCGATTGACTTTCCGCGGTAGCGAACTTCGAGCGTTTCACGATTATAGCGCTTGCCCATGCACGTTTCACATTGCACATAAACGTCTGGAAGGAAGTTCATCTCAATCGTTCGCAAACCAGCGCCTTTGCAAGTTTCGCATCGTCCGCCGGCTACATTGAACGAGAATCTTCCCGGCTTGTAGCCACGTACCTGAGCTTCAGGTAGCTTCGTGAACAGGTTTCGAATTTCTGAGAATATACCTGTGTAAGTCGCAGGGTTAGAACGCGGGGTTCTACCAATTGGACTCTGGTCGATTTCACTCACCTTATCTAGGTGTTGAAGCCCGGTAATCTTTTTGTAATCGAGTGGTCTTTTCGTCTCTTCGTAGAAGTGATTGTGCAGGATAGGGTAGAGCGTCTGGTTGATCAACGATGATTTACCGCTACCACTGACTCCCGTCACACAGACAAGGGTACCCAATGGGAGGCTCAGCTTGACATTCTTAAGGTTGTGTCCACTGGCTCCGGTGAGGGTTAGTTTCTTTCTATTTCCTTTTCGCCTGGTCGGCGGAACGGCGATTTCCAATTCGCCTTTGAGGTACTTCGATGTAGTAGAACCTTCTGCAACATGCTCTTGAGGAGAGCCTTGAGCGACAATCGTTCCACCATGCACTCCAGCACCTGGACCTATATCAATGAGGTAATCGCTTTCGAGCATCATGTCTTTATCGTGCTCTACCACAATCACTGAGTTGCCTGCATCTCTCAAGGCCTTTAGGCTTTGAATCAAACGCTGGTTGTCACGTTGATGCAGTCCAATACTCGGCTCATCCAGGATGTACAGCACACCCACGAGCTTACTTCCAATCTGTGTTGCCAGTCGGATTCGCTGTGCTTCACCTCCGGAAAGGGTTCGTGCGCTTCGGTCAAGGGTTAGGTAGTCAAGTCCTACGTCTAACAAGAATCCGAGACGCGCTCTGATTTCTTTCAGGGGTTCCTTGAGAATTACCTTCTGGCGTTCATTGAGGTGTTGGTCGAGCTCTTCGAACCACTTCGCTAATTCAACGATGTCTTCATTCGCCAAGCTTGCGATGTCACGATCATGGATCTTGAAGTAGAGTGACTCTTTCTTCAATCGTGTTCCCTTACAAGTTGGACATTGCTTCTTATTCATGAAGCTGTTCGCCCAGCGTTTGAGCCCGGCATTGCTGCTTTCTTGCGCAGCACGTTCTACAAGGGCAATGACTCCTTCGTATTGAATATTGTACGGCTTGGTACCGTTCTTAGGTGTGATCGTGAATCTTAATTCGCTACCGTAGAGCAGCGTGTTGATGACTTCTTCTTCAAGATCAGCGAGAGGAGTCTTAACGGTATGACCAAAATGTTCTAGTACAGCTTCCACTTGTGTGAACGCCCAGCTTCCTTTCATTTCACCAAGTGGAGCAATCCCACCTTGCTTGATGCTTTTCTTCGGGTCCGGAATAATCTTCTCTGGGTTCACCTCAGAGATTTGACCAAGTCCGTTACACTTTGGACAGGCCCCGTAGGGACTGTTGAAAGAGAATAGGTTCGGCTCAGGTTCTGCGTAGGCGATACCGGTCGTAGGGCACATCAAGAAACGGCTGAAATGGCGGATTTCGCCTCCATCATGCGGCATGACCATCATTCGTCCTTTACCCATACGAAGGGCATTCTGTACACTCTTAAGGATGCGTTGTTTGTCACCCTTATCCACCTTCACACGGTCAACTACGGCTTCAATATCGTGGATCTTGTAGCGATCAATTCTATATCCAGGCTCGAGTTCAACAAGTTCTCCATCTACACGAGCGCGGACGTAGCCTTGCTTCATGATGTTCTCGAAGAGCTCGCGGTAGTGACCTTTTCGTCCTTTCACCAAAGGAGCGAGCAAGAGTAGCTTCTCACCATCCATTTGATCGATGATGAGTTCGGTGATTTGCTCGTCGGTATAACGCACCATTTTCTCTCCTGTATTGTAGGAGAACGCTTCACTAGCACGGGCATAAATAAGGCGCATGAAGTCATAGACTTCAGTGATGGTTCCCACGGTTGATCGCGGGTTGCGGGAAATCGTTTTCTGTTCAATACTAATAACAGGGCTCAGCCCTGTGATCTTATCGACGTCAGGTCGCTCCATGCCGCCTAGGAACTGGCGAGCATAGGCAGAGAATGTCTCAATGTAACGACGTTGTCCTTCAGCGTAGATGGTGTCAAAGGCCAAGGAAGACTTTCCTGACCCTGAGATACCAGTGATCACCACTAATTGCTCACGTGGGATGTTGACATGGATGTTGCGGAGGTTGTTTTCACGTGCCCCTTCAACTTGAATGTATTCTTGTTCTTCGGAAACAGTGACTTCCGAGATCTGCTGTTCTTTCAATGCTTCGTTTTCTTAACGATCAACCTTCATTCAATCCGTCTGAACCAATCTTCGCTGGGAGGCGATTTAGTTTCCAACCCATGAGCCCAAAGAGAACGGTCATGAACGGACTGACAATATTAAATATGCAGTATGGTGCATAGGCCAAAGTAGCAACACCTAAAACCCCAGATTGTGCTACACCACATGTATTCCATGGAATAAGAACTGAGGTTACTGTTCCGCTGTCTTCCAATGCACGACTTAAGTTTTCTGGAGCAAGGCCTTGGTCTTTGTAGGCATCAGCGAACATTTTCCCTGGAACAACGATAGCGAGGTATTGATCACTCGCCAATACGTTGAAGACAATACATGTTCCCGCAGTAGAAGCCACAAGGCCTCCAGAACCAGTCACCACGCTTAAAATTGCAGAAGTGATTCTTCTTAACATTCCAGCCGCTTGCAGAATTCCTCCGAAGGTGAGGGCACAGAGAATCAACCATACAGTATTCATCATTCCATACATTCCGCCAGCTGAAAGCAGTCGATTGATTTCATCGTTGCCGGTTTCAATGCTTGTATCCAACGCCATTGCCTTCACCACAATGGAATAAGCTGAGTTCGCGAAAGACTTTCCTTCACCTGCTAATTCCATGATGATTTGAGGCTGGAAAATGACAGCGAAGATTCCTCCGATGATTGACCCAATAAACAGAGCAGGTACGGCAGGTACCTTTTTGGCGATCATCACAATGACAGCAATAGGTACCAACATCAACCACCATCCGAGATTGAATTTTTCGGCCATGACTTGCTGCATTTCTCCAACGCTTACGGTGCTTTCCTGGAGGTCAACTGTAAACCCAGCTACGAGGAATACGATGAGTGCAATGATGATGGAAGGACCTGTAGTCCAGATCATATGGCGAATGTGCGTGAATAGATCCGTACCAGCGATTGCTGGAGCAAGGTTCGTAGTATCAGATAGGGGAGACATTTTGTCTCCGAAGTATGCCCCCGAGATAATCGCCCCTGCTACCCATCCTTCACCTATGCCTAAGGCTTGACCGATGGCAATGAGGGCCACACCAACCGTTCCGACGGTACCCCATGATGATCCTGTAGCGAGCGATACAATCGCGCAGACAATGGTAGTGGCAAATAAGAAGATGGTTGGGTTGAGGATTTCGAGTCCGTAGTAAATCATAGCAGGGATGACTCCGGAAAGCAACCAGGTTCCTGCTAAAGCTCCGATCATCAATAGAATCAAGATGGCTCCTAGTGCTGAGGATATGCTCTCGGTGATGCCATCATACAGTTTCTTCCATTTCTCACCTGATAGCAAGGAGATTCCTGCAGCTACTCCACCTGCGGTGAGCAAGGCTATTTGATTCGGTCCGTAAGAAGAGTCTTCACCGTAGAAGACAACGTTTAGTCCTAGCAATGCGATGAGCACCACAATTGGCACCAACGAAAGCAGGAGGGAAGAAGCTGAGTTATTCATATGGTTCCGGAGTATGGCTCGCTAAGATAGCAGATTCAAGCATGCTAAATGACACCAATTTATCTCCAACGAATGGTGACAAATCGTTCGTTCTTTTCGAAGCTGTCAGGGGTGTTTGCTAAGATTGATTTCCTCAATTCAGTTAAGAGTTGCTCGCGTGTGAAACTACGGTGTACCACGATGCTTATTTCTCTTGCCGGTTCAGGATGATTGAATCGTTTGACAAATGGCGTGTCAGTCTGTTCATCAAATGAAAGTTGAGGAATCAAGGTATACCCATCCACTTGTTGGAGCATCTTTTTTAAGGTCTCAATTGACCCTCCTTCCATCATTAGGTTTCGTTCATCTTTATTCTGGTTGACCTGGCAGATATTTACCGTCTGATTCCGGAAGCAATGTCCTTGTCCAAGTAGCCACAATTCATTCTCGTCTAGATCTTGAGGTGAAATACTTCCACGTTGCCTTAAAACGGAGTGTTCCGCGTTAGCGAAAAGAAGAAAAGGCTCATAAAACACAGGGATTTCGCGAAGGTTCGGTTCTTCAAGCGGCGTAGCAAGAATACCAATGTCTAGAATGCCTTTCTGCAGGCGATCAATGATCTCAGCGCTCTGAAGCTCGTGCACGGAGAGCTTGGTGTTTGGATGAGACTTCACGAAATCTCCGATAAAGAGCGGCAAGAGGTAAGGAGAAAGCGTAGGAATCACGCCAATCGAATATTCACCATCAATACGATCTCGTTCCTTATTGACGAGTTCCTTGAGTTCGTCAATCTCACGAAGAATATGTCTGGCCTTCGAAATGAACAATTCACCCATGGGAGTGGGTTTAATTGGTTGTTTACTTCGATCAAAGAGCTGAAAGTTCATTTGATCTTCCAGCTTCTTTACTTGCAAGGTGAGGGTGGGTTGAGCCACAGAACAACTCTGTGCAGCTTTAACGAAGTGACGATGGTTGTCGAGCGCAACAACATATTGCAATTGCTGGAGTGTCATGCCTATATATTTATACTGTAAATATACGTATTGTGATTATCTATTTGACAAATAACCCTGACGAAACATACATTTGTATCAAGCTGTGTATCTTACAGCATACCTAAAAGACGAACACAAAAACCTACCCATCCAAATGGCAAACTACAACGTCAACAACGAATCCAAATGTCCATTTCATGGCGGGCAGATGAAGTCATCTGCAGGAGGAGGAACTTCCAACCGCGATTGGTGGCCAAACCAATTGAAACTGAACATTCTTCGTCAGCACTCTGACCTTTCGGATCCGATGGATCCCGACTTCAACTACGCTGATGAATTCAAGAAACTAGATCTGCAAGCAGTGAAGAAAGACTTGACTGCCCTCATGACAGATTCACAAGAATGGTGGCCTGCTGATTACGGTCACTATGGTCCGTTCATGATTCGTATGGCCTGGCACAGCGCGGGGACATACCGTATTCAAGACGGACGAGGTGGTGCCGGAACAGGGACTCACCGTTTCGCTCCATTGAACAGCTGGCCAGATAACGCCAACCTTGATAAAGCGCGCCTATTGCTTTGGCCAATCAAGCAGAAGTACGGAAAGCAAATTTCTTGGGCTGACTTGATGATTCTTGCCGGAAACGTGGCATTGGAATCAATGGGCTTCAAAACATTCGGATTTGCCGGAGGACGTGCAGACGTCTGGGAACCGGAAGAAGACGTTTATTGGGGAGCTGAAAAAGAGTGGTTAGATGATCAACGTTACTCTGGAGATCGTGAACTAGAGAATCCATTGGCAGCAGTTCAGATGGGATTGATTTACGTGAATCCGGAAGGACCAAATGGAAATCCTGATCCGCTGCTCGCTGCGAAAGATATTCGTGAAACATTCGGCCGTATGGCAATGAATGATGAAGAAACGGTAGCCTTGATTGCTGGAGGACACACCTTTGGTAAGACTCACGGAGCAGGGAATCCAGAAGAGTACGTAGGTGCAGAGCCTGCAGGAGCTTCAATTGAAGAAATGAGCACAGGGTGGAAGAACACTTACGGCTCAGGACACAGTGAGTACACTATTACTTCAGGACTAGAAGGTGCTTGGACTCAGAAGCCAACAGAGTGGACAAATCTTTACTTTAAGAACCTCTTCGAATTCGAATGGGAATTGACAAAGTCGCCAGCTGGGGCACAGCAATGGACTCCAAAAGGTGGAGAAGGAGCAGGAACAGTTCCAGATGCACACGTTGATGGAAAGTCACACGCACCAATGATGTTAACGACAGACCTTTCGCTTCGTTTTGACCCAGCATATGAAAAGATCTCTCGTAAGTTTTACGAAGACCACGAGGCATTTGCAGATGCATTTGCTCGTGCATGGTTCAAGCTGACTCACCGTGATATGGGGCCTCGCGCTCGTTTCCTTGGAGAAGAAGTGCCTTCAGAAGAGTTGATTTGGATGGATCCAGTTCCGGCTAACGCTGGAAACGTAAGCGACTCAGACGTTGCGTCAATGAAAGAAGCGATTGCCAACTCAGGATTGAGCGCTAGTGAGCTAGTAAAAGCAGCATGGGCCTCAGCATCAACATTCCGTGGATCGGATATGCGTGGTGGAGCGAATGGAGGACGTGTGCGCCTTTCTCCTCAGAAGTTCTGGGCTGCCAATGATCCAGCTGAATTGGATAAGGTGTTGAGCAAGCTCGAAGGCCTGCGTTCAGGTTCGAATATGTCAGCAGCTGATATGATTGTTCTCGGAGGTTGTGTAGGTGTTGAAATGGCTGCCAAGGCTGGAGGTCGTGATATCACAGTACCATTTACTCCAGGAAGAGGAGATGCTGGAGATGAGCACACGGATGTAGATTCTTTCGCAGCTCTTGAGCCGAAAGCTGATGGGTTCCGCAATTACTTGAAGTCTGGACTGACAGTGAGCGCTGAAGAGTTGTTGATTGACAAAGCTCAGTTGTTGACTTTGACGGCGCCAGAAATGACGGTTCTACTCGGTGGAATGCGCGCTATTGGTGCAAACACAGACAACTCAAGCCACGGAGTATTCACACACCGCAAAGGTGCCTTGACAAATGATTACTTCGTGAATGTCCTTGACCTTGGTACGAAGTGGAGCGCTACTTCAGATGCACAAGATGTGTTTGAAGGACGTGACCGCAAAACCGGAGAGGTGAAGTGGACAGGAACACGCGTTGACTTGATATTCGGTTCTAACACTGAATTGCGTGCCTACGCAGAAGTGTATGGAGCAAACGACGGAGAAGACCGTATGGTTAATGACTTCGTAGCTGCATGGACGAAAGTGATGAACCTAGATAGATTTGATTTGAAATAAGCTTGCTTACTTTCAACTGATCCAAAGGGCTGTCTAAAAAGACGGCCCTTTTTTTGTGCTTGGTTTTTGGTGCTTGGTATTTGGTTTTTAGTACTAAGAACTAAAGACTAAAAACCCCTCATCTAATAATCAAGAATTCTACACGCCCTGGCTCGATAACCAAGTCTTTTAGCCCGGGAGGGTATTGCTCGAGACGGAGGGCCACACGTTGTTTTCCGGATTCTGCGAGCTCAATCAAACTTTCCGTATCACATACAACCTTAAAGTCGTCAGGGGAGAAGGCCTCGGCCATGCTTCCAGCACTAATGAATCCAACTTCAACACTGTCTGGGAAGAAGCTGATTGACCTAACTCCAGAGATTTTAGGCGCCGTGATACCCACAGTGATACTCGCATTGATTAATCGGTCTGTTGACCATGAAACAGACACCGATTCCGCGCTAGCGTTAACCCCTGGAGGAAGATTCAACGTAAGCTCTTGTTCACCGTTACCGTCGATGGTAAGCACTTCGGTATGGACGAACTGCATCGTGTCAAGAATAAGGCTCGGACCTTCAAGAACAACTTCAGATGGCGTTGGACGAAGTTGACTTTTCAGTCTGTTCTGATCTGGATTGGCCAATTCAAAATCAACCATTACCGGAATCGTGCGTTGATTTATTGTGCTCAGGACAAAGCGAAGAGAATCTGGACGAATCGCAACGATGTTACGATCATTTCCGACGATGCGCAGTAGTTCACTTCGAAGTCGAGAAGTTTCAAGAGCTGAGCGTCCGGTACCGTAAACAGAGGCGTCAATAGGTACATCAACTGCACGCTCACGCTTGAAATAGCGCTGTCCAAGAATCCCAAACCCTGTAGAATTCACTTCTACTTCGAGGTACTCAGTCTCTGCAGAGACGAGCTTCGTTTGATCGTCCTGAAGTTGATAAGCAACGGGAACTTGAATGATGTCAGTAGCGTCTTCAGTCAGTGATCGAAGGAGCCAGATTACTCCAGCGATCAAGATGCACACGATCAACGCGCGGACATCGCTCCGATCCATTCCACGAAGGATATTTCGAAAGCGATCGGCCACTTTGACCTAGCTATTCTGCTGCATGTCCTGCTCGCTCACCGTCTGGTTTGGAGAGATTGCAGAACGCTCAACGCGCATTTTACCTTGTTCGATCGAGATCACCACAGTCTTTTCATTCATCTCCACGATCTTACCGTGAACTCCGCCGATGGTAACGACCTTATCACCTTTAGAAAGTGATTCACGGAACTTCTTCGCTTCTTTCTGACGCTTCATTTGCGGACGAAGCATGAAGAAGTACATGATGATGAACATACCTCCAAGGAGGATAAGGAACTGGTATGGATTTCCTTCTGGAGCAGCTTCTGCTTGAAGGAGGATGGTGAGCAGGTTGGTCATATTTACTGGCTATTCGGACCGACAACCACGCCGGTCATGTAGATTAAGTTCTTAGTAGGTACGGTATTGGCTAGAACGGTGATCTTTTTGCGTTGTGAACCCTCACGCTTTGAGCTATTGAATTCAACAACGATTTCTCCGTTTTCACCTGGTTGGATTGGTTCTTTCGGCCAATCCTTCATTACGGTACATCCGCAAGTAGATTCCACCTTAGAAATCAGTAGGGGAGCATCACCCGTATTTTCAAATTCGAAGTTGTGTCTAACAACTTCTCCTTCTGCAATGGTTCCGTAATCAAATTCGGGAACGTCAAAAGTGATTTCCGGGAGTTTCGTATCAGCGCCTTCGCCAGAAGCTGATGAAGGAATATTGATCATGTCAGTATTGACTCCATCATCACTTGATTCGCAAGCGAAAAGGAACACAGCTAGGGATATGATCAGTAGGTATCTCATTATTGAAGTAAGCCTCTTCCGATCTTCTTGATGACTCCGTCTTCCTTTAGTTTGGCAAACAGTTGATCAAGAACACCATTGATGAATCCGTTACTCTTAGGTGTGCTGTAGTATTTCGAGAGTTCGATGTACTCGTTGAGGGTAACTTTCAACGGAACCGTCTCGAAAGTACGTGCCTCCGCAAGCGCCATCTTCATGAGGATGGTATCAAGCGATGCGATGCGTTCGATTTCCCAGTTTTTCGTCGACTCCTGAATGAACTTCTCGTTCTCTTCTCCTTGACTGAGTGTCTTTACGAAGAGGTTCTTTGCAAATTCAAGCTCTTCGTCATCGCTAGAATCCCATAATTCTAGAAGATTCACGTCATCGTCTCCATCACTGATGGTTTTGATCGTTTTAATCGTCATTGATGAAACGATGTCTAGGTCATCATTCCAGAAGATGCTTTTCTCCTCGAAGAAATCATGAAGTAGTTCAACGTTGATCATATGGCGTTTGAAGAAACGAAGCAGGAACTCACGGTCGTGATCAAAACCACGCTCGTCGCTTTCCATGTACTCCTTGTAGTCTTCCGTCTCGATCAAGTCTTTAAAGACCTTCTTTACAAGCTCTTTCTGATCAGCCCAGCTAACACCAGTGTCGTCTGCCGCCTTCTTGAGAGATTTGCTATGCACTAGCGTGCGAATCACTCGGTTGGTAACAAACTTCGTGTTTGGGTGCAGGTCTTCCTGAGTAGGAAGCTTCTTGTTTTTACCGGCTTCGATCTTTTCAATCGCAGCTCCTTGCATCTCAATGATGAGGGAGAAGAGGTAGATGTACATTTCATACATCTTGTCAAATGAGAAGAACAACGCTTCTTGCGACTTCTTCACATCTCCTTCGCCTTCAGTGTAATGGGCGTACAATGCCTGCATCACTTTGATGCGAATATGCCTGCGGTTTAGCATGGGTGGTTGAGCTTAAGTTTTTGTTAGTAGGTCAGCTTCACTTTTCCAATCGCTTTGATTCTAGCTTCCGCTAGTTCATTCGCTGCTTGGTAACTTGGAATACCAAGGTCAGCAGAGCGTTTGAAGATTTCAAGTGTTGTGTTATAAATTTCTTCAGTTTGAGAGAGCGCCGCATCGCGGTTGTATCCAGTAACTTCCCAGTAGCAGTTGATGATACCACCGGCATTCACAAGATAATCAGGTGCGTAGAGGATACCGCGTTCACGAACGATTTGTCCGTGCTTTGATTCATTGGCCAGCTGGTTGTTTGCTGCTCCACAGATAATGGTACAGTTCAAACGCTCTAGCGTTTCATCATTCACAGTTGCTCCTAGCGCACAAGGTGCATAGATGTCCATATCAACATCGTAGATATCATCAGGCGCTACGGCTGTAACTCCAAATTTCTCTACGAGTTTCTGGATAGAAGGCTGGTGGATGTCAGTAATCGTTACGATAGCCTTTTCACTCACCAAGTGCTCCACAAGGTAGGCGCCTACGTGGCCTACACCTTGCACTGCAACTTTCTTTCCCTCTAGGCTGTCGCTGCCCCAACGTTGCTTAGCTGCAGCTTTCATACCCATGTAAACACCATAAGCCGTTACAGGAGATGGATCTCCTGAACCGCCCATATATTCTGGTAGACCGGCAACGTGCTTTGTTTCCAAAGCAACGTATTCCATGTCTTTCGTTGTAATACCTACGTCTTCAGCCGTGATGTATTTACCACCGAGGCTATTGACGAATTTTCCGAAGCGACGAAATAGTGCTTCTGATTTTTGAGTTCGGCTATCGCCGATGATCACTGCTTTTCCACCACCAAGATTGAGGCCGGCTAGCGCAGACTTGTAGGTCATACCGCGGCTCAAACGCAATACGTCTTTCAACGCATCCGCTTCTGAGGCGTAATTCCACATACGAGTACCTCCGAGGCTAGGGCCTAGAGTTGTATTGTGTACTGCGATAATTGCTTTTAATCCTGTTGCCTGATCTTGGCAGAAGAGCACTTGCTCGTGATCATAAGTTGACATCTGTTCGATGACAGCTGCGGTTGCATTTGATGTTGCCGCTTCATTTGAATTCACTCCGATCATTTCCTTGCAGATTTGTGGTCACGTTTACCACGCGACGGCAAAATTACAGCTTTTAATGAGGTGGACACAACACTAGCGATAAAGAGTTGTTACAATTTCTGCTAATATTCTCCATTTCAGAGGGCTGAATAATGAATGCCTCACGAACATGAACTACTTTTGCACTATGCGTCGGAACCTCAATATTCTCGTGCTTTTCAGCTTAGCAACACTCTTCTTTCTAGCTTCTTGTGAGAAAGAGATTGAAGTAGACCTACCTGCGGCTACACCACGTATGGTCGTAGAAGGCAGCATAGAGCAAGGACAGCCGCCTATTGTATTCCTGACGATGAGTCAAGCTTACTTTGATCCCATTGATCTCAATGCGTATCAAGAGTTGATTGTACGCGATGCAGATGTTTACGTAACGTCGAACGGCAATCAAGTACAGCTCGATCTTATCTGCTCAAGTGATGTCCCTGAGGAGCTTCTGCCGGCGGTGTCTGAATTGACTGGTTTCACAGAAGAAGAGCTAGCGTTGATTGACATCTGTTTGTACACCACCTTTGACGAATCCATATGGGGAGTTCCAGGGAATACCTATGATTTACGTATCGAACGTGGAGAAGATCTGTTGACCTCACGAACGAAAATCAATACTCCAATTGCCCTTGACAGCGCTTGGTTTCGAATTCCAGGCAATCCTGATCCGGATGACTCGCTTGGTTTTGCCTTCGCCATCCTGACTGATCCTGATACCCTAGGGAATGCTTACCGTTGGTTTGCTCGTCGTGTGAATACTTATCCTGCATGGTCTGAAAATGCGGGTGAAGTCAAAGACGCGAATTACATTGCCCCATTGGGTAGCGCTACTGACGATGCCTTTTTTAATGGCTTAAGTTTTGAATTCGGTTACTTCCGTGGAACCGCTCCCGGATCAAATAAGGAGGATGACTTCAATGCCGAGGCAGGATATTTCAAAGTTGGGGATACCATTGCTATCCGTGGCACCGTTATTGATCGTGGAGCATTTGATTATATCATCAGCTTTGAAGATCAAGTTGCTACCCAGGGATCACCGTTTGCATCCCCAGCAAACATTCGGACAAACATCGAAGGAGGTTTGGGTGCTTGGATTGGCTACGGAGCTTCGTACGATACGATCATTTGCGCTGCGCCTTGATAGCGCCGGAATTATTTTCCACCTTGTCACCGATAATACACCTTTATGAAGATCGCTTCACCATTTCTCATGGCGGTACTTTTCGCCATCACCCCATATTTCGTTGGGGCTCAAACCAATGTCAATAGTCAAATCGATGAAGTCACTGTGTACCTCGACGGAGCAGTAGTAGAACGTTCAGGGACTGTCAACCTGAAGGCTGGACCAAACGAGCTTCGCTTTAGTGGAATCACGCAGTACATCTATCCGAATAGCCTACAGGCCGCGGGCGGAGACAACTACGTCATCACCAGTGTTAGTTTCCAAGTCGACCGAGACGCACAGGCACGCTACCCGGCACATATTGAAGCGAAGCGAGATAGTTTGGATGATGCTCAATTTGACAAGCGAGCAAAGCAAGCCTTGCGAGAGACGTTCCAAGAGGAATTGCTATTGCTTCAGCAGAACCGATCAATCAATGGCAATCAAAACGTCTTGTTGGTTGAAGACATCGAAGAAATGGCTGATTTCTACCGTGAACGCATCAAAGAGATCAAATACAAGATTCTTGAGCTAGAAGATGAAGAGCAAGACTTGGTGATGCTCGTTTCTCGTCTTCAACGTGAGCTTCAAGACTTTAATGCGAATCGTCCGCTCAACGTGGGAGAGATCATTGTGAAGCTTGATGCGAAGAAAGCAGGGAACGTGAACTTGGGCGTAAGCTACTACGTAACGCAGGCAGGCTGGATTCCTATGTACGATTTGCGCTCAAAGAATACAGATTCACCGGTTGAACTGACCTTCCGAGCGAAAGTTCGTCAAGGAACGGGCAATGATTGGGATAATGTCAAGTTGAACCTTTCAAGTGGTAATCCAAGTATTGGTGGAAATCCGCCGGCGTTAAGTCCTTGGTATCTCTATTTACAACAAGCGTACAAAAGCAATGGTAGAAGATATAAAAGTGCTTCAAAGGCTTGGGAGAATCCGGCAGAAGGGGCGTACGAAAGAATGGAAGAAGACGCAGAAGGCATCGTATACAGCTTGGAGCCAGGAAACGTCGCCATGGTCAACGAACGATTGATTTCCACTGAATTCAACTTGACGGTCCCTTACGACATTCCTAGCTCGAATCAGTTCCAAGAAGTGCAAATGCAAACCATATCATTGAACGCTGATTACCGCCATTTCGCCGTTCCTAAATTGAATACGGATGCCTATCTCACTGCTGACGTTGTGAATTGGCAGCAGTATAGTCTTTTACCTGGAGAAGCTTCCATATACTTTGAGGGTGACTATGTAGGCACTTCTTACATTGATCCGTATCAAACAACGGATACTTTGCAGCTTTCAATGGGAAGAGATCCAGGTGTGATCATCGACCATGAACAGATCAAGGAGTTCTGTAAGACCTCTACTTTCGGAGGGAAGAAAACAACCACAAAAGCGCACAAGATCACGGTGATGAACACGCGTCCAACAGCAGTAACTCTTCGCTTAGAAGATCAGTTACCTCTCACCACAGACGAAGACATCACCATCGAAGCCACAGAGCTTTCAGGTGGCCAGCACGACCTTGAAACAGGTAAAGTGACTTGGGATCTTGAACTAGCGCCAGGAGAGAGCAAAGAGATTATCATTTCGTTTACGGTTAAATATCCGAGAAAGAAGCCGATAGCGAACCTCTGATCGGTGTCCGGCGTCCGGCGTCCGGCGTCCGGCGGCCGTTGGGTGACGCTATGATGAAGATTGAATTGAGCCTCCGCAGTTTGTGGGGGCTTTTTTTTATCCGGCGTCCGGCATCCGGCGTCCGTTTCTTTTGGGCGAAAGGGCTAAATGGCTAAATGGCGAAATGTGACTTCTGTTCTATAGATGCTGATTAAGTGAGTTTTGATCGACTTTCATTTGCTCACTTTTGAGGCAGAAATACCTTTTTCCGCAATCCGCAATCCGCAATCCGCAATCCGCATTCCTTGAAAAAAGAAAAACCCCGCATAACGCGAGGTCTTCCTTCAAAAATTGCATGATAAAACCGGATGCCGAATGCCGGACGCCGGAAAAGGATCAACTCCCTTTAACCAATTTCTTGCTGTATGTTTTATCTCCTTGCATTAGCTGCATGTAGTATACGCCGTCAGCTTGATCAGATAGGTCGAGCATATTGCGGTATTGACCGTCGAAGTCGTTGATTTGCTCATCGTATACGAGGCTTCCCATTTGATCATAGATCATAACGCGCACGGGGTCATTTGCAGGCAGTGTGAACTGCAGTGCAAACTGACCGCTACTTGGGTTAGGGAAGAATGAGATGTTGCTCATATCGAGGTCATTCGCATTGCGAAGCTTTGTATCCGCGTTTTCGTTTACGATGGCCATGTCTTCCTCAGTCACATTGTCGATTTCTAGACGGATGCTGACCTCAGAATCAACTTCGAATCCATCAGGACGCTCCATAGCGAGTGAAAGTTCTTCTAGTCCTTGCATCAATTCGTCCAGTCCTTCACCGAACTCATCCATGCCTTCTAGGCTTTCCATAAGACCTTCTAGTCCTTCACCGAGATCATCAAGGTGAATTTCCATGTCGTAAAGCTGACCCCCAAGCTCGTCTACTCCTTGAAGGTTAGGAACGACCATCAGTCCTTCGTAGTTATGGTACTCACGTGAGCCGATTTCAGTGGTTGTTGTCATGGTATTCTGTCCACGACGGTATTCGATGGTTACCTGATCACCTGGTGATGTTCCGCGGATCGCTGTAACGAGCTCATCCCAATTATGAACGAGGTCTCCATTGAAACGCTTGATAAGGTCACCAGCTTCTAGACCTGCTGATTCAGCGGATGATCCTTCGATCACAGATCCTAGCATTACACCAGCATCTGGTCCACATCCTCCAGGAGTAACACCAAGGAACGAACGTTCTTCCATGTCTTCACTCTTGAAGAAGTTTTCTTCGCTGTACTTGTCAGGGTAGAGGTTATCGAGGTTGATTTCGAAGTCTCCGCCATTAAAGTCAAATGACTCTCCTGACCATGGGAAACCGATTTCTTCCACTGGACGCTCACCGAAAGTCACTTTCGTTTTTTCTTCGTTTCCATCACGGTTGTACTTGATGGTTACTTTTTCATCTGGTTTGTGCGCTTTGATCGCCTCAACCAACTCGTCGTAGCTGTTGACGTCGTATTTACCCACTTTCGTTATGATGTCACCTTCTTGAAGGTCACTTTCAGATGCCGCTGTGTCATCGATGATTCCTGAAACACGAGCTCCACGGGTACCGTCTGGTCCGTTTGCTGTGTCTACATATACACCGAGGAATGCGCGTCCAGAGCTTTTTTCAGGATAGAAGCTAAGGTCGTAGTTCTGCTCTTCACCGTTTTGATTCAGTTTGCGAACAGTAATTTCGAAGGCCTGTCCTTCTTCAAGGTTTCCGAATTCATCAAGGATGTCGAGTTCTTTGAGGATAGCCTCAATGTCATCACCATTCTGAAGGTTGATCTCTTTCTCGAGTTCTTCAACCTCGCCGTTGGATTCTTTCTTGATCTTAACGGTGGCTTTGTCTTGTGCTTGAGAGAAACTAACCGCGAAAACAGCTAGCAGCACAAACAGGGCTTTAAGGAGATTTTGGTACCGCATGTTATTGATTTTGATTCATCTCAAATCTAAACCCAATGAACGTGAGCGGGTGTTAATGCTTCGCAAGAAATGTTAATGCATTATTCTTCGCGGAAGAAGTCAATGTACTTCTTATCAATGAGATGCACCTCTTTATAGTAGTAGTGTATGATCTCGCTAGCGCGGAATCCGGAACGTGCCATGCGCATGGCTCCCTCTTGACAAAGGCCCACTCCGTGACCAAATCCTACACCAGTGAAATTGACGAATTCCTCATCCTCATCAATCACGAAGAAGGCGGACCGAAGTCCCATATCTCTTCTGATGGTGGTCATTCGTAGATTTCGAAGGCTGTCAGAGAAGTACCGTGTACGCTCTGTTGGGTAGAATGCCATCACGAGACTATCAGAAGCTTCATCAAAGTCAAAATCTTCATGGGAGCGCAGGTAGTTCAGCCATTTCTCTTTTGGAATTCGCTTCTCCCAATTGCTATGGGGCATGACGAGGCAAAAGGTGTCAGGTCTGCCCACCAAATAGGGAAGAGGCTTACTCCAGACGTATTCAGAATTCAATGTGTGTCCGCCGCAGTTCGAGTGAAATGCAGCTGTAATCAAGTTGATGTCAGAATCGACTAAGACTTGATCTTTCGTATCCCAAGTAGCAATGGGAATGCGGTATTCATAACGCGCAATCCCATGGTAGGCTTGACAATGCACTTGATCACATACGTTGAAGCCTTCGTTGATGTGGCGGTCTTTATTGGCGAGAGCGTAGGTACGTGCTATGATTGCTTGCACTTTATAATACTCTAGTTCTTGCTTTGCACCAGATTCGGCTTCAGTAACTCCAGCCACATAACGCTCAACAGAAGCTTCGTTCACAAGAAATAAACGCCCCTTTAAAGCGCGTACAATGAGGTTGTCTGGATATATGTAGTTCGATTTCTTCTTAGAAACCTGGGTAGCCGATAATCTGAACT
This sequence comes from Sanyastnella coralliicola, assembly GCF_030845195.1. Lineage (GTDB taxonomy): Bacteria > Bacteroidota > Bacteroidia > Flavobacteriales_D > Sanyastnellaceae > Sanyastnella > Sanyastnella coralliicola. The sequence goes on from NZ_CP132543.1 coordinate 1,393,990, forward strand.
TACTTTCCCATTCCTGGGATTGAATGATCAGGCGCTGATAGTTCCCAATAACTTTGCCCTGATACTTGAGCGTCACAAGACTTCCTTGAGCGGTGAGTTCTATTTGTGAAGCAGCGGGAAGGTCTAAAACTTGCTTGTCATTGTAGGTGACTACATAGCTTCCTTCGGTAATAAACACCTGAGCATTCAGGTGTGGATCTCCACCATTAATCCCTACTCGAAGTTGATCCTGAGCGTCGATATCAGAAAAGCATAAGATGCTTATTGCCAGAAGTATGTAATGAAATAGCTTCACTAAAGATTTAATTCTGAATTTTGTTCTTCAGATCATCAACGATAATGGTTGCTGCTTCGCCAGAAGCACCACCGCCTCCCAATTTTTCTTTCAATTGGGCGTAGCCTTTGAGCAGCTCTTGTCGCTTTCCATTTGGGTCGAGTAGTGAGCTTAACTCTTTCGAAATAAGATCTGTGTTCATCTCTCCTTGAATCAATTCACGTACCACTTCTTTATCCATGATCAGGTTGACAAGTGAGATGTACTTGATCTTTACCAAGCGTTTCGCGATTTGATAGGAGATGCTGCTTCCTTTATAGCAAACAGCCTGAGGCATGCCATGCAACGCGGCTTCTAGCGTGGCTGTTCCAGAAGTCACAAGTCCAGCTTTTGCCTTCTGAAAAAGGGCATAGGTCTCGCCAAAAACGATATTGAAGTCTGAGATTGACTTAAACTGCTCGTAGAAAGAGGGCGATTGGCCAGGGGCACCGGCGACTACGAATTCATATTCAGGGAAACGTTTGGCCACTTCTAGCATCACAGGCAACATCGTGCTAATTTCCTGCTTACGGCTTCCAGGGAGCAATGCAATGATCTCTTTTCCAGGAGTTTCGATCGATAGGCTTTTACTGTGTTCCTCTTTGCCGATGACGTCTAAGAGTGGATGTCCGACGAAGTCTACTTCCATCCCGTGGCCTTTGTAGAAGTCTTTTTCAAAAGGGAGAATCGTCAGCATACGTGTTACGTCTTGCTTGATTCGTTTCACTCGCCCTTCTTTCCAGGCCCATACTTGAGGTGAGATGTAGTAGTATACCGGAATACCTTGTTCTCTGCAGAAAGTGGCGATGCGCAGATTAAAACCTGGGTAGTCAACCAAAATCACGGCATCTGGAGCATATTCCAGAATGTCTTCCTTACATAGTTTGATGTTGCCAAGAATGGTACGAATGTTCATGAGGACTTCAATGAAGCCCATGAATGCCAGGTCTTTATAGTGTTTTACGAGTGTAGCGCCTTGTTCTTCCATGAGGTCACCGCCCCAAGCACGAAAGGAGGGAGAAGCATCGCGTTCGGCGATAGCCTTCATCAAATTTGAAGCATGTAAATCTCCTGAAGCCTCTCCGGCAATGACGTAGTATTTCACTTCAGTAAAAATAGATTACAACCGGCACCGAAAGTATCACAATTCCTAACACACCGCGGCAAAAGTTATACCACTGGAAGCGCATGAATAGTGCAAAAAGGAAGATGTCGAATAACACACTTACGGTGATGATCTTGTCTGTAAAGAAGCCGGAACCAATGAAGACATCGTTGATGAAGTAGCTTAGCTCTTGAGAGTAGTATACCGACCAAAAGGTGGCGTACATAAAGAAGCCAATGACAGCTCCAAGTACACCGGCAATGGCACCGATCCAGAGTTTATCGAATCGTTCTTTCATAGATCAAAGTCCCACTGATTAAGGGTGCCAATGGCGTGGTGGTTGGTTAAGTCAAATTGCGTTGGCACCACAGAAACATATCCATTAGCCAAGGCCCATTCGTCTGTATCTTCTCCTTTGTCTGGGTTTTGGAATTTCCCTGTCATCCAGTAGTATTCGCTTCCCCAAGGTGATTGGCGCTTTTCAAACGCGTCTTCCCAACTACCCATCGCTTGTCGACAAATCTTAACTCCTTTAATCTCCTCAAGTGGGAGTTTCGGGATGTTCACATTGAGACAAGAGCCTTTGGGAACTCCATTCTTTAACACGGCTTCTGCGATCTTCTTTACGAAGGGCTTACAAGGTTCGAAATCCGCGTTAGCGCTATGGTCAAGAAGAGAATAGCCGATGCTAGGAACGCTCTCTACGGCTCCTTCTACAGCAGCAGACATTGTTCCTGAGTAGATAACGTTAATGCTGCTATTCGCTCCGTGATTGATGCCTGAAACCAAGAGGTCAGGCTTCCTATCTAAGACGCGATATATCGCCAGCTTCACACAATCCACAGGAGTGCCGGACGTTGAGAATGCACGAACCCCTGAAACTGGGTAATCCACCTCTTCTAATCGAAGGATATTGTTGATGGTCACAGCATGACCCATGCCTGATTGCGGACTATCTGGGGCGACCACCCACACATCACCCAACTCAACCATTACTTCGATCAAGTTGCGGATTCCCTTGGCAAAAATGCCATCGTCGTTGGTGACTAAGATTAATGGGCGTTCTGTGCTCATAGTTAGGCGTATTTTGAGTTCGCTTGTATTTACTTTGAAACTCAGTGCAAACTTATGAAGAGCACCGTGAAACTTTTGTGAAGCTAAGCCTGTATTTTCAACGTCAGAATGTGGTCTAAACTCTTTTTAACGGTATTTGCTCTCCTCCCTGGAGTCATCCTTGCTCAGGGACAGCATCACTTGCTTGAATCGATGTCGGTTCGACAGGTAGATGATGGCGTGCGTATTGATTTTGGGATCAAGGGAGGGGCCAGTTGTACGGGGGCTCAAATGCAACGCCGACTTGGCGAATCTGATTTCGTTCAAGTGGGGCAAATTCAAGGGGTTTGTGGAGGAAGTGAGTTTACTGAATACTATACCATCGTTGATTCTTCTCCGATTAATAATCAAGAAGCACATTATCGCTTGATCTTAGGCAATCAAGGGCCGACAACTGAATTGTCTATTACATTCATCCCGATGACAGGTGAGGTTTTGATGTACCCTAATCCCACGAACGGCCCCGCACGCGTCCGTTGGAGCGGAGTAGATGGGGATGTGTACATCTTGCGTGTTATAGACGCTTCTGGCCATCTTATGCACGAGGAACAGGTAATTGCTCCTTCGACCAATGCGAATTTCCAAGACCTACGACCGGGCTTTTATATCTTGCAACTGATCAAAGAAGGAGAGGAGCCGATGAGCTACCGCTTCCTACGTCAGTAGATTATGGCAGAACATTTTGCAATTGAATTGCCTCCCTTTCCAAGAGGCATACATCTCATTACGAACCACGTCCGCAAAGACTTACCATTGAATGGTGATGGGGTTCTCCATTTGTTTATTCAACACACTTCAGCAGCACTGACGATTAATGAGAACGCTGATCCGGATGTCCGTCACGATATGGAATTAATGATGGACCGCATCGTACCTGAAAACCAGCAAGGGCTATTGCACACCTACGAGGGGCCTGATGATATGCCTGCGCACACCAAGTCGTCCCTTTTCGGTAGCTCCGTGAGCATTCCGTTTTCTGAAGGGAATTTACTGTTGGGAACATGGCAAGGTATTTACCTCTGCGAGTTCCGCAATTCCACCGGTAGGCGAAGAATGATCGCTACAGTGATGCGCTGATTAATTCTGAGGAATACGCTTCAGCGTTTCTAGCAAAAAGCCCCAGTACTTCTGTACAGAACTGATTTGAACCTTCTCGTCAGGACTGTGTGCTCCACGGATATTAGGACCGAACGAAACCATATCCATATCAGGGTAGTTCGTTCCAAGGATTCCACACTCTAGACCAGCATGACAAGCAAGAACGTTTGGTTCTTCCTTGAACATCTCACGGTAGAGATCAGCCATTAACGAAACGATGTCTGATGAAGGGCGAGGCTGCCAACCTGGGTAAGCTCCGGACGCCAAAACCGTTAGATCGATTTGCTCGAAGTTCGCTGTTAATGCGTTCGCTAGATCATCTTTTTCTGTGTCTAGAGAGCTGCGTGTAAGGCACATAACCGTTACTTCACCGTCTTTCACGACTACTCGAGCAAGGTTATTCGAAGTCTGTACGAGGTCTTCGATATCTGGGCTCATACGGTAGATACCATTCCACGTAGTGTAGATTGCGTTGGTTAATGCTGTTTGGAATTCCTCCTGCATCACTTTTCCCGGAAGATCAACAGACTCCATTGTGATGTGAAGATCTGGGTCAGTAGTTCCGTGCTCCGCAGACAAGATTCCTTCCATCTCTTTCACGTAAGCCGCGAATTTTTCGTCTTGTGAAGTCGGAACTGTCACTACGGCCACTGATTCACGAGGGATGGCATTACGCAATCCACCACCATCAATGCTAGCAACACGTACACCATAGTTTTCAAGCGACTTCCAAAGCACACGATTCATGAGCTTGTTCGCGTTTCCAAGACCTTTGTTGATGTCCATTCCGGAGTGTCCTCCTGAAAGACCTTTTACGGTAATCTTGAAAGCGACGTGATTCGCTGGAGTGTCTTCTTCAGTGTAGCTTCCGTTTGCTGTGATATCAACACCTCCGGCACAACCAATTGTCAACTCGTCATCGTCTTCGGTGTCAAGGTTGAGTAGAATCTTTCCTTTGAGCCATCCGCCTTTCAACTCAAGAGCACCAGTCATTCCTGTTTCTTCATCGATCGTGAAGAGGGCGTCGATTGCTGGGTGCTCAATGTCATCGCTTGCGAGGATTGCCATAATCGAAGCAACACCGATACCGTTATCAGCACCGAGTGTTGTTCCTTCGGCTTTCACCCAGTCATCTTCCACGAACATCTTGATTCCTTCAGCATCGAAGTCGAAGTTCGTATCGTTATTCTTTTGATGAACCATGTCCAGGTGACTTTGCATCACTAGGGGAGTGCGGTTCTCCATTCCGGCAGTCGCTGGCTTGCGGATTAGTACGTTGCCCACTTCGTCTACTTCGGTAGGAAGTCCGAGCTTGTTCCCGAAGTCAACCATAAATTGGATGACACGTTCTTCTTTCTTTGACGGACGAGGAACGGCATTCAGGTCAGCGAAATGGTTCCACATGCTTTTCGGCTCTAGGCTACGTACTTCTTGGCTCATCTTATTTTCTAATTAGTGCATAGATCATTCAAATGCACCGCGAAGTTACAAAAGACCAGCCGGTAAAACAGTCACCCATTCACCTTGAGTTCGTGCATTGATGGTGCCATCATACATTACCTCAACCTGAGTAGAAGGAGCGAAGAACTCTCCAACATAAGCTGCGTTCAATCGCACATAGAATACCGAAGGATCTCGTCTGTATAGATTGAAGTATGTAAGTACGCGATCATCTCGTATGTCTTTGTGCTCTGCCCACGTGCTTTGATAATTGTTAGCACCCGCAGTAAGCATGCGGTCATTCAAGATCTCCCAACCAGAAGGGAAGATTTGCGTGAGCGCTACATCCCTTAGGTTCCGACGGTAGCTCTGGTGATTGATCTGCACTTTCGCAATGAAGTCAGTGCCTTGTTCAATCTGGCTGATATCAAGCGGTGTCCCATCTGGTTTCAAGTAAACTACCGTCAAATCAAGGCCATTATTCTCAGCTGGTTGCTGGTCTTCTACGGGTTGACCTGAGCTAACTAATCTCAAGTAGAGTGTGCGTTCTCCTTTATTCTCAATTTCTAAGCGGTTATTGTGAATCTGTTTCACGCTAAGATCATGGAATACTGTGGTCTTCTGTGGATTTTGTAAGGCACTAGACTTTCCATTGAAGACATATTCATACTTCAATGAAGTGTTGCTTTCTTCTTTGAGGAAGCGCCCAATAGCGTTTAGTGCAAACGCCGTCTCCTGTGTGCTGTACCATGTGCCAGAGCTTAGGTTGTCTGCAAGTTGTTCAACGAGAGGTCCGGCTTTAGCTCGTTCTCCAGAAATGATCATCACCTCGGCAATCAATGCCATGTCGCGCATGCGACTTCCGTAGTGTGGCGAGAGGAATTCATAGGCTTCTGGATCAGGTAGGAGACCATTCGTAATCTCTTCAGCTACCTTTTCTTGTCCTACGAGTACATAAGCCGCTGCCAGTTGCCATTTTGCCGCTGCGTTCATTCTATCGTTCTCACGCAATCTGTTCATCGCAGACATGTTTGGCTCTCCAGCGAGGGCTAGGGTGAACAAGCGGTATGCTTGTGGTAATTCGTAACCCTGGTAGTTGTTGTTTCCGCGCTTGTAAGGACGCCAGTTACGGGCGATGTCGTTTTGATACTTCACCCAGCGTTCAATCATTCCGTCAGGAACATTGAAGCCTTTGTCTTTTGCTTCGATCAAGAAGTGACCAACATAGGTTGTTGCCCAGTCATTGATATTCGTTTGACTTGGCCAGTAGCTAAATCCACCGTTCTCTTTCTGGAATCGCTTCAAGCGATCGATACCCGCAATCACGTTGTCTTTTGCTCGCTGTTTTTGCTCTGTGGTGAGCTCTACGGCATCTCCAATGTACAATTGAGGGAAGGCGCGAGAAGTGGTCTGTTCTGCGCAACCATGAGGGTAGCCGAGAAGGTAGTCGAGTCTTCGACCAAGATCAACCGGACGGAATCCAGAAACCTCTAGACGAAGGTCATTGGTACCTTCCATTCCGATCAAGTCGAATTCTTGAGACCAGCTTTGACCCGCCTCCGCGACACCAACGAAGCGATTGGACAACGGAGGATTCGGATTTCGGACATTTAATTCGATGGTATGCCGTGCCGTTTCTCCACCGCCAGTGGCAATGATTTCCGCGCTAGCGACACCTTCTAGATCACGCACCTTAAGACGGAAATTGACAATCTGATCGCCAATCTTACTGAATTCAAGCTCTTCTTCGTCATCTCCAAGATGCTCCAACATTCCGTTCAACTTCACTTTTACCTTGACGTCTTTGACGTTCTCGTCCATAGCAAACACCGTCACCGGAAGCTCAACAACTTCTGAAGGTCCCAATACTCGAGGTAGCGTACCCAACACCATCAATGGCTTGCGCACTGGAACTTCCTTTTCAGCATGACCAAACGCGCTGCCTTTTCGAGCAACAACCATCACACGGACAGCCCCGATATAGTTTGGCATCAGCAGTTCATGCTCTGCGGTTTCTCCAGCCTTCAATTCGAACGGACCGAGATATGAAACCACAGGTTTGAATCTATTTACCTTGTTTGGTCCAGTCTCTGCATTCTCTTCATCACCACCAATTCCGAGAAGGGGAGCCATTTCTCCGGCATGTGCTCCAATTACTTGGTCAAACAAATCCCAAGTGGTAACACCAAGAGCCTCTTGTGCATACATTTTACTGTGCGGATTCGGCGTTTTGTAGCGGGTTAGACCCAATAAACCTTCATCCACTACTGCGAGCGTGTATGACATTCCGGTACCTGAAGATTCAGATACCTTCACTGTGTACGCTTCTTCTGGAACCAATTCATCAGGCATCTCAATCTTAGGACTGATGTGCGTAGTTGGATCAGTTACCTTCACGCGAGCCACACCATAGATTCGGATGGGCTTGTCATTCGCTGTCTGAGCATGCGGTTGAATGAGATTGATTGAAACAAACACGTTTGGTGCGAAGCCTTTCTCAGCTTTGAATGTATAGGTGTTGGACCCGTTTTTAGTGTCCATCCAATCAGAACCAATGATTCCTGATCCGTCTTCAATGGTGATCAATGCACGCGCACCATCAGCACCAGGGAAGCTAATGGACACTTGGTCTCCAACTTCGTATTCTTCTTTGTCTGGAGTAACAATCAACATGGTTTCTCCTTCGGGGTTTTCACGTTGAGCTCTTCCAGCCCAACCTGGCCAATCGATGTAAGTGATTTGTCCTGTCGCGTGGCCACTTTCAGGATCTTCAACGCGCACTAAGTATCGTCCCCAAGAAGGGTAGTCAACGCGGAACTTGAAATCTCCTTCACCTTTAGTATCTGTGCTGATTTCTCCACGAGTTACTACGGCAGCGCTATTTCTACCGATGTAGTCAGAGAGGTTTTCATAGTGGGTATTCCACCACCATTTCCATGAGATCTTGTAGACCGTGTAGTAGAGTTTCTTCCTAGCTACGCCTTTACCGTCATTGTCAACGGTGCGAACTTGTACAGTGTGCGTCGTGTCTGTTAGAAGCATGTTTCTTGCGCGATCTCCTTTCGGTAATCTGATGCCGACATAGCTGTCGAAAGGAGAGAGCGGGATGCTGTGCGCGTCGATGCTGAAGTCACCTCCGGCTTCATAAGCGCGGGTGTTAAACACAGCGTTAAGATGTCCTGGAGCTTCTGATAAATCACTGATGTTGATATTGACTGAAGCAGTTCCATCTTCACCTACTTTCTTGTCAAAGACAGTGTTGGCAGGGGAATCCATTCGCCGCACAGGATCATCGAATTCAAAGTCTGGTAGGCGCCCGAAAGAAGTGTTAATCGGGTAGAGCGTCATTTCGATTTGAGTTCGCAAGTTTCTACCAGGAGCTCCGTGTAGCCAATTGACAGAGAGATCTCCAACGATGGCACGGTCACTGGCCTCAATCATATCCTTTCCAAAGTCGAGCCCGATCTTCAAACGGTTTGGTTTGATCGTTTCCACTTTAAGACGCTTCGAGAAAGTAGCGTTACCTACTTTGATGCGAACTTGCCAATTCCCAGTCACCGCTTCAGGGTCTGTTGGAATCGCCCATGAAACGTGGTTTGATGCAGTGAGCAGTCGGTTCTCCTTATGAACATTTCTGTTCCGAGCATCCATCAATTCCAACTTGACAGGGTGATCCACCGGGATGCGATTCTCAGGGTCTTCGAGCATGAAACCAAGGAATAGGGTATCACCTGGTCGCCACACACCACGTTCGCCATAAATGAATCCTTTCAACCCATTTTGTGTGGCAGAACCACTCACGTCAAATGTAGAAAGCGAAAGTCCGAGCCCATTGGCTAGTTTCAAGTAGCTCTTTTGCTTGTTATGACTCGCTACACAGAGGAAAGGAACCTTGTCGTCAGCTTCGAACTGCGTGAATCCATCGGCGTCAGAAACGGCTCTGTCAATCTCTTGTCCTTGATAGTTCAAGAGTCGGACACTTGCGCCGCTTAATGGGTCTCCAGAGGCAATATCTGTGGTGAAAATCATCCATTTATTGTCTTTTCCTCGTTTCGCTGTCAAGCCGATATCTGTAGTCAAGAAATTACGACCTGTATGTCGGTATTGACGGTAGTAAGTACCATGACAAGGATTGTCACGCTGCTTGTAATCATAGTCCCAGTAGTAGTTATTCCAAGCTGAGTACCAGTAAGTATCGAAGTAATCCCAGTATGATGACTCTTCCTCACCGAAGGAGTCCCAATCTTCCTCAAAGGCCTCAATGTCTTCTTCTGATTCGCTCAATCCATCTTCACAAGGGTAAACTGAATGCGCCATGCGGAATCCGATTTCTACTCTGTAGATGGCAGCAGGTTCTACCTTAACTAGCTCATCGAGGTCGAGGTAGTAACGATTCCATTGATTCAGGTCGTTGCCATGGCCAGAGATATCAACCGTCTTTTTGCGAACCACGCGTCCAACTCGCTTCAGCTGATCTTCGCCTGAATAATGGCTTGTTTGAAGGAACTGAGGAATGTTGTCTTCATAAATGCGAATTGCACGCACATCAACAGCAGAAAGGGAAACTGCTTCGAAGGCAATCTTATTTTCATTCGCTGTAGGTAAAATGGTCTTATTCTGATCCGGCATGCGTACGGCTGGTTTCAAGCTTTCGAATTGAACCATGACCTCGAGGCTCTCTTTCAAACGGTAACCAGCGTAGTTCTTGATTCCGCTTTGAATCTCCAGTTTGGCCTCTCCGGTCTTACGCGTATCAGGGTACACACGAACAACGTTGCCATCCACTTCCACGCGCACGTCGTCGTCATCCCCAAGAATGAAAAGACCTCTTGTTGATTGCTGGTCATCAATTGGGTCAGAAAAGATGACGTTAACATATTGTTCTGGCTTCTGAACAACAGTTGTTTGGATGACTTTAAAATCAGCTAATCCAGGGATTTCTTGTGTGGTTGATCCTTCGCCTTTACCGCCAATGGTTGCGGCGTCCCAATTCAAAAAAAGCTCTCCACTTTCTTGCGCTCGTTCGACGCTATCGACAGTGAAGTAATGGGTGCGACCACTTTCATGCTGCCACGCTAAATTTCTTGTTTGTCCTGATTGCAGTGCACTGAGCAGTTCTTCTGCTTCGTCGCTTTGAACATCATCTGCAGTGTAGAGCACACCACTGACATATTGCCATTTTGTATCGTCCACATCATACGGTGCTACCTCCGTTACTTGCACCGTTACACCTTGATCAAATGTCCTCCAACCAAATTGAAAATCATCCAGATTCGTTTCACCGATGATCTCTTTGAGGTCTAGTTTAACCTTGTATGCGGTTCCAGAATCCATCCATTCATTTGGAGTGAACTCGAGAACATTTCCATCCGTCCATTTAAGATCTCCGTCAATGGAAGGTTCGATGTCAATCCATGATAGATCAACACCGGATGTTGCTCCAGGAAGTAACTGTTCTGCATTGAAAACAACACGGACACTGGCTGTTCTTGAAATATGTCCTGCGGTATACGCACGAATAAAGGCACTGTATGCTTCATCCGCTGGTGGAATGTCAGGAGTAGTCTTGCAGCCAAAGAGGAACAAGATGAGCGCTAGGGGAAGGAGGAGTTGCTTCATGACGGATAGTTTGATCAAAACGAATGTAATTCATTCGCTAGCGCGGAATTGGGAAGTTGAGAATTCGTTAATAGATTCCTATTAAACGAAAAGAGCCGGCATAGGCCGGCTCTTCCTTGAACATCAGTTCAATATTTAATCACAAGCAATTCCAAATACTGCAAGGAAGCTCAATTGGTCAGTAGCGTTTACCGCTCCATCACCGTTCATGTCGGCTCCACACCCATCTGAACATCCGTAATCTCCTAGAAGCATTAGGAGGTCTGCAACGTTTCGTTGACCGTCATTGTTGAAGTCACCCATACAAGGTGGAACCTCTTCGTCAGGATCAACGGTTCCGTTACAGTCATTGTCAATTCCTTCTTCAGTTGAAGGCGCTCCTGGATACATGTCACCGTCATTGTCGTTACAGTCTGTGTTATCTGCAACGTAGCCTGCTGGTTGACTACAAGCATCCATCGTTTCGTTTTCATCTCCGTATCCGTCGTTGTCTGTATCTGCATACCAAGTCGATGGAGCAATACAAGAACCATCATCACATTGCGCTGCTGGGTCGTAGTTACATGCCGAAGCATCAGTACAACCATCAGGTAGGATACAAGACCCATCATCACATTGCGCTGCTGGATCGTAGTTACATGCCGAAGCATCGGTACAACCATCAGGTAGGATACACGATCCGTCATCACATTGTGCCGCAGGATCGTAGTTGCAAGCGGAAGCGTCAGTACATCCGTCAGGGAGAATACACGATCCATCATCACATTGCGCGGCTGGGTCGTAGTTACATGCGGAAGCATCAGTACAACCATCAGGCAGGATACATGAACCGTCATCACATTGCGCAGCAGGATTGTAGTTACATGCCGAGGCGTCAGTACAACCGTCAGGAAGGATACACGTACCGTCGTCACAATCTGCGGCAGGGTCGTAGTTACAAGCTGCTGCATTCGTACATCCAGCGGTGTCTGTTCCACCACAGTTACCACATTCATCCAGTTGGAGACATGATCCATCATCCATTGTTGCTGTTGGATCGTAGTTACAAGCTGTTGGGTCTGTACATCCCGGAACATCGACTGGATCGCCAACACATAGGCCATCGAAGACAACGGTAACGTCATAGGTCATGTCGTTTCCAGTAGTCCATCCGTTCATGATGCTGAATGTCCAAGTTCCATTTCCAGTCAATGCTGAAGCAGATAGGTCAATGGAAGCAGTGTACAAGCCATCTGCTGTTCCTTGCCAATCTCCTGGCCAAACTCCAAAGTTTCCTAATGAGTTGGCACAACCGAAGTCGGTATTGTAACCACCCCACATGTAGCAATCACCATTTGGATCTACGAGCTGCATCGCCACATCTGCAGGCCAGCTGCCCCCACCACCAACATTGGTGAAGTTCATTGTGATGGTCGCTAGGAACGGTGAGCCTGAGCCGTCAAAATTAACGTCTGCTGTTGCCGTACCTCCGAGTGTCGCATTGATACTCACTGTGGATTCACAGTCACAATCGAAACCAACAGGAGGGTAGGCACATGAACCGTCGTCGCATACGGCCGTGTCTAGGTAGTTACAAGCCGTAGGGTCTGTACAACCATCAGGAACAATACATGATCCGTCATCACAAGTTGCGTTCGAATCATAGTTGCAAGCCACAGGGTTTGTACAACCATCCGGAAGGATACACGATCCATCGTCACAACCAGCAGAGGCATCGTAATTACATGCTGTTGCATTGGTACATCCTGGGAAAGTACAGCTACCATCATCTGCATCAGCAGTGGAATCGTAGTTACATGCCGCTGGATCTGTACATCCAGGGTTTGTTGCTCCTAGACAGAATAAGTGATCAGCCTGGGTACCAAAGTTGGCGACATCCATTGTGACCAGGGCTGTTCCCCCTTCATCTGTGATGACATAATTTCCATCGCTACCACATCCGAAAGTGGTCCCGGCAAGGCCGTCACCGTAGCTATCGAACATAGAGAAAGTAAAACACCCGTCAGGTAGGCAGAGCGTAATATTATAGGTCGTTAGGTTACCGTATCCGGCACCAGAGAATACTTCGTTTCCATCGGAATCGTAGACAGCCCAAGATGATTCATTTCCCCAACAATCTGTCGTAAGTGTGAGTGTGACGTCATTGATTCCTCCACTCACGTAGTAAGAGCTCGATTGAGAATCATTGAGCGCAGATTCATCGGCGCCGCCATTATTCACGTCGGTAATATTGACTTCGAATGTAAAGGCACCGGTTCCCTCGTCAAATGCAGGCAGAGTAATCGTCTCGATTTCACCGGTAGCAAGGTTTCCTGTCCAGTTATAAGTGTTGACAGTTCCTCCTTGTATACCGTATTCAATAGTCAGAGCCGTCAAGTTATCCTGACCGAAACATCCAATCACAATCTCAGGAGTCACTGATGTCTCACATACCGTTTCTTCTGGAGAATTGATCTGAACAATTCCAGCGTCTAGCTGAGGTAAAGTGAACAACGGAGCATTCCAAATACCACGACCGTATGTAGACGCGACTATGGTATTCGATGCATAATGAATCTCAAGCTCGGTAACCACAACGTTTGGAAGACCGTCTTTATATGGCTGCCAGCTAGCGAAGGTGTCGTCACGGTAGTACACACCCGCATCCGTACCAACGTACACAGCATCATTCGTTCCTTCATGGTAAGCGATACAGTTCGCAGGAATGTTTGGAAGACCATCAGAGATGTTAGTCCAAGTAGATCCAGCGTTATCACTGAAGTAAACTTTAGATCCATTGGTGTAACCTGAAAGCGTCACCCAAACGCGCGTCTCATCTGCAGGATCAATTGCGATGTAAGTAATGAACTGGTTTGGAAGGCCAGAAAGTGCGCTGAAGTTTGTTCCGTCGGTACTTAAATACAGAGAAGCACTCTTTGAAGCATAGATGTAGTTTGTGTTTGATTTCGCAACAGCCAATGCATCTATGTTTCCTGAGCCGAAACTACCAAGTCCCGTGAAGCTATTACCACCATCTGTAGAACGGTAAACGGTAGACTTACCGATGTACATGGTATTCGGATCAATTGGATCAAGAATGTAAGGGGTAAGCCAGTCACCACCTTCGTTTACTCCAGTTCCGTTGCTTGCAACAATTTGGTTGAAGCTACCTCCACCATTCGTAGACTTGAAGATGGCACCATAGTAGAGCGCACCGTACATGATATCTTGATTGGTATAGTCAATTGCGGATTCAAATCCGTCACCGCCAATCACACGAGACCAGTTGTTTCCGTCTTTGAGGTTGGTTCCGTTGTCTTGCCATCCTGAAATCACTCGGTTTTGGTTGGTCTGCGCCGTTCCTAGGCGGTAGATCTGAGCGATTTCTAGATTGCTTGATAAATCAGTGAATGAGCTTCCACCATTTGTTGTTCGGAATACACCACCATCACACCCTACGAGCAGGGTAGAAGTACCAGGGATAAAGTTGAACCCGTGGTTGTCTGCGTGAACATAAGGAAGTCCAGCAGCGCCGTACCAGTGACCAGTACAGCTCCAGTTTGTACCTCCATCTGTTGTTTTCCACACATTGACACCACCTACATAAACCGTGTTTGCATCGTTTGGATCTGCAGCTACTGCGAGATCGTACCAAGCTTGACCTCCAGTATCCGTTCCGTTCTCAGACCATCCAAGAAGGTTCGGGCTTGACGCCATTTGCGTGAAGTTCAATCCGCTGTCTAATGAACGGTAGAACCCATAGAAACCTTGATTCGCAGAACTACCTGCAAGGATGTATACGACATCTTGGTTTGCTTCTGAAACAGTAATCGCAAGACGACTAACCCCTGAAGAAGGAACTCCTGCAGTGATTTGAGTCCAGCTCGTTCCAGTGTCTGTTGAACGCCAGAACTGTGTGTTGTTTCCAGTAGCATACATCACGTTTGGGGTGTTCGGCTTCCATTCAATGTCTTTGAAGTTCCCGCTTTGCACTTGGGTCCATGATGAACCACCATCCGTCGTTTTGTAGATACCATTAGAAGTAGCAGCTAACAGGGTCAAATTATCCGTTGGATGCATGATCAAACGGTTGATGCGACGTGTTTGTGTCACATCCCAGTTCAAGCCTGTAGAGCTCCATGTAGCACCGTCATCTGTAGATTTAAGAACACCGAGAGAGTAAGTGTCTCCGGCATCTCCATCACCCGTTGCGATGTAAATGACATTGCTGTTCGAATGATCGATCGCAACATCAGTCACACCGATGGATGCTAACAAATCTGTATTCAACAAAGACCACGAGCCACCGGCATTGGTTGAGCGCCATAATCCGCCTCCAGGTGCACAAGCGTAGTACACGGAAGAGTTATTTGGATCAGTACGAACCATGTTGATTCGCCCGGCACCACCCCCAGAAGTTGGGATGTCAGTATTACCGAAGTAAGACCAGACACCGTTCATTCGCGCAGCTTCAGAAGGAGCATTTCTCATTTCATCCTGAACTGCATTCCAAGAGGCCATAGAAGAGAAGCGTTCCCCGCTAGGGTAAACACGAGGCTCCATAAACCACTCCCAGCGTTTGAACTGTTTAAACCCTTTTCCTTTTTCAACTTCTCGATCTGACCAATCTGCGTCGAAAGCATCTTGCACTTCGTAGAAGTTGATTTCAGGGTCAAGCATCATGTCACTCCAGTGCTCTCCTGCTTCTTGTCCGTATGACAAGCCCCAGGTAAAGAGCAATGCCACTAGCCATAAAAGTCTTTTCATATGTCGTAGGTAAGGTGTTGTCAATAGTTGTTAGTCACACGCAGTGCCGAACACAGCAAAGAAGCTGAGTCCATCAGCTTGTGTAACCACTCCATCTCCGTTCATATCAGCCATACAGTTCACTGAACAGCCGTAATCACCGAGGAGGATGAGTAGGTCAGAAACGTTGATTTGTCCATCGTTGTTGAAGTCACCAGCACATGGTGGAACCTCTTCGTCAGGATCAACTGTTCCATTACAATCATTATCAATGCCTTCTTGCGTAGAAGGACCTCCAGGGTACATATCCCCGTTATTGTCGTTACAATCTGTATTGTCAGCAACATAGCCAACAGGTTGAGCACAAGCCATCACCATGTCAGCGTCATCACCGAATCCATCGTTGTCTGTATCTGCGTACCAAGCTGTTGGCGCAATACATGAGCCATCATCACATGTTGCCGCAGGATCGTAGTTACATGCTGAGGCGTCTGTACATCCATCAGGAAGGATACATGAGCCATCATCACATGTTGCCGCAGGATCATAGTTACATGCGGAAGCATCGGTACATCCATCAGGTAGTACACAAGACCCGTCATCGCATACGGCTGCAGGATCGTAGTTACACGCTGAGGCATCAGTACATCCATCCGGAAGGATACACGAACCATCGTCACATGTGGCAGCAGGGTCGTAGTTACACGCCGCAGCATTTGTACAGCCGTCAGGAAGGATACAAGAACCGTCGTCACATTGAGCTGCTGGATCGTAGTTACAAGCCGAAGCATCAGTACATCCATCAGGAAGTTGACATGAGCCATCATCACAAACGGCCGCTGGATCATAGTTACACGCCGCAGCATTCGTACATCCGTCAGGTAGGATACAAGATCCATCGTCACACGTTGCAGAAGGATCATAGTTACACGCTGAAGCATCCGTACATCCATCAGGAAGTTCACATGAACCGTCGTCAATCGTTGCTACAGCGCTGAAGTTACAAGCGGCAGGATCAGTACATCCAAAACATGTAAAGTCACAAGAACCGTCATGAACTGTTGCCGTTGCATCGTAGTTACATGCTGTCGGATCAGTACATCCAGGAGTTCCAACAGGAACGCAGAAATTCTCTACCACTTGGCTACCGTAGTTAGCTACAGCCATTGATACGAGTACATTTCCAAATTCGTCAGTCACGTCATAGATTCCGTCAATCGCACATCCAGAAGCAATTCCAGAAAGTCCGTCACCGAAGCTGTCATTGATAGTCAAGTCGTAACAGTCTGCAGCAAGACAGAAGTCATAAGTGTATGTCGTTTGGTCAGCGAGGGTATTTCCTGCTACCGTTTGAATGACTGTTCCATCATCAGCAGCTAGAGTCCAGCTAACTTCTTCACCCCAACAGTCTGTGAGTAGAGTGAACGTTGCATTGGTTGCTCCAGAAACCGTATTGAAGTTGCTTGAACCAGCGTTATTCGTAGGGTTGTCATCCGTTCCTCCGTTTGGATTCTGAACATCCGCGTTGAAGACGTGAGCGCCTCCAGGAATGGTCATCGTTGGCAAAGTGATCGTTGTTGATTCACCTGTTGCCAAAGAACCCGTCCAGTTGAAAGTAGTTGGTGAACCACCGTCTACATCGTATACAAGGTCGAAGCTTGTCAAGTCGAAGTTTCCGAAGTTGGAAACAACTACCTCTGGAGTGATTTGATCACCACAGTAATCTCCACCTGGTTCGTTGATAGATAGGATACCAGCATCTAGATCATTCGCACCTACTGCAGGTCCGATCGTGAAGTTCTGGTTTGAAATATCGAAGAAGATGTTGTTCGATGCCTTCACCTTGATTCGTGCTGTAGAAGATTCGCCAGCAGGAATCAATACCAATTCAGATCCATCATTCGCAGTGTTAGCTAGAAGGAGCGTTGGGTAGGTAAGACCACCGTCCAAAGAAAGGTAGATGTCAACGTTTGAACAGTTGATAGGTGCAAGGTCAGTATTCGCTACATCCCATGTTACGGTTTGGAAAGTGTTTCCAGGGTAAACTACCGCCGTATTTGGCGCTGTTACTACGAACGGACCACCAACATCAGAAACATCAAAGGTTACCTGATCGTCATTTACACCACCAGCACCTGCAACGTTGTCACGCACGGTACAACGGAAGGTCAATGAACGTGTGTAGTTCGGAAGGAACTCTCCGATCACCGTAGTGTTGTTCACCAAATCAGTAATACGAGGGAATACACGTGTAGGATCTGTAACAGATGGCCATGAACGGAAGATTGGCTGGTTTCCAGAAGGGTTAGTAAGGTTGTTGTCACCACCAGCGGTTGCTGGACCAAGATCATATTCTTCCCAGTTGTAGGTAATCTCGTCGCCATCGGCATCAGAACCAACCGCTGTCAACTCAAATGGAGTCGAAATAGGAATAGTCCATCCTCCAGGGCCCGCGTCAACAGTAGGAGGGGTGTTGCCTGTATTGGTTGTTACTGGACATGTTCCACCATTTCCGTTTACAACGAAGTTCCACATCTCATTAATACTGTGATTGTGGAAGTGATCATCACTATTGCTTTGAAGGTTCGGAGGACAAATACCTGCGTAACCCATAATAGTGCTTGCTGAACCTGGTTCGAAGGCTGCTGAACCAGCGCGGTTACAACTGTTGTTCTGTGTGTGGTTACCACCGAATTGGTGTCCCATCTCGTGACAAACGTAATCGATATCGAACGGGTCACCTACTGGTGTCCCTTGTCCTGTCACACCACGTGCCTTGCTTCCTCCACAAGGAGACTGAAGTTGAGCGATACCTCCACCACCAGTTGAGTAAACGTGACCAATGTCGTAGTTCGCACTTCCGATGTTAGCATCACACGTTGTCTGGTTTTGGTTCAGCATGGCTCCACCATTTCCGTTATCGTAGGGATCCGTAGCTCCATTCAAGAAGATGACTTGATCGTTGTTCGCCACGATGATCATACGAATCGCTGCATCACGTTCGTATACCCCATTCACACGTGTCATTGAGGTATTCATGGCTGCAAGTGCATCTGCGGTTGTTCCTCCATGGAACTGAGCATATTCACCTGTACATGCCAAAGCCAGGCGGTAAGTGCGAAGCTGCGCCCCAAAAGGAGTGCGGGCTCCAGCGCCCATACCCATCGTACGAACGTCTTTCTGCTGTCGCTTCTTAATCGGACGATCAGATTCAATCGCCTCATCATATTCATTCGTGTCAATGTCATCTGGCATTACCGGAGGAAGTTCGTTGAAGACCTTCGTTGTTGTTGCGTAGAAAGATGACTTCGTGTACGACATGTAGTATTCGTCTGTGTTCAGACTTATTGGGTCGATGTACACGGTTTCTCCAGCACGTAAAATCATCGCGTGGAAGCCCTTTTGAGTAAGGTCAAAACGGATCGTCGCTGTCTTATCGTCGATTCCTTGTCCAAGGTATGAACGGATAAAAGGATAGCGTGATTGAAGCTCCGGAGCCATTACCGAACTCTCTACAAAGCGGAAGCTCTGCGTTGTTCCGTCAGGCATTGGGATCGAGATGATCGTACCTGAATTTCGAACTGAAACCTCAGCTTCATCAGGTGCCTGATCAAGGATAGATTCCAGAAGTGAACGTTCGATTTGAATGCCTCGGTATTCTTCCGGGTTAATGGTTTGGTCATTTCTGATCGGCAGCTGTGCGTCAGACCAGTATGATTGAGCTGAAAGGCTAATGCAAAAAATGCAGAATACAGCCGTAGCTACAAAAGTGTAGACGTTCCTCATAGTACTCTATTAGTCAAGGTTGGGCGCCACTCAACTGGCGCCCCTGATTGGTTACTTAATTACAAGGCGTTCCGAAGAACGATAGGAATGTTAGGAAGTCGGAAGAGCTGGTGTTTCCATCTCCATCGAGATCTCCAGTACATCCTCCAACGCAGCCGTAATCAGCAAGCATCATGAGGAGGTCTGCGATGTCTCGGTTTCCATCTCCGTTCATATCCCCTGGACAAGCTGACAGTTCATCACCGTCAATGTTCCCGTCACAGTTATTATCGATGTCTTCACCGGTACCAGGTGCACCAGGGTAGACATTTCCGTTCATATCATCACAGTCGGTATTGACTGCGCTGTATCCAGCTTCTGGTCCGCAGAGAAGCACTGCTGCGCCAGCTCCAAATCCATCACTATCACCGTCAACATAGAAGGTCATTGATGGGAAGGTACAGCTGCCATCATCACATGTAGCGGCTGGGTCGTAGTTACATGCAGAGGCATCAGTACAACCATTAGGTAGGATACATGATCCATCATCTGTAGTTGCTGCTGGATCGTAATTACATGCCGTAGCGTCTGTACAACCTGGGATTCCAGGAAGTGTCAAACAGAAATCATGTGTTGCCTGTGCCCCGAAGTTACCTCCAGCTACCATTTGGGCGTGGGTTGTACCAAACTCATCTACAAGGATGTAATCTCCAATGACCCCTTGGTATTGCAGTCCGTCGCCGAAGCTATCGTATACATTCAGCTGGTAACAACCTTCAGGCAGACAGTACGAGTATGAGTAAGTTGTTTGTGTAGCAGCGTAAGGACCATCCGAGAACAAGATTGTTCCCTGGTCATCACGAAGATCCCAAGTGGTTTCTCCTGGATAGTTATCCGTTGTAATGTCGAAATCGATTGTAATTCCAGTACCAGCAGTTGAGAAGCTACTTGAACCACTATCGTTCGTATTATTCTCGTCCGTTCCTCCATTTGGATTGACTACCGAAGCATTGAAAGTGTGTGCACCATCTGCCAGTGTTTGCTGTGGTAAAGTCACGTTCACCGTGTTTCCAGAAGCAAGGGCTCCAGACCACGCTTGTGACATCGTAGCACCACCATCTACTTGGTATTCAATCGTAAACGAAGTCAAAGTAGTTGTACCCGCGTTGCGTACCGTTACCTCAGGCGTAACGTTAGAAGTACAGTAAATTCCATCAGGCTCAACCACATTCAATAATTGTGCGTCGAGCGCTACCGAAGGTGCATTTGGATCATACCCATCAATGACCGTATTAGAACAGCCAGGGGCGAGGTAAGTACAAATGCTAGGGAATGTCAGGTCAAAACGACCGTAGTAGTCGTTCACGTTATTGGAACATGAAGCTTGTCCACCGTAAAGTTGACCGATGATACGTTGGTTTTGATCAAACAAAGGTGATCCTGAAGATCCTGGTTCTGTAGTACCGTCTTCCCAGTCGAAGATTCTCCAACATTGCGCACCGCCGAAGGTCGCTTGTCCGGCAGCATCTGTATCGAAAGAGATTTTCTTCAAGTCACCACTTGGGTGGTGAATAGCTACTTGGTTTGAAGGGAAATTTCCTGTTGCATCCCATCCAGCGTAGAATGGGTTGTAAGCCGTAGGAACAGGGTTCCCGTTGTTAATTTCTAGTAATGCATAATCCGTACCGGCACCGCTTGAAAGCAGGGTTGAACCAGATACGGTGTCAAATGCGCCAACGTTGTTTCCAGAACACGTGGTGCTTTGCCAGTTAAATCGGAATACCCATGAGGCCACACTACCACCTAAACAGTGGTTCGCAGTCAAGAAATATGGATGTCCGTCGTTTGCTGTATTGTTCACCAAAGCCCCCGTACAGATTCCATTACCGTTGACTACGATCATGGCTACTGAGTTGATTTGGTCTTCCCATCCAGCTGAAACAGGACAGATAACATTGTTGTTACATGCTCCAGAGTCACCAATTCCACGGGCAACTACATCTAGATCACGGTAAGCGTGTGTAAGTGTTTCAATCTGAAGTTCACCTGTTCCGATTTGATTCGCCGGCTCACGGTATTCAACGATAATTTCATCGCTTGGAATAGGGTAGGTTCCGAATCCGAGGTCATCTCTGTTGTTCTCTGAGGTGAACGCACCGAGAATGTGTAGATGATCTGCAGAATAAACGAATACTTCACCACCTTCAGGAATCTTGAAAATGTCGAAGCTCAAGTTCAAAGAATGCGCTCCAGGAGATGTTAGTTTGAGAAGCCAAACGCGATCACCATTTGGCAATTCATGCCATTGACCTGAGTTATTCAGGTTTCGTCCTAAAACGAAGTTCTTTCCAAAACGGTAGGGAGCGTCTTTAAATTCATTGTTGATTTCGTCTTCAGCCAACATGGCATCAACATCAAATGGTGGCATTTCCATTACCGGGACGTGCCAATTGATTTTGTTATTCTCGAATGTAGCAGGGGAGCCTCCTTGACTTATCTGAGCGAAGCCTTGGGTGTATAGTAGCATAAGGCAAGCGCAAAGCGCGAGCTTCAGCAAAGGTTTTAACGTGGTCATTATACGTTGGTTAGCGGTTCTAATTAGTCCTATCAGTAAATTTAGGAAATAAATAGGCTCTATTTCGTACGGTTTGTCGAAGGAAAGGTTGCGCACGTCGTAACATTGGATGCCTACAGGGGTGAAAACAAGTGTTTTACTTGGTTTGTATGCATTAAGAGTAACCTTGGCCTTGGATGCCTCTTTCCGGGAAATCCACAAAAAAAATCTCGAAATCTTGAAAAATGCCCGTCAATGTTGATAAATCTGACGGTTTTGGCCTGTTCTTCGGCGTTGGTATGGGTAAATTAGAGCTTGATTTAATTCAAAGCCCCCTGTGATGGGATTCAGCGGCTTTTAATTGGACTCCTGACGAGATTTATGGCTGAAGTACAGTATACAGAAGATAATATCCGTTCCCTCGATTGGAAAGAGCACATTCGGCTTCGTCCGGGTATGTACATCGGAAAGCTTGGTGACGGTTCAACAGCAGACGATGGTATTTACGTTCTGCTTAAAGAGGTGATTGATAACTGCATCGATGAGTACGTAATGGGTTACGGAAAAACGATAGAGATCAGTATCAAAGATGACCTAGTTAAGGTTCGAGATTACGGACGAGGCATTCCGCTTGGGAAAGTGGTCGATGTAGTTTCGAAAATGAACACCGGTGCGAAGTACGACAGTAAAGCCTTTAAGAAATCCGTTGGTTTGAACGGGGTGGGTACCAAAGCTGTAAATGCGTTGAGTACATCATTTACCGTGGAGTCAGTCCGTGACGGTAAGATGAAGTCAGCTTCATTCGAACAAGGGAATCTCCTCGAAGAAACGAAAGAGGAAGAAAGCTCGAAGCGCAGAGGTACACGCGTGACCTTTGTTCCTGACCCCAGCATCTTTGTGAACTTCCAGTATCGTATGCAATACGTGGAGCGCTTGCTCTGGAACTATGCCTACTTGAATACAGGTTTGACCATCTACTTCAACGGTCAGAAATACCATTCGGAGAATGGACTTAAGGACCTGTTGAACGCCAATCTCGGACAAGAACCTAACTACCCAATTATCCACCTGCTTGGTGATGATATTGAAGTAGCACTCACGCATACTCAAGCCTACGGAGAAGAGCATTACTCTTTCGTTAACGGACAATACACAACCCAAGGTGGTACACACCAAGGGGCGTTCCGCGAAGCCTTGGTGAAGGTGGTGCGTGACTTCTTTGGGAAAGACTATGACGCAGCAGATATCCGCGCAGGAGTTGTTGGTGCCATTTCGATTAAAGTGATGGAGCCTGTCTTCGAATCGCAGACAAAAACGAAGCTCGGATCTACAGAGATCGAACCTGATGGAGCTTCGATTCGAAGCTTTGTGCTTGACTTCCTCAAGCGAGAGCTCGACAATTTCCTTCACAAGAACTCAGAGATCGCGGAGGCTATTCAGAAGCGCATCCTTCAAAGCGAACGAGAGCGTAAAGACCTCGCTGGAATTAAAAAGCTCGCCCGCGAGCGCGCGAAGAAGGCAAACCTGCACAACAAGAAGCTGCGAGATTGTCGTGTTCACCTCAACGAAAAGAAAGATCGCAGAGAAGAAACAACTCTCTTCATTACCGAGGGTGATTCTGCTTCTGGTTCGATCACGAAAGCTCGCGATGTGAATACACAAGCGGTATTCTCTTTAAAAGGGAAGCCATTGAACAGCTTCGGGCTCACGAAGAAGATCGTATACGAAAACGAGGAGTTCAACCTTCTTCAAGCAGCATTGAATATTGAAGACGGACTCGATAACCTACGTTACAACAACGTGGTAATCGCAACCGATGCGGATGTGGATGGAATGCACATTCGTTTGCTGCTCATCACCTTCTTCCTACAGTTCTTCCCTGAATTGGTGAAGAGCGGACACCTCTACGTTCTACAAACACCGTTGTTCCGAGTTCGGAATAAGAAAGATACCTACTACTGCTACTCGCAAGAAGAGAAGTTGGAGGCCATGGAGAAAGTAGGACGAAACCCAGAGATCACACGATTCAAGGGACTTGGAGAGATTTCACCTGATGAGTTCAAGCACTTTATCGGAGAGAATATTCGTCTGGATCCTGTGGTTATCGGACAAGATAGCAGCATACAAGACCTGCTTACCTTCTTTATGGGTAAGAACACACCAGATAGACAAAGCTTCATCATTGAGAACCTCCGTGTGGAGCGTGATGAAATTGAAGAACCAGCATAACAGCTTAACAGCCTAGCAAGACATGGCAGAGAACGAAGAATTCGAACGCGACGAAGAATTCGAAGACAGTGGAGATAATACCCTGGAGAATGTCATCCAGGTGAAGGGGATGTATAATGACTACTTCCTCGATTATGCCTCCTATGTAATACTTGAACGTGCAGTCCCTCACCTATATGACGGACTAAAGCCAGTACAGCGTCGTATCCTACACTCTCTGCGAGAGATGGATGATGGACGTTTCCACAAAGTGGCGAATGCGATTGGTAATACAATGAAATACCACCCGCACGGTGATGCTTCTATTGGTGATGCCATGGTTCAGATTGGTCAAAAGGAGATTCTTCTTGATACTCAGGGGAACTGGGGTAACATCTTGACGGGAGATAGCGCCGCTGCTCCACGTTACATCGAGGTGAAGCTTTCTAAGTTCGCAAATCGCGTTGCGTTCAATGGAAAGACCACCACATGGTTGAGTTCGTATGACGGACGAAACCAGGAGCCCGAAACACTTCCGATGAAGTTTCCATTGTTGCTCGCTCAAGGGGTAGAAGGTATCGCCGTAGGTCTTGCATGTAAGATCCTTCCGCACAACTTTGTGGAGCTGATTGATGGTTCAATTGACATCCTCAAAGGCAAGAAAGTAACACTCTATCCAGACTTCCCAACTGGGGGGATGATGGATGCATCTGACTACAACGACGGACTGCGCGGTGGAAAGATCAAGGTGCGAGCTCGCATTAAGAAAGTTGACGCTAAGACGTTGTCAATCTATGAGTTGCCTTATAATACCTCAACCACTAGTTTAATTGGCTCGATTCTAAAAGCGAACGATCGTGGGAAGATCAAAATCAAGAAAGTTGAAGATAACACAGCCGATCAAGTTGAGATCCTGATTCACCTGGCATCAAATGTTTCTCCTGACAAAACGATTGATGCGTTGTACGCATTCACTGACTGTGAAATCTCCATCTCGCCAAACTCGTGTGTGATTGAAAATGATCGTCCGCAGTTCCTTGGAATGAGTGAGATGCTTCGACGCAGTACTGAACGTACTAAAGACTTGTTGAAGCAAGAGCTGGAGATTCGCAAAGGAGAGCTTCAAGAACAGTGGCACTTCGCGAGTCTAGAAAAGATATTCATTGAGAAACGCATTTACCGCGACATTGAAGAGTGTGAGACTTGGGAAGCGATTCTTGAAACAATCCATAAAGGATTAAAGCCTCACATCAAGCACCTCATCCGCGAAGTGACCGATGAAGATGTGACTCGTTTGACTGAAATCCGCATCAAGCGTATTTCGAAGTTCGATAGCTTCAAGGCCGACGAGAAGATCGCTTCGTTAGAAGGGGAGATTGAAAAGGTTCAATTCCACCTTGATAACTTGACAGACTTCGCCATCGACTACTTCAAGGAGTTGAAGAAGAACTTTGCAGAAGGACGTGAGAGAAAAACAGAGATCAAAGCCTTTGATACCATTGATCGTTCAAAAGTAGCTGTGGCCAATGCCAAGCTGTACGCGAACTTCGAAGAAGGCTTCATTGGAACCGGCTTGAAGCGTTCTGAAGGAGAGTTCGTTTGCGATTGTTCAGATATCGATGACATCATTGTCTTCCGTAAAGACGGTACGATGATCGTTACGCGAGTTTCTTCGAAGGCCTTTGTAGGTAAAGATATCATCCATGCTTGGGTGTGGAAGAAGGGCGATAAGCGCCGTGTCTACAACTGCATTTACCGTGATGGAAAAGCAGGGAAGACAATGGTAAAGCGCTTCAGTGTGACTTCGATTACGCGTGATCGTGAATACCCAATTACAAAGGGTACTCCAGGTTCAGAGGTCTTGTACTTCACAGCCAATCCAAACGGAGAAGCTGAAGTAGTGACCATCTACCTGAAGGCGATTCAACGGGTGAAGAAGCTCAAGTGGGATATCGATTTCTCTGAAATCCTGATCAAAGGACGAGGAGCAGGAGGAAATACTGTGACCAAATTCCCAGTTCGTAAAGTTGAATTGAAGGAGAGTGGTGTTTCTACTTTGGGAGCGCGTAAAATCTGGTTTGATGAAACGGTGCAGCGTTTGAACGCTGACGGAAGAGGGAATTTCCTCGGTGATTTCAATCCTGAAGACAAGATCCTGGTACTTATGAGTACCGGTGAATACAAGCTGACCGGCTTTGACCTCACCACGCACTTCGATGAGAACAAAATTCACATTGAGAAATGGGACCCAGAACGTCCCATTTCAGCAGTGTACTACGACGGAGAGAAAGAAGAATACTACGTGAAGCGCTTCTTGCCTGAATCTACAAGCAAGAAAACGAGTTTCATTTCTGATCATGAGAATAGTCGCTTAGCTGTTGCATCAACCCTTCATCACCCGCATGTACGCGTGAAGTTTAACAAGCGATTCAAGCACACACGTGATAAGGAAGATCAAATCCTGAATCTTCGAGAGTTTATTGCTGTAAAAGGCATGAAAGCGCTTGGAAACAGACTTTCACCGCTTCCAGTAACTGAAGTGCTGCTGGAACCGGCTATTGAAGACTTGGAAGCTAAGGTAGAAGCTGAAATCCAGGCAGAGAGAGCAGCACAGAATCCAGCTCCTCTAGCTGCTGCACCTGCCGAAGATTTTGCTCCGGAAGCTGATCAAATTAGTGAGCCGATTGATTTGGAACTCCCAGATAGCTCTAAGAAAGGCACTCCACCAGAAGAAGGAGAGCAACCGACCTTATTCTAGACCCATTGATTTAAGCTACTTTCGCGACGCATGAATAAGATCGTCAGTTTCGTAACACGCTTTATTCCTCGCCACATTTTGCAGCGAGTGGCGCACTTGTTTCTTCAATTGTTGAGTTTCTTTTATCGAGGGAAGAACATCGAAGATCCAATCTCAGGAATCTCGTACCGTAAGATTCTCCCTTATGGTCGCGTGCACAGTCGTCCGAATGCCCTAGCACCGGATAGTATGTCACTCGAGCGTCATCGATTGATTTGGCTGTACCTACGGGAGAAGACAAATTTCTTCAAAGATGATCTGCGCTTCCTGCACATGGCGCCTGAATACTGCTTTCTGAAGCTATTCAAGCGACAGAAGAATCTTGAGTACGTGACTGGAGACCTTCTATCTCCATGGGCAGAGCACCATTTCGATGCGCATCAAATCCCGTTTGAAGACAATAGCTTCGATGTGGTGATGGCGAATCACCTGCTCGAGCACGTTGAAGATGATCGACAGGTAATGCGTGAGTTTCACCGCATTATGAAGCCAGGCGGTTGGGGTATTTTCCAGGTTCCTATTGATTACGCTAGCGCGGAAACTCAAGAAGACCCTAACGTGACTGATCCTGCTGAAAGAGAACGTTTGTACTGGCAACGAGATCATGTTCGCTTGTACGGACGAGACTATGCAGAGCGCCTACGTGAAGCTGGTTTTGAAGTCAAAGAAGATGATTACGTTGGAGAACTAGGGAAGGAGCTTCAGGAGCGATACGCTTTGATGCCTGAAGAAATCATCTACTACTGTCAGAAGAAATAAGGGAATCAGACTTCGGCGCTAGCCTCTACGAAATCAAGATCATTAAACGCGGTGAGCAGTTCATCAGTCAAACTCTGACGAACCGAAGTCGTTAGGGTGCATTTGAATTCGAACTCGTGCGTGATCATTTCAAGGTCATAATCTTTTAGGATCTTCATCACAGAACCCATAGCCTCATAAGGGAAGTCAACCTTGATCGTGTCTTCAACAAGCAACTCAATGATATCCCCGGCTTCAATAGCCTCACGTGCTGAAGTGCGGTAAGCATCTATCAATCCGCCCACACCAAGTTTCACACCGCCGAAATACCTTACCACAACAATCAACACATTCGTAAGGTCATAGCTTTGGATTTGACCTAAGATTGGTTTACCCGCGCTGTTGCTAGGCTCACCATCATCATTCGCGCGATAGCGTTTCTTATCATGACCTAATCGCCAGGCATAGCAATGGTGACGAGCAGCATGATGCTCCTTTTTAACTACCTCTAAGAAAGCCTTGATTTCATCTTCATTGCGCACAGGAACTGCGTAGCCAAAATGCTTGCTGCCTTTGACTTTGTAAAGACTTTCACTGCGTCCCTTGAGGCTTAGATACGTATCTGAAGCTTCGCTCAAGAAATAGGGTTCAAGTTCACAGAGAAGACTGTGATTGAATTCGGATCGCGGTCGTAATACAGTTTATCGAGCGCTCCGAGAACATTCTTTGCGCTGAAGTAAGAAGTGTGAAGCAAGCTTTCACCATGAATAGACCACTGGATAGTGTATGAGCTCTCGCGGTCTTTGTAGTTCTTCACGTACTCAAGCATTGAGCGAAGAGCATCTAGCTTGTTTACTCCCTCACAAGTGTGGAACAAGAAGCTCTGATTGTGACGAGGGTTGATGGTGATTAAACGCAGAAGTGCGTTGTTGTCTTGCTCATCGAAATCGAATACGACACTATTCTTCCCAAGGCCAATGTATTCACTGATCTCGGCTTGGATCTGAGCGATCTCGATATTCTTATCTACAGTCATGGAGTTACTTTACTTAACAAAGCTACGAAATCAAGTTCCTTCAAGCTTGCGCCAAAGATACTTTCTAAGAATGCCTATCTACAGCTTGAATGAATCAGCTACAATATGCTGAAGAATCGGAACCACTTCAGATTCAAAGAATGGATTTTTCTTCAACCACAATTGGTTTCTAGGAGAGGGGTGCGGCATGACTAGAAAACCGTTTTCAAGGTGCTTTTCAAAATCGCCAATACGCGCAGTCATGTTCTGTTTTTGAGTCTCTGGCAAGTAGTAAGCCTGAGCGTAGGCTCCAATGAGTAAGGTAAGTTGGATGTTCGGTAACTGTTCCCAAATGCGCTCGTGCCAAAGCGGCGCACACTCTTTCCTTGGTGGGAGGTCTCCGCTGCTCCCTTTGCCGGGGTAACAGAACCCCATGGGCATGATGGCGAATTTTGAATCGTCATAGAATGTGTCGCGATCAACGTTCAACCATTTCCGCAAACGGTCTCCGCTTGGGTCATTCCATGGAATCCCTGAGGCATGCACTCGCGTTCCTGGTGCTTGTCCGATGATCATGATCGATGCGTCTTTATCAAAAGCCACTACAGGTCTAGGACCCAGCGGAAGCGAGGCAGCGCACACGGTGCATCCAGCAATCTCTTTTTTAAGGTTCTCCACTTTTCCAATTACTCATTCAAAGTGACATCTCACCAGTCTATTCAACCAACGAATCAATCTGGCTTTTGGTCACGATAGGTTGAACATACTTTAGCCACAAATAAATCCAATGAAAAAACTATACACTCTACTCGTACTTCTCATGTGTGTTGTTGGGATGAATGCCCAAACCTACACTAGTGGTGACATGCTTTCACCGGTTGCGAACGAATTTACCATGAATCAAATTGATTACGTAGACCTCAGCTCTCAAACAGGTACAAATCAAACATGGGATTTTTCAAACGAAACGAACTGGTCTGATCTCGCATTCTCGGTGATGAACCCAGCAGATGTGGATGGGGCTGATAATTTCCCACAAGCGAACTATTCCTTGAATGCTGATGATCTGATCAACAACTTCCTTTCAGTGACTTCAAGCGGTGCTTCAGTATTGGGGTACTATGGTAACGCCGGGGGAATTGAGATCATTCAAACCTTCTCTGATCCGCAGATACTGTACGGATTCCCTTTGACTTTCGGTGCTAGCGGTAGTGATGATTACGAAGGTTCAACAAGCTCTGCAGGTTTCGTTCAAGGAATGGAAGGAACGGTGACTTGGGAAGTGGTTGGCTCTGGTACTGTAATCACACCTATGGGAAGCTTCTCGAATGCACTCTTGATCCACACGTTTGATGACGGAATCATTTCATCAGAAGCAGGAGGGATGACTTTCGAAGGGACATCAACTGTTGATAGCTACGAAATTCTAGTACCTGGTTATCCAATTCCTTTGGTTCACATGGATGTAGCAACAACTGAATTCTTCGGAGAAGTAGACAGTGAAACAACGGCGTACATCATGGCAGATGCAGTAGTATCTGTGTCTGAACTAGGCAAGGCATCATTTGATGTGTATCCAAATCCGGCGAATGATGTGGTTTATATCGCTAACGCGGAATCGGTAGGTGCACAGATTGATATTCTTGACATGACTGGGAAAGTGGTCTTCACTCAATCAACCAACGGTAACCAAACGATTTCGGTAGATACAAGTAACCTGAATGCAGGCCTTTATTTCGTGGCTATGCGTACGGGAGAGTCTATAAGCACGCAGAAGCTGATCATCGAATAATCGCGTGATATTATTAAGGTTACGGAGAGGCCAGGACATACGTTCTGGCCTTTCTTCATATAGAAGTGTTCGAATAATGTTAGAACTGCGTGAGATACGACGGGAACAATGCACTTACTTTCGTTCTAGAAATTAAAGTACATGTCTCATACTGTCATCATTGGTAACGGAATATCTGGTGTAACCGCCGCCAGACATATTCGGAAGCGCAGCGACGATCGCATCACGATCATCTCTGCGGAGACCGATCATTTCTTTAGTCGTACTGCGCTTATGTATATCTACATGGGGCATATGACTTACGAAAACACCAAGCCTTTTGAAGATCACTTCTGGTCTAAGAACAGAATAGATCTGATGCGTGAGTATGTGTCTACAATAGACTATGCGAAGAAGACACTTCAGTTTTCAAGTGGAGGCACCCTGGCTTATGATAAGTTGATTCTTGCGGTAGGATCTAAACCCAACAAATTCGGATGGCCTGGACAAGACCTTGATGGCGTTCAAGGGTTGTACAGTTACCAAGACTTGGAGCTATTAGAAAAGAATACCCATGGTCCATTGGTAAAAGACCCAGCAAAGAAAAAAGTAAAACGAGCTGTACTCGTAGGAGGAGGTTTGATTGGAGTGGAATTCGCTGAAATGCTGCTGACACGTGGTATTGAGGTGACATTCTTAGTTCGAGAAGACCGCTTCTGGGGTAACGTTTTACCGAAAGAGGAAGGGGAACTTGTTGCTCGTCATATGATTGAGCACCACGTTGATCTTCGCCTCAACACTGAGCTTGCAGAGGTGATACCAGATGAGAATGGTCGTGCCAAAGCTATCAAGACCAAAGACGGCGAGACGATTGAATGTCAGCTCGTGGGATTGACAGCCGGAGTTTCACCAAACGTAGCCTTTCTGAAAGGCGGCGAGCTTGAGATAGACCGAGGAATCTTGGTGGATGAATACTTGAAGACGAATATTCCTGACGTTTATGCCATCGGTGATTGCGCTCAGATGAGAAATCCATCGAAAGGTAGAAGACCGCTTGAGCAAGTGTGGTACACCGGACGAATGATGGGGGAAACAGTTGGCGCAACGCTAACGGGGACACCAACTCCATACAAACCAGGATACTGGTTCAATAGCGCAAAATTCTTTGATATCGAGTACCAGACCTACGGCACCGTTCCTGCGCGTGACTTAGACGGATTATCTGAGTTTTATTGGGAGCATCCGGATGGAAAGATCTGTATCAAGATTGTCTTTGAGACAGCAACCCGCCGATTCCACGGAATCAACACTTTCGGGATCCGCATGCTCCATGAGCGATTTGATAAATGGCTCAATGAAGAACGCTCGGTAGATCACATTATGGAGTACTTGGCAGATGCCAATTTTGATCCTGAATTCTATCGCACTCACGAAAAAGCGGTGGTCAATAAGTTCAACGCAGAACAGGGCACTGCGATCGTTCCAAAGAAAAGAAGCTGGAAACGCATTTTTAGCAAAGCCTGAGATCATGAAGAGTATTAAGAGAATAGGACTAATCCTGCTCATCGCAGGGATTTCGATCTTCACGTTTAGCTTGATTTTCCCAAGCTATGAGATCACGGATTATACCGTGAATCAGCACTTTGATCCCATTATCGATGGCTATCAAATCGACTTGAAGAAGGCTGCCGAAGAAGGGGATACCTCAGCCGTTACTCAAGCGAAAATCAAGGTAGATTCGTACTCTGCCTTGCGTGATCGTTTGTTGACAACGAAGGGTGACTACGGAGTGAATTTCGTCGCTTTAAGTTCTGCGATCAGAACTCAGCTGAATGAGCACAACGAAGCACTTAAAGCCGAAAGCAATTGGGACGCTGTCATTTGGGATGCCCCGCGAGATTTTGCGGCTTCAATGATGCGACCCGCAGCCACAGGACCAAGTGTGGAAATGAAGGGGCTTTTCTTGTTCTTGACTTTCGGCTTGGCTATGATAGGAGGGTTGATGTATATTCTTCCAAATGTTGTACTGATGGGACCTCCAGGGATCAAGAACCACCATGTGTTCCATGAAAAGGCGACGAACAGAGGATGGATTGGCTGGCTGGTATTTGTCTGGTTGGTGAGTTTCTACATCCTACTTTATTTCTTTCCAGACTATACCCTTGGATGGGTATTCCCAACAGACCCTGCAAGCCAGTTCTTGAAGAATCAAGATGCTAGCCGTTGGTTCCTGTATGGTCTGATGTACTGTTCTGTAATGACCGTTATGGCGATCAGAATGTACGTGAAGTACCGTAATAACCGCTATCAGATTGTGCGTACTTCAAGTGTGCTCTTCTTTCAGGTGGCATTTGCCTTCTTGATTCCTGAATTGTTGACGCGTTTCAATCGTCCTTCTATGGACTTCAAGAACATCTGGCCACTTGATTACGACTTCTTCTTCAATTGGAATTTGGACCAGTTGATTGCTGAAGGAACACTTGGTGTATTCATGTTGGTTTGGGGTATTGCCTTGATTGTTGTGGCAGTTCCGGTGTTTGTTTACTTCTTCGGAAAACGTTGGTACTGTAGCTGGGTTTGTGGTTGTGGAGGGTTGGCCGAAACACTCGGTGATCCCTATCGTCAATTGAGCGACAAGAGCGTCAAAGCATGGAAGATCGAGCGCTACTTGATTCATGGAGTATTGGTGTTCGCCATATTCATGACGGGGGTGACCTTGTACACCTACTTCAGCGGAGTATCTCAAGTAGCCGGCGTTGATACCTACGATGTGCAGAAGACCTACGGATTCTTGATTGGATCAGTATTCTCAGGAGTAATTGGAACCGGATTCTATCCAGTGATGGGTAGCCGTGTATGGTGCCGTTTCGGGTGTCCGTTGGCAGCCTATCTGGGATTGGTTCAACGCTTCAAAAGCCGTTTCAGAATTACCACAAATGGTGGACAGTGTATTTCTTGTGGAAACTGTTCTACGTACTGTGAGATGGGAATCGACGTTCGCTGGTATGCCCAGCGTGGTCAGAACATCGTAAGATCTTCATGCGTCGGTTGTGGAATTTGTTCAGCGGTTTGTCCGCGTGGAGTATTGAAATTGGAGAACGGTCCGGAAGAAGGACGTATCAATGATAATCCGATTATCATTGGTAAAGAGGGAATCCAACTTTCGACAGATGTAACTAAGTAATATAGGTATACGTCTTTCATTCGTCAGAAAGTTCTTAGTACCTTTCCACGGCCTCGGATTAAACCTGCGCGGCTCGATTTTGTTAACTGTCACAAACCAAGACGAATGAAGCAATTCTATCTTTTATTAGCAGCTTTTTTGGCTGTCCCAACAATGGCTCTCTCTCAGTCGTTCGCTGACATGGGTGAAGAGTTACCAAACGAATATCACTCTGGCGGAACTGTCGGTGTAGTTGACATGAACAATGACGGCTACGATGATATCGTTACTCTCGATAACGCTAACACGCTCATCGTACTTTACCAAGGTGCTGATGGGTGGACAGAAGTGAACTACGGTCAGATCTCAGGATCTAACCAGTGGGGATTCTCTGTTGGAGACATGAACAACGACGGTCACAATGATGTGATTTCTGGAGGTGCTTACGATGGTGTTCACTTCATCTCGATTGACGAGCAAGGCGTATCTGAACAGTTCGATCTACAGAACGGAAGCATGTTCATGCAAGACTGTAACATGCACGACATCGATAACGATGGTTACCTAGATTTCTTCGGATGTCACGATGATGCTACTTCTCGCATGTGGCGAAACAATGGTTCCGGAGCAATGGTACCTAACGAATTCATGATTGATTTCGAATCATACGATTTCTCTGATTATCCAGACACAGACCACTCAGGAAACTATGGTTCAGTTTGGTGTGATGTAGACGACGATGGTGACAATGATCTTTTCATCGCGAAGTGTCGTCAGTTCGTTTCTGATCCAATGGATCCACGTCGTATTAACCAGCTTTGGATTAACGATGGTGAAGGTAACTTCACAGAAGAAGCAGAAGCTCACGGACTCGTATTCTACGAGCAGTCATGGACAGCAGATTTTGCTGATTACGATAACGATGGTGACTTTGATGCCTTGATCACGAACCACTCAGCAAACATGATGCTTTTTGAAAACGACGGAAGTGGAAACTTCACGGATGTATCAGAAGCAGCAGGTGTGGACGTGAACGGATTCTTCCTTCAAGCGAAGATGATCGACTTTGACAACGATGGCTACAACGACATCGTTTATGCTGGAGGTGTTCACTCATACTTCCACAACAATGGTGATGGAACATTCACCGAGGAGCCAAACAAGTTCCCTTACAATGATACCATGCACAGCTTCGGTATTGGAGACCTTAACCGCGATGGTTTTGTAGACCTATACGCTAGCTACGGTAACATCTACGTTGACGCTGACGGCAACAACCCCGATCGCGTTTGGATGAACGAAACGAATGATAACAACTGGGTGGTATTCGACCTAGAAGGAATCATCTCAAACCAGAACGCAGTAGGGGCAAAGGTGAAGATCTACGGAGACTTCGGAGTACAAGTACGTGAAGTGCGCGCTGGAGAAAGCTACGGTATCGTCAACACGTTCCAACTACACTTCGGTCTAGGTGATGTGACTGAGATCGATGAAGTAGTGATCGAATGGCCAAGCGGAATGGAGACAGTAATCACTGATCCAGAAATCAACACTTTCCATACGATTTTCGAATCTGAGTGTCAGTTGGCAAATGTTGACATCATTGCTAACGGACCACTAGAAATCTGTCCGGGTGAATCAGTAAACATCGAAGCACCTATGGGTTACACTTACTTATGGAGCAACGGTGAAACAGGAATGAGCATAGATGCTGCTGCCACTGGCAACTACAGCGTTACAGTATTCGATGAGAACGGATGTCCGGGAGCTTCAAATATTGTTCAGGTTGTTGTAGTGCAGCCGGAACTTCCTTCAGTTACCGTGAACGGTGATACTCAATTCTGTGAAGGTGGTTCTGTAGAATTGATCTCTTCCAATGCTGATAGCTACGAGTGGTCAGAAGGAACAGAATCACAAGTATTGACCGTTACTGAATCAGGAACGTACTACGTAACTGTTCCTGGTGTTTGTGCAGATGACTTGGAGTCTGAAGAAATCACAGTGGTAGTATTGGATGCGCCTGATACACCATCTGTTCCAGATGAGAGCATTGAGAACCCTGGTACTGCCACATTAAACGGCACAGGAAATGAGCTTCACTGGTACGAAAATGAAATGGACGCTGATCCGATCTTCGTTGGTAACACGTTTGAAACGCCATTCTTGAACAGCACAACTTCATTCTGGGTAGAAGACGTAAATACTTACGGTGGAGTACAAGGAAACGGAGGTAAAGAGAATAACGATGAAGTGAACGGACAGTACCACTTCAACTCTAACTTCTGGTTGGTATTCGATGCAAACGAAGACATCATTCTCGATAACGTGAAAGTGTACGCTGGAAACGAAGGCATGCGCTCAATCGCAGTAATCGATAACAACGGAACAATCGTAGCGCAAGGAGACTTCAACGTGCCACAAGGAGAGTCAGTAGTTGAACTAGGCTTCTTTGTACCAGCAGGTACAGGGTACGGTTTACGCAGCTTGGATGATGATCCACAACTATGGCGTGAAGATGATAACTCTGAACAAGCATACCCATATGATCTAGGTGGATTGGCGACAATCGTTTCTAGTTCAGTAGGTGGAGCTGGAGCAACAGAATACTACTACTTCTTCTACGATTGGAATGTATCTACTCCAAGTTGGGAGTGTGTATCTGACCGTATCGAGGTGATCGTTACTGTTGTTGGAATTGAAGAAATCGAAGCGTTGGCTTCACTAAACGTATTCCCTAACCCTGCTTCTGACATGGTGACAGTGGCGTACGAATTGACAGCGCAAAAAGACGTTGAGCTACGTATTACAGACCTTGCAGGTCGTACGATTGTAAATAAGCAATTGTTGTCTGCAGTTGGCGCAAATCAAGAGGTGGTTAACCTTTCTGAGTTTGCTACTGGAGTATACGAGCTTCAACTTGTGATCGATGGTCAAACAGCTGCTTACAAGCTGATCATCGAATAAGTCGACTGATGAAATAAGAAAAGGTGACCTCAGGGTCACCTTTTTTATGTCTATTGTTTTTTATCGGCGGGTGTAGATGTAGAATTCTGCCGGAGTGGTGGCAAGCTCGTTCTGAGCACGAGGGTGGAAAGGGTTGTCGAGTTTTCGATTCAACTCCCATTCAGGATATCGCTCCTCAATGTCTTTGGTGAAAAGCCTTGGATGTACGTGGTTAGGGTGACTGCCTTCCACATAGACTTCGTTCCACGCGTAAATGATCACCATCGATTCCGCGCTAGCGAAAAGATCATTCATGTAAGCATCATAAACATGCGCTTCCGTGAGGTGATATAAAACATCAATGGAAAGGGCAGCATCACATCTTGGAATCTCTTTAGAGGCACCGGTTTTATAGACCTGGAAAGAAAGTTTTGGACGATCTTCAAAGCGCTTACGTAGCTTGGCAATGATGGTGGATGACACATCAAGGCCATGATACTTTTTGAAGCGGAACATGTTGAGTTGGTTCCCATCACCGCAGCCAAACTCAATCCCTGAGCTTAAATTGAATTCATCAATGAGCTGGTTGATGGCTTCTGCCTTGTAGTCAGCAAAATGCTCGTAACTGCCTTCTCCGCTATTTCCACCCTCGGCATAGCGATATTCCCAGTAACTGGCTGAATCGAATTTAGAACGTTTAAAGAGTCTGGAGAAAAGGCTCATTCAGTAAATGGATTTGCATACATCTCTTCGGTGATCATGTAAGGATCGTCAAGAGTATGCAAAAAAGCAACTAAGGCCTCGATATCTGATTCAGAAAGATTCATCACAATGGGAGTTCCGCCTGTGGTGAGTTCGTAGGTTAATCGGTCATCAAGGTTTGGGTGAGCCACGATGTTACTGTTGTAGTGTTCAAGGGCTTCCTCAAGGGTTGCAAAGCGTCCGTCGTGCATGTAAGGGGCGGTATAGCCCAAGTTGCGGAGGGACACCATTTTGAACTTGCCATGATCGTTTGGATTGCCATTCACGTCTCCGGCACCACCGTCGGCATAATTCTCATCGAGGCCGGTGTTAGCAGTACCTGGAGTATAGAATTGAACCGTCATGTGGCACTGGTTACAGCGAGTGACACCGTTGAAGAACAGTTCTCTTCCTTCCGCCTCTAGCTCTGTAAAGTTGGCGAAGTCAATATCATAACCTTCATCCCATTTAGAGCGATATGAAACGATCGAACGTATGAATTGAGATAAGGCCAACGACATGCGATCAGCGGTCACTGTTGGATCACCAAAGGCCGCCTCGAATAAAGCAGGGTAGTAGTCTTGTGATTCCACTCGTTCTACAGCTTCAGTCAAGGTTAAGCCCATTTCCTCGGGATGTTGAATAGGCTCTAAGACTTGGTTCTCTAGTCCGTTGGTGCGCCGGTCCCAAAAGAATCTGCGGGAATACTGGAGATTGAACATCGCCATGGAGTTCCTAGGAGTAATGACACCGTTCAGTCCTTCACTGAAACGATCGTTGTCTGCAAAAGCATGTTCCTGATGATGGCATGAGCCACAGCTGATCGTACCATCTACAGAGAGGATCTCATCATAGAACAGCACACGCCCTAAGGTTGCACCGTGATTGGTAACCGGATTGTCACTCGGAATGGCCTCGAAAAGATCAAGTGCACCAGATTCGGTGAAGTAAGCAGGAAGCGTAATTCCTTCGTAGTCAAAAGGAGTTTCAGGTAGAGATAGCGTTTTCTCGTTGCTTGGAGGAGGAGAGAGTACATTATCTTCTTTACAGCCTGCGAAGACTATGACGAAGCTTATAATGCACAATACTACCTTTCCTTTCATCGCATAAGTTGAATCGTACCTGTGATGGGTTCATCTGGACTACCACCGCAAGCCGAGCTGTAATCTAAGATAAAATAGTAAACGCCTTCATTGATTTCATTACCAGAGTCACGACCATCCCATGCTTGTGGGCGTCCTGTGGTTTCGAAAATCAGCGTTCCCCATCGGTTATATACTTGAAGATCATACTCTTGGAAAAGCGATAGTATGTTTAAGTCTTGATCTACAGCAAGGTAAGGGACAAAAACATCATTCGTTCCGTCGTTATTTGGAGTGAAGACATTTGGGATAATCAAAGAAGAAAAATCGACTTGGGTATCCTCGTCTTCGAAGATTTCAACCGTTGCTGAGCTAGAACATCCGTTGGATTGGATGGTAGCCGTGAGCGTATACATCCCTTCGAGTGCCACTGTTGGACTAAATGAATTCTGGCCATTGGTGATGAGTCCAGGGTTTGCCACCCATTGAAGGTCTACGTCTGATGGACTAACTGAGACTCCTTCTATTTGTAGCGTAGGCTCGGTACAAGTCAAGGTATCGGAGAATCCAGGGAAAATCTCTGGAAAGAACACATTATCAACTACGGTAGCATTCACTGAGTTTTCACAACCACTTTCAGGATGAACAGTGAAGAACACGTAAGTGCCTGCTTGATCTGTATCTAATTCATTTGAATCAGTGAGCAAAGTGCCACCGGCATCCAACCAACCGAAATTGGTCGTTCCATCACCATCTGCGATGATCGTTGCTTCAGGAGTGTAGCAGCTGATTTCGCCAACGTCAATAATCATTGGTTCATTGACTTCGAAGTTTTCTTCCACCACGAACTCAAAGGTGGATTCGCATTGGTCGTTGTAGTTCACGGTCACAGTGTAGACACCAGCACTGTCAACCACTACGCTAGAAGCAGTGGTGCCGGTGATGAAATTTCCTTCGTCGGTCGTCCATGAGTAAGTACTTGGATTACCGAGGTTATTGCTTGCGGTGAGGGTGGAGGCAGGAGAGGCACAGGAAACCAATTCACCTCCGGAAATACCGACTTCTAAGGCTTCTACATCAACGTTAATGATGGTGGTGCTTTCGAGTCCACAATCATCACTGAAGGTAACCGTGTATTCGATGTCTTCTGTAGCCGAACAAACTGGGTTTTGGATATTCGGATCATCAAGGAATGTCTCTGGGCTCCAGGTGAAGTTGCCTTCAGGATCTCCACCAGGATTCAATTCAATCGTTCCACCTTCGCATAAAAACACGTCAGATTCAGAAGTGAGAATGTTTTCTTGGAGACAAACAGTCTGGTTGTTGAACGAACCTCCTGTGGCTGCGGTGAACCCCCAGTAGACGTTTGACTGTCCGTTGAAGATGTCATTGATAAGATCAACCGTTTCAGAAGTTCGGAACACACAATCCCAGTAGACTTCTACGCTCATGTCCGTTGGATCCCAGATAATGCGTACTTGATGGTCATCACCATCTTCCACGTTGAAGCTGTCTTGAGAAGTTTGAACAGGTGAACCGATGGCGTTTCCTGAAATATGGCTTACGTCTCCATTTGAAATCATGCCGATGTGATCAAAGAGAGGGTCGCCGTATTCAGTGTTTGACCAAGTATCGAATTCAATACCAAATGCCGGTGAGAAACCTAGGAAGCCTAGTCCACCACCTGCATCACCTAAGGCGTTGTTTCCTACTGTTTGAAGCACGAAGCAGATTCCATCTGCACCATTTCCATCAATGTTCCCAAGGTTCATGAGGAATGAGATGTCAAAAGGCTCCGTGAGATCGATTTGCTCCGCGTACCACACCGCACCGTTTTGGAAAGTTTGAGTGGTGGTCAAGCGGTAACAGTCATCCCCAAGAAAAATGGCATTTCCTTGCAGGAAGTAGGTTTGCGAGAAGGCTCCCAGAGAGAACAACGCAAATGCTATGGTCAGCAGTGATTTCGGCATCCTATAAAAGTAAGAATAATTGCGGGAGTAAGTGTAGTTTAAACACTTAACTATTGGATACTCTTCATGATTTTCATTGATTCCCGCTCCAACCAGCTAGACTTCTCATTATCAGCCCAAAAGGCGATCATGTACAGCTGGCCATTGTCTTCGAATCGGTATTCAATGAACTTGAGATCGGTGTCGTCTATTCGAAGCTTGTAGAGGTCTTTCACCATCTCCACTTCATTCACAACTACTGGCTCAGACGTTATGAATGGAATTTTCATCGCCTGCATCACGTGTTGATGCTGGGGAATAGGAAGAATGACCACACCGCAATAAGGATCACCATAGGTATGTCCGGTATAAAGCAAATCACGCTTGAATCGGATGTTCTTGATGACGGGGCCCAAGCTCTTGTCCTCTTGAAATGCACGTTTTACCGGATTGTGGAAGATGTAATCACCGTAGAACTGGAAGGTCTTTGACCCTACTTCCAATGGGATTAATCCATCCTTGTGCTCTAAATCCTGATAGATGATACAGGAGCTAAGGAAGAAGAGGAAAACAATCAGACTATTCTTCATCTACCCGAAAGTAAGCGAAGTTGTCGATACCCAGGTGATACTTGATGTACTCATTCCACGATTTGAAGGCAATCATATTCTCTCCGCGATGCACCTCGCGCGTGTATCGGAGTAACTCGCGTTCCAATTCCGCGTTAGCGTGATTAAACAAGGTCTTGATTTCTTGAATGTCAGAAGCCTGTACTAACTCCGATTGCAGTCTGCGACGCTCAACTTCGGCAATATCAACGTACATGTTGATGAAAGCCAATGCTTTACCATTCTGTGGAAGATTGAAGTACGAAGTAAATGGATCCAGTAAGGTGCGCGTGTAGATATCTAACGAATCTCCGCAATCATTGATGTCGAGGTACAACTTCGAATCAATGAAATAGGGAATTTCCTGAATGGTTTCATCCCAAAAGGAAGTGCTATCACTCGAAGCTAAAGTATTAATACCTGAAATCCGACTGCTCTCTTTCCAGAAATGAAATCCTCCAGCCTTGAATCCTTGAGGAAAGGTGAAGTTAGGGTCAAAGAGAAGGTCTTCAGTTATTACCGATGGACTCCCATAGAAAGCTTCGTTGGCACCATCTTCGTCACTCATTCGCAACTCAGCACAATTCTCCCAGAAGAAAGGATTCCGCGCATAGGCATTCATCATTCGATAATCACTTGCTCCGGTGAGATCCGCTTCTAATTGAGGCAATTCAAACAGGTCTCCGTTGCTGTATGCGAAAAGCACGGCGCTCGTTGATGTGGTGTAAGGATCTCTGTTAATCCCCTTGTATTCAATGCTGTAGTCGAAATCCATGTGATGGAAACGACTGTGTTGATCATCGAGCTCGAAGGTTCTGCTGATGCGCATATCAACGTTCAGAATGGTGTCTTCAGGAAGGATCGGCAGGAAAGGGTGGATGGCCGCATCCTCAATCGACAAATCAATACGCAACAGACGATTGCTGGTTGAATCAATTACAGCGGTGCCTTCAAAGAACCAATCACTCTTTTCAAAAGGGGTAAAGGCAATCGTGTAAATGGTGCGCCCTTCATCATCGAGTGTTCGCGAAATCAACGATAGTTCATATCTCTTTTTGAGCTTTCGACTACTGTATTCTAAAGGCGTACGCGGAAAGTAGCTTGCACGATCGTAAATCGTTTGCATTTGGAACGCGCGTGAAGTGGAAGTACTGAGATAAAAGGTGTCTCCAAATTTCCTTAGTCCACATCGGCCATTCTTAAGTTCAATCTGACTGACATCGCCCGAACGAAATTCACCATTATAATACCCTTCAACGAGCTCAATCTGCTCGTCATTGATGAAGTTCTCCAGCTCAAAGTAGGTACGCGCTTCTTGCAACGAATGATCACGCTTCTTCCGGCATTTCGAGAGTATGGTGTACAGGTACGAATTATCGCCTTCAACAAAGGCCACGCTCAACAAAGTGACGTCTTGCTTCAGTTCTACAACCTTCTTAGTCCTGAGTTCTTTTACGCTAGCGCGGAATCGCTGGTACCCAATGAATGAGATGGTAATACTGTCTTGCTCGCTTTCTGTTTGAAGTCGGAAG
Source organism: Sanyastnella coralliicola (assembly GCF_030845195.1). Taxonomy (GTDB): domain Bacteria; phylum Bacteroidota; class Bacteroidia; order Flavobacteriales_D; family Sanyastnellaceae; genus Sanyastnella; species Sanyastnella coralliicola. Next base: position 1,436,269 of record NZ_CP132543.1, read on the forward strand.
AAGCCGTTATCATTGGTGATGGTACCCAATCGCATAGCCTCATTATACACAGTAGCATAAGAGATGGCCTGTTTGCTGGAAGCATCAATAATTTTACCCTCTAATGGTGACTGTCCTTGAGCGGATATCAACGAAAGCACAAAGACTGTGAGGAAGAGTAGAGTTCTTTTCATAGTTGATCGTTGAATGAAAAGTACGAATTGAAGGAGATTAATATCAATCCCTTAAGGGGCGAAATTCAATCATTGATCACAATTCAATCCTCAGATTTCGAAGAGGATGCTGCCTGTACATCGAGCGATTTGAACTCTGAGTTTTCGCTCTTGTATTCAGGAACGATGCTCTTCAGTTTACTCACCAAGGCTTGGTTGTCTTGTGCTGAGAAGAGGGCTACTAACGACTCAATTTCAAGTTTGACCGCCTCGAATGGATACTCACGCACCTTTGCCTTCAGAATCTTAGAATGGTGCGTTGCCAGCGTGTCTTCCTCGTTGGCGAGTAGTTCTTCGTAAAGCTTCTCTCCAGGACGAAGTCCAGTGATCTTAATTTCAATGTCTTTCCCAAGTTCAAGCCCTGATAAACGAATCATCTTCTTGGCCAGATCCATGATCCGAACAGATTCTCCCATATCGAATAGGAAAATCTCACCTCCAGCGCCCATGACGCCAGCTTCAAGAACCAATTCAACGGCTTCGGGGATGGTCATGAAGAAACGTGTGACTTCTGGATGTGTTACTGTAATAGGTCCGCCGGCTTCAATCTGACGCTTGAAAAGCGGAATGACTGAACCATTCGATCCAAGTACGTTTCCAAATCGAGTCGTAATAAAGGAAGTCTCACTTTGCGCGTTCAACGACTGACAATAGATTTCAGCGGCTCGTTTACTTGCACCCATCACACTGGTAGGATTTACCGCTTTATCCGTCGAGATGAGGACAAAACGCTCCACCTTATGCTTCACGGCTTGGTCTGCGACATTCTTTGTTCCTAAAACGTTGGCTAGAATGGCCTCAGTAGGATTGACCTCCATCAACGGCACGTGCTTGTATGCTGCAGCGTGGAATACGATTTCAGGTTGGTAGGCTTCCATCAGTCGTCGCACGCGGTCCTCTTGGCGGACATCACCAATGACGAAGGAGCAGAATGAAGCGGTACCCATAGCCTTCATCTCGAACTCAATGTCATAAAGCGGACTTTCAGCTTGATCGAATAAAATCAAGTGTTCCGGCTCATAGGCAGCAATTTGACGAACCAATTCGCTTCCAATACTTCCCGCAGCGCCGGTAACCAATACCTTCTTGCCGTGTAGCATTTTGCGAACTTCTGGATTGTCCAACTTGATAGCTGAACGGCCCAAGAGGTCTTCAATGCGTATTTCACGAAGCTGACGAAGACTAAGCTCTCCGTTAATCCATTTTCGAACAGGAGGGACGTTCAATACTTTCACGTCGTACGCCAAGGCCAGATCAATCATCATGGCTTTTCGCTCAGGTCCCAAATTCTGAATGCTGATGATCATTTCATCCACCTTTCCTTGCGAGAAGAACTCTTCCGCTTTGCTTGAATGGTAGATGGATGCTCCTTCGATTTTCTTCCCCGACTTGTTCTTTTCGTCGTCGATGAAGGCGATGACGTTCACGCCTGATTCAAGGTCTCGGTCAATAGCTTGTTTTGTGATGAGTCCGGCTTCACCAGCACCATAGATAACTACGTTCTTCTTCGATCGCACAGGAGACTTCAGCTCGAGGTAAACCACCTTCACGAGGATACGGGAAGCGATCATCGCGAACAAAGTCATCAAGAAATCAATAGCAATGACGCTATTCGGGATGAAGTAAATACCGTCAAACACGCTGTAGCGCAGCTGATTGGCAATCACAAAAACCAGTGAACCTCCGAGGATGGTGATGAAGATGCGCTGCGCATCTTGAGTAGATGTGTAGCGAATGATTCCGGCGTAAGTTTTTCCAAGGAAGAAACTCAGGGCACGAACAGCTAAGAAGATAGGGAAGAAGCGAATCGCTAAGTCGATCTCAATTTGCGGAGGATTGAACTCAAAGCGCAACAAATAAGCTACCGCAAACGCTACCACACAAATGACGAGGTCAATCAAAAAGATGAGCCAACGCGGCGTGTTCTTATTTGGGATCAACATGGACACGGGCAAATATATGCTATAGATATGGACGTGAGCGTGTCTCTATCAGCTTACCCCTCAAAACAAAGAGAGAAAATAAAAGTCCGCGTGCGGAGGCTTTCGATTGGGGCGGAGAACCGCGACTCTTCTTGGATCAACATATTCGGCAATCCAAAGGCGGTTTTCATCTCTATGGAGAACTTGAAATAGGGGAGGAAGAAGTCAATTCCGCCACCGGCGTCAATACTATAGTCTCGATTCTGAAGCTTAATGATGACATCGCTTTCCACCGCATTGTCAACGTCTTTCTGAGACTGGAGGTCAATACTATACTTACCTCCAATCAAAGCATAGGCAGCTACATTGCCGACTCGGTTAGTCCGAAGCTTAATTAACAGAGGGAAATCAAGGAACACAGACTCCGTACGTTTAAGTAAGATGTCTTGGGTTCCATCCTCCAAGAGGAATCGATAATTCAAACCGCGATCTTGGAAACTCAGTCCGGGAATGAACCGCAAGTGAAAGTTAGGTGTGAGGTCTAATGACGCAAGCAAAGCCAGGTTGAATCCACTTTGACGCACGTTTTCAATACCCAAAAGAGAGTCTTGGAACGTGAAGTCTGGACGATAATCAAAGAAGAAATCACTGGTGTTGGTGCTCAACAAGAACCCAAAGTGATACTTCTTGTAGTCAAACGAAGGCAGGTTCTTCATCTTCACCCCCTGGGCGAAAGCCCCTGAGACGATGGTGAGCAGTAATGCTATGAGAACGATTCGTTTATGCACGGAAGATCAATTGTAGTTACAAGTTAGCAAACGCGAGTTCACTGGCTTTATTACCATCTTTATCTCATAAGGTTACGCCAAAGCAATGAGGCGAGAAGAGAATACGCAATCGCTGTGGCCATCAAAGCAAGCAGGGCCAAGGTCATTTGCACGTACCACTTTCCAAAGAACTCAAACGCTTCTATCGACTTTGCTTTCGCTTCTTCTCGGTCAATTCCAACCAAGTTCGGATTCTCGGCTACCATGGCTTGATAGCTTTCTTCCGTGGCGAAAGATTCCTCGATCTCGCTGCGTGCCTTATCGTTCTTGAGGGCAATGGTGTCTTTAGCGATGGCATAATTGAAGATACCCAATGCTATGATGGCGAAAATGACATACTTCGACGTCGCACGCACCACTGTTTTCAAATCGTCGAGAAAGTGCGATTGTCCTGCTGGAGTGTCTTTGACCTTTCTGCGAATTGTGAACACAGCGATCAAGAGGATGAAGAACAAGTTCATCATCACTCCAGCTGAGACATTCTGTTCAAACGGCAATACGAAGAGTAGCCCCGTTTTCGTCGCCAGCCATAGGCCAACGCAAATAAAGATCAGCTTGTCTATTCCTGTCACAGCGGTTTAGATTATCCGTTCATGGAAATCAAGAACTCCTCGTTGCTCTTGGTGCTTGTGATACGATCCTTGATGAATTCCATTGCTTCCACAGGGTTCATATCAGCCAAGTGCTTACGAAGGATGTGGATACGCATCAACACGTCTTTCTCCAATAGAAGGTCTTCACGACGTGTACCTGAAGCAAGAATGTCAATGGCTGGGTAGATACGACGGTTAGAAATACGACGATCCAACTGGAGTTCCATGTTACCGGTACCCTTGAATTCCTCAAAGATCACTTCATCCATCTTCGAACCAGTTTCAGTCAACGCAGTAGCGATGATTGAAAGAGATCCTCCGTTTTCAATGTTACGAGCAGCACCAAAGAAACGCTTAGGCTTCTGCAATGCATTCGCGTCAACACCCCCCGTAAGTACCTTTCCTGATGCAGGAGATACCGTATTGTATGCACGAGCCAAACGCGTGATCGAGTCAAGAAGGATACATACGTCGTGTCCACACTCTACCATACGCTTTGCTTTCTCCAATACGAGGTTAGCAATCTTCACGTGGCGATCTGCAGGCTCATCGAAGGTAGAAGCAATCACTTCTCCGTTCACACTACGCTTCATGTCTGTCACCTCTTCCGGACGTTCATCGATCAAAAGAACGATCAAATAAACTTCTGGGTGGTTCTTGGCAATGGCATTAGCAACGTCTTTGAGAAGGGTCGTCTTACCAGTCTTTGGCTGTGCTACAAGCATACCACGCTGACCTTTTCCAATAGGAGCGAAGAGGTCCATGATACGCATGCTGACGTTACGTGTGTTATCTGCCAACTTGAAACGCTCATTCGGGAAGAGTGGTGTCAAGAATTTAAATGGAACACGGTCACGCACAAATTCAGGCTTGCGTCCATTGATCTTGTGAACGTTGATCAACGGGAAGTACTTTTCACCATGCTTCGGAGGGCGAACCTCACCAAGGATAGTATCTCCAGTTTGGAGTCCGTAAAGCTTGATTTGTGACTGTGAAACGTAAACGTCATCAGGACTATTCAAGTAGTTGAAGTCTGCTGAACGCAGGAATCCGTATCCATCCTGCATCATTTCTAGCACTCCTTCAGCTTTTACAAGCCCATCGAAGTTGTAACCGTGTTCATCCGGACGAGCGATGTTGCTCTGGCGGTTGCGGTTACGGTCGTTATTTCGTTGACCGTTATTGCGGTCGTTATTTCTTTTATCGTTGTTTCGCTTGTCGTTGCGATCACCGCGATCGTTGCGGTCGTTACGATTATTCGAACGGTTGTCGTTACGCTTATCGTTGCGTCCGTCACCGTCTTTATTGCCTTGTCGACGATCATTGCGATCGTTGTTTCGTCCACGATTGTTGTTCGGCTTTTCGTCTTTAGATTCCGGTGCGTCACCTTCTTTCTTCTCAGCCTGAGGCTTATCTTCGTTTTGTGGTGCGCGCTTACGCGGTTGACGTTCTCTCGGCTTTTGTTCGCTCTTTTCAGCGGCTGGCGCCGATTTATCTCCTTTCAGTGATTTCGTCTTCGTCGGGTTGATCGCTTGTTCGTCAAGGATGATGTAGATCAATTCTTGTTTCTTCAGACGGTCAACTTTCTTAATGTCAAGTCCCTTTGCTATTTCACGCAGTTCAGCAACTTTCTTGCTATTCAACTCAATTATATCAAACATAGAGGGGGTTAAAATGGTACCGGTCTCAGATTTGTGCCGGTGTAATCAGATGTAGTTGGGATTGGTGTCGGATTCGACATCACAATATTACCACTTTTAGATGTGAACGTCACTTTTTCAATTCAATTTTATTAATGGTCATTGTTGATAAGCTGTATTTCGCTTTGAATGAAGGGGTTGTTGGCTAGCGCCGAAGCGTGTAGCTGCAGTATTTAAGGAACTCGTAAATGGTTCTGGAAGACCGATTATCTTTGCCAAAAAGATTCTCATGCTACAGCGTATTCAGACTGTTTATTTGCTTCTTGCCGTGATCTCATTGGTTGTGGTATTCTTCGTAGATATCGCACACTTCACAGATGCCGCGGGCATTGAAAGTGAATTGTCTCTGTACAAGATCACCAAGGGCAATGGAGAAATAGGGAAGGTAGAATACGGAATGCTTCCAGTAGCGCTTATTTCTGTCACTGCAGCGATTCTTTTTGCGACCATTCTTCAATACCGCAATCGCAACGTGCAGTCGAAGATCATCCGCATGTGTTACGTGTTGCTTCTACTTTGTGTAGTGGCAATTTGGTACTTCACAGATCAGAACTACTGGTCTCTTGAGATTGCTGAACCACAATTCTCATACAGCGTAGGGTTCTTCATGCCATTTGTTGCTTTTGCCTTTACATTCCTCGCTAGTCGCGGAATTCGTAAAGATGAGCAGCTCGTGAAGTCGCTAGATCGCATCCGATGAAAAGCTGGAGACAGTACGGTCTAGTTCTACTTTCGTTCTTCTTCTTCGCAGGTGCCTGCCAGGATGAGGAAGGACTTCTTCAATTCAAGCAACTTCTCGACGAACAAAACACACAACTCATCAATGGTGAGCACTTTGCCATTGAGAACTATTTTGATCGTCAAGAATTCCACAAGGGAATGATTATGGAGTGCACAGCGAAAGATAGTGCTCCATACCCCCAGCTTTCAGCTCATGTTGAATCTATGCGTGTAACGCTCAATGAAATGCAAGAAGCACGAGCGGCCTACTACAACTGGGGGAATGATGAACTGACCGCCTTAAGCTCTGAGCGCAAAATCGAGCAAAGCGCTTTTGAAAGCATGGAAACGAAATTCACTGAATCTCAAAAGCAAGCACTAGAAATAGAATCGCGATTCAAGGCAGAACTCCATTCCTACGACAGCATCATTGCCGTGCACGAAATCACTTTTGTCTCCCACGAACTCTATGCTGATTCCCTCTTGGTGCGCATCATGCAATGGGAAGATTCTCTCGAAGCTCAAGGTTCCGCGATAGCGTCTTCAAAACAAACATTGAATCAATTGGGTTGGGACAAACGAAGCGAAGAATACCGCAATGCCTATCAACCCGTTTCTGAAATGCAAGCCAATCACAAGGTGCTGGAATCTACCATCACAGGCTCTCAGAACGCACAAGACCGCTACGTGACTGCACGTCCTACTGATGGATTCTACTACGGTCCCTACATGAACGAACGCCCAGACGTAGATGCCACTGAACGAATCTTCTTGAAACTAGATTCGATCATGAGTGCTTTTAGAAGCTTCGAAGAGCAGTTTCAAGCTCAATTCTGAGGTTTGGCTCTGGGGCCGAGCTCAACCACTTCCATATTGGTAATTTTCCCTTCCTTGATGTCGAAACGTAGAAGTGTACGCGTTTTATGAAAACCATGCACTCCAGCGGCGCCTGGATTGATGTAGAGCAAATCAAAAACAGGATCTTTCGTCACCTTCAAGATATGCGAATGCCCACAGATCAAGACGTCTGGTTTTCTACGACGGATCAATTCCGGGATGCCCTTTGAATAGCGACCCGGTCTGCCAACGATATGTGTCATCCAAAAAGTAATTCCATCAACCACGAAGTGTTGTTCTACAGGGTGAATACGACGTAGTTTATCTCCATCGATGTTCCCATAGACAGCACGCAATGGCTTGAAGCCCTCTAGCGTATCAGAAACTTCAACCGTTCCTATGTCGCCTGCATGCCAGATTTCGTCGCAATTACTGAGGTGATGCAGGATACGGTCATCAATATAACCGTGGGTGTCTGAGAGCAATCCGATTTTCATAACAGTGCGAAGTTAGTAGTCGTGGCAGGATTTTTGAATCTCCACAGGCATGAATGATTACCTTCGGTCCATGCATTGGAGAACACACGCCCTATATTCCGCGCTAGCGATACTATTCACTTGTTTCACAATCATAGTATCAGCTCAGCCTGGAAGGTATTCGATCAGCGATAAGAAATCAATCAAGATGTACGAAGAAGCCGTTTCTGCGTACGAAATGAATCTTGATAGAGAAGCAGAACAGCAGATCAATAAGGCGATTGAGCGTTCTCCTGATTTTGCTGAGGCCTACCTTCTTCGCGCTCAAATCAACAGCGACAAAAAAGACATGCAGGCTTCAATCAATGATCTTAGAGAAGTCACTATTCGCAAGCCAAAGATGTTCCCGCAGACTTTCTTCTTTCTCGGAGATTTGTTGATGAAGGAAAGCGATTATGCTGATGCGAAGATCCAATTCGAAGCATTCCGTAAAATGGGAATTGACGATCCCATGATGAACCAGAAAGCTGATCTCATGATCGCCTCGTGTGATTTTGCGGTAGAGGCTATGGCATCTCCAGTCCCATTTGATCCTGTGAATTTAGGACCAGGAGTCAATTCTGAAGCTCCAGAATACTTCCCTTGTATTACAGCTGATTCACAGACATTCCTATACACAAGACTCGTAAAAGACAACCGAGTCAGAGGAGGGAAGCAAGAGGATTTCTACGTTTCACAGCGTACTAATTCTGGCTGGGGACAAGGAGAACCCGTACGAGAAATTAACTCAGCCTTTAATGAAGGTGCGCCAACTTTAAGTGCTGATGGTCAGATGCTTATCTACACGGCTTGTGAAAGCTACGGAGGCGATTGGGGACCATATTACGGACTAGGAAGCTGCGATCTTTTCGTAGCCCAACGCGTTGGTGGACGATGGATGGAAGTCCAAAATATTCGTCCTATCAACAGCTATGATTGGGACTCTCAGCCATCGTTCAGTGCAGATGGACGTACCCTCTATTTCATTCGTGGAAAGCACACAGGACAAGGCATTCGCAAGCAAGATATTTACTACGCTCAAATCCAAGACGACGGGAATTGGAGTAAGCCGAAACGTATTCCAGGTGAAGTGAATACGCCGTTTGAAGAAGAGTCAGTAATGATTCACCCAGACGGAGAGACGCTCTTCTTCAGCTCCAACGGTCACCCAGGCATGGGAGGCTTGGATATTTTCATGAGTAAGAAACAACCAGATGGTTCCTGGGGAACTCCAGTGAATTTGGGTTACCCAATCAATACCGGAGGAGACGAAAACTCTTTGTTGGTAGATGCTGCCGGTGTTGCAGCTTACTTTGCGAGTGATCGTGAGGGTGGGTACGGAGACCTCGATCTCTACAGCTTCGAGTTGCCTGAGAATGTACGTCCGAAGGCCATTAGCTATGTAACAGGCGAAGTATATGACCGTGTTTCACTCCGTAAACTTCAAGCGAAGGTAGAAGTGATTGACCTTGAATCTGGTCAAGTGGTTACTGAGGCGTACAGCGATCCAGAGACAGGAAGGTTCCTAACAGTGTTGCCTCCTGGGAAAGACTACGCGTTTAATGTGGCTCGTCCTGACTACCTCTTTTTCTCTCAAAACTTCTCACTGAAGAACGTTGAAGCTGGGGAACGCATCGATCTCGATGCTCCACTAGAGAAGATGAAGCCCGGTAGTAAAATTGTCTTGAATAACGTCTTCTTTGACACGAATAGTGATGTGCTCAAAGAGACGTCAAAAGCAGAGCTGAACAAGCTGGCCACGATGATGGAGCAAACTCCGAGCTTGAAAATTGAGATCGGCGGACACACGGATAACGTTGGTTCTGACCAAGATAACCAGAGTCTGTCTGAACGTCGTGCAGCGAGTGTTGTAAGCTACCTCGTTTCAAAGGGCATTGCGCAAGATCGATTGACTTCAGCCGGTTACGGCGAAACGCAACCAGTGGCGTCCAATGAAACGGATGCTGGTCGAGCACAAAACCGTCGTACGGAAATGAAAATTCTCGGCCGCTAATTAGAATTTTCTTCTCACTGAAATCGTACCGTAGTAGTTCGTCTCTGGACTAGGGTTGAAGAATCGACCTCCAAAGGCATTGAATGCGACAAATGATGAGTATTCAGTGTCGAGCAAGTTCTGTACACCTCCAGAGAGTGTCGCCGACCAAGGTCCCATATCGATCAAATCGTGCATTCGCACATCCAAATGCAGGTTCACCAAGTGGTATGAAGCTAACCAAACAGTATTGGCTTCATTCGCCGGCATGCGGTCTGTCCATTGCCAGTTAATGTTCAATCGAACTCCTTGAAGCGCTTCAATCCATAAGTTTGATCCTGACATCGCTAACGCGGAACCGGGTAGGTACTTATCTTCAATTTCGAGCGCAACATGTGGACCAATTTCATCACTGGTTTCGGTCTCAAATTGAAGGTGTTGAAGCGCGCCATTCAACGACAATCCCCAAGCATAGAGACCTTTCTTTCCAACGTAGAAGTTGAAATTCAGTCGACCTTCAAGGCCACGAAGAAGCTGGTCGTTCCCATTCACAAAGAAAGTGCCGGTGCTGTCTTCAAACTCACGAATTCCATTTTGAAGTTGCGTTTGATATGCTCCTAAATCATAGCTCATCCAGTTCTTAACGGAGCCGCGTAGACCAAGGTCAACATTCAACGCTTCTTCTGCCTCTAAGCTTTCAGAGATCACTCCGGTACCTGGATCCAACAATTCAAAGAGGCTAGGAGGGCTGACCCCAGCACTTACCCCAGCGTAGATAGACTGATTCTTCAGGTATTCCACGCTTACGCGGAAGAAGGGAAGGAATCCGTCAAAGTTACGGTCGGTCAATTGCCGAGTCACACTATCTTGAGCAGACTGAATGACGTTTGTGGTGTTGATTGTTCGAAGTGAGTATGTAGCTCCTGTTTGGATGAGAAGCTTCCTGTACTCAGCAAATAGCGTGAGACCTCCAGTGAATTCTTGCGACAGCGTTTCGTTCTCATATCTCAATTCACCGGCCTTACCACCGTCGTTATCAAACTCATCTAGCTGATTGTCTTCACGGGTAAATTCCGTAAATAGTCTTGCTTTTAGCTTGAATGGTTTGTTGTCGATATTGTCGATGAAACGATACTTAAACACGTTTCTGATGCCACCTCCTTGCGCTTTTTCGTCCTTGTAGCCATTGAAGAAGTTTGATGTGCCGTAAGGGTTGATCTTTGAAGTGTTGTTGATGAAGGCACTGGTGGTGTTAGTGAACCTTCTTTTAGTCCAGCGTTGTGATACTCCAATCCGTTGACGTGTACGATTCACATGTGTGTTGTTCTCCACTGCATACGGTCGTGCTTGCCTCGGGTCTTCAGTTGCTTGCTCTTCATTAATCCCTCCTGGGAGCCCCCATTTGCCTTGATATTGAACAGCCCATAATTTGTAGTCGAGTGTGTTATTCAATTTGTACGCAAGCTGCACGTCGAATTGCTGACGTTTATTTGCCTCTTGTTCTCGATAACCTTCTGTTTCTTGGAAGGAATGACTCAGTCGCAAGGCGATATCATCACCTGCAATGTTCAACTCAGAAGCACTTCTAACGTAATTGAAGCTACCTACCGACAATGAGGTTCTCAGGAAGTTCCCTCGGTTGAGAATGTCTGGAGACTTAGCGATGAGTACTCCACCAGTTCCAGCGCCATAGACGCTGGCAGCGCTACCTTTCACAACCACGATTTCACCGATGTTTTGAGGGTCTAGAAGTTCAAGTGATGATTGTCCGTCTGGACTTGTCAATGTGAAATCATCATAGAAGATTTTTACGTTACGCACCGCAAAAGGAGAGCGTAACATCGAACCACGGATGTTGAGTCGACGACTTCCTCCATTTCCTCTTGATTCAAAGCGAACTCCTGGCACGTCATTTAATGCAATCTGAAGAGAGCTCTGATCGCTAGCCGCGAGTTGTTGTGGACGCACCCGTACCGTTGACATGGGGTGGTTGATGGATTCATCTTCGTATGAGATGACTGCCGCTTCAGGAATACTAACGAGCTGTTGGAATCGTGCGGTGAGCTCAAAAGTCTGAGCATTGAGGTCTTCTGCTTTAAGGTCAATGGTCATTGGAACACGTTCCCCATAAGCTCCTCCGACAAAGTCTAGTGTGTCAGTGTAGAAAGCAGTGTTGCTATTTAAGCCACCGAGATAAAGGGTGCTGAAAGAGCTAGATTGACTCCCTTCCGCAAGTACATCAACGTAGAATTCACCTAGTGCATTGGTGTACACAGTGTCTCCAGCAACTTCGAAAACAACGGCTATGCCATTGATGGGTTCACCGCTATCAACATCGATCACTTTGCCAAGAAAGCCCTGCTGAGAATAAGCAAGCCCTCCAATGAGGAGGGCTGCTAGTAAGAGGAAAGTATTTTTAACCATCGATTATTTAACGATGAAAGTCTTCGTTATTGTTCCCGAACCAGAAGTGGCTGAGATGTAGTATTTACCTGCTGGAAGATCTGTTACTGGAAGAACCACTCGGTTCTCTGCAATAACGAAACGCTCGATAATTTGACCTGTAAAGCTGATTAGGTGGAAGCTTGCTCCCAAGAAATCATCTGTAAACTCAATGTTCAAGTTGTCTTGAACTGGGTTAGGGTAGAGCTTTACGTTTTGTCCAAGAACTGGTTGTTCTTCAACACTCAAGTAATCTTCATTGACGAACTCTTTGATGATGTTCGGTCCTTGACCAGGATAGCTAGGTCCGTTCAATGCTACATATACAGCACCTGTATAAGGGTTTACACATACATCACGAACACGTTGGTTGAATTCACTGAAGAACTGATCTTCGCTTTCAATCGCTGTACCGTCATCACTCATGTGCAATACTGAAAGTCGCTCGTAGTTCGCTCCTAATCCACCAAGCACCGCCATCAGTACACTGTTCTGCCATTCTGGAATAGCAGGGTGATTGTAATACTCAATTCCATTTACAGCGATACAAGGTGACCATACTTGAAGTGGCTCGCGGACATCTAGATCTGCACAAGGACCAGCTTCACCAGCTTGGTCACAGAATCCTTCAACGTCAGGCCATCCGTAGTTACGTCCTGGTTCGATGATGTTAAACTCATCATTTGTTGATTGTCCATGCTCTGAAGAATAGATCAATCCATTTGGACCGAGACACAATCCTTGAGAGTTACGGTGTCCCATGCTGTATACCAATGATGTAGGGTCAGGGTTGTCAGCAGGAATAGTACCGTCGAGGTTCATGCGGAGCACCTTTCCGGCAATGTCGTTTTCATCCTGAGAACTCGCACCACCGTCTCCGGTATCACCAGTCGTCATCATGAGCGTGTTATCTGGAAGAATAAGGATTCGGGAACCATTGTGAATACCACCACCAGGAATATTATCTAGAATTACTTCTTCGTTCACCAATTCTGAACCATTCCACTCGAAAGAGCTCAATTGCTCAGAGACATTCCAACCACCACCAGTGTTGTAGACGATGAACATTTTTGGTTCATTCGCCCAATCAGGGTGAGCTGCCATACCAAGCATTCCTGGTTCTCCAGAACCGTTGTTTGGAATGAGGTTGGTCAAGTCAAGTACTGTGGTGTAATTCCCTGTTGCTGGATCGATGCGAAGTACACGTCCGCGGCGTTCTGTTGCCCAGATGTAATCGTCAGGACCCCAGAGGATCTCCCAAGGAACTTGAACCCCGGTAACCAGGTCGTATTCTGTGAGGGTTGTACTTCCAACTTCCCAAGTGTCTTGAGAATAAGAAGAAACGCTGACAAAAGCCGCCAGCACAGTGAGTAAGAACTTATTCATGGTTTCAAAATTGCTCGACTAATGTACGAACGATTCCGCGCTAGCGAAAGCACCGAATAAGTTCAAGTTGGAAAGCTTCTAATGGCAACCACCTACGTTCCCGGTCATAAGATCTAAACCAGGTGAGAGGTAGGGGATATCAAGGTCCATTCCGCGTACGAGAAGCAAGATGCCGAGAGAGGCCATTAACCAAGGTGCTATGCGGTTCAAGCTTTTCTGAGCGAAGCCAACGCGATCTTTGATCAGATGAAGCAAGAGCAAGCTCACTGCCGTGCCTGTTCCAAATAACATCATGAAGAGCGCACCACCAGCAAAGGAACCCGTGGTTAAAGCTCCAGCAAGTGCGACGAAGATGGCTCCACATGGTAACAAGGCATTGACAGCACCCAGGAACACCCATGAGAATACATCTTCACGCTGTAGTTGTTTGAAAAGGGAAGAGCGAGTGTGTCCCAGCCATTTGGCCAACGGCCCTGTGAACTTCATTTTGTGGACCAGCGCAGGAACGAGGGCAAAGACTATCATGGCTATGCCTCCAAAGATGGCTACAGAACGTTGCCAAGTGAAGAGCTCAATCCCGTTAGCGATCAGCCCAGCAATGCTTCCTAAGACGCCATAGACTACAATCCGACCCAAGTGATAGTTGAATCTGTTAAACCATCTGCGTGAAGCTGATTTGTTTCCACCGGGAAGTGCGAGAACCAAAGGGCCACACATGCCAAGACAATGGAGTGAACTGGCTAAGCCTAATATGAGTCCTGCCCACAGCATTATTTCAGTTCGATCTCTTGTTCGAAATAATAATTCGTCCCGTTCATTTCCCAATGTACTTGAACCTCATACCATCCTGGGTTAAGTCCAGTTGTTGGTAGTCCGAAGGTGCCGGCTACTTCGTTGGTCCATTCGGCCTCGCGGTCACCAAGCTTTGAAGCTGGACTGTACAACTTGATCTTCCCTGAGGTCAATGTGTTGTCATCGTTCAATACAACAGCAACTTGCTGATGGTCGATGATGACTTCTGGTTCGATTCCCGCGTTAGCGAGATTCTGCATACGATCTAATTGCTCTTGATAAGCGAGTTCTTGCTCGTAGTAGTTCTCAGCTACCAAGTCAAAATCGACACTAAATGCCTGAATGGTGAGGTAGCTCATGAAAATGATGAAACCTATAATGAATAGTGTGATTCCGTGTCCCCAAGTGAATTTCATAATCTACTGTTTAAATGGTCCGATGAAGTTTGTTTTGACGGTTTCGATGAGTCGTTCACCGTCATAAATACCCACTTCGACCTTGTTCTTCGTTCCGTCCAAATTGTCACCGTGAATGCGGATGAAGAAGACACCTTCTGCCATGCCTTGTTGTTCGACGAGTGGATTGGCTCCTACCATTTCAATGGTTGCGGTAGGGGTGTGTGATTTAAAAGTGACCGGCATGTCAAAATTGGTCTTATTGACAATGGTGAAGTTGTAAAGGTTGGTGAAGTAGCCGTTGTCTTCTTTTTCGTAAAGCATTCCAGGAGTGCGCAATACGCTTGTCTCCACTTCTGAGCGTAAGATCAATAGACCTGTCATGACCACTATAAGAATCCCCAGCACTACGGTGTATGCCTTCGCTCTTTTTGTGAGAGAGAAGGTCTTGTTCTCAGTGATTTGGTTTTCGCTAGCGTAGCGGATAAGACCACGATCAAGTCCGATCTTATCCATAATGTGATCACAGGCATCGATACAAGCCGTACAGTTAATGCACTCCAATTGAGTTCCGTTACGAATGTCAATACCGGTAGGACAAACAGCTACACAAGCGTTGCAATCGATGCAATCACCTTTGCCAGCAGCCGAACGATCTTCGTTTTTACGGAATTTCGAACGGTTCTCACCTCGTACATGATCGTAAGCGATGACCACAGAGTCTCGATCTAAGAGCACTCCTTGAAGGCGACCGTAAGGACAAATGGTTGTGCACACCTGTTCGCGAAGGCGCATGAATACTCCGAAGAAGATACCTGTGAAAATGAGAAGTCCTGAGAGTCCAGCAACGTGTTGTGAAGGATCGTCGGTAATGATTTCAATCAACTTCTCTGAGCCAATGAAGTACGCTAGAAAGGTGTTAGCGATCAGGAAGCTAATAGCGAAGAATATGACGTTCTTCAGCACCTTCTTCCTGATCTTTTCCTTCGTCCATGGTCCTTTGTTGAGCTTTTTCTGGTGACTGGCATCTCCTTCAATCCAATATTCAATCCGACGGAAAACCATCTCCATGAATATGGTTTGTGGGCACACCCAACCGCAGAAGATCCTTCCATATACAACCGTGAACACGATGATGAAAACCACCAAGGTGATCATGGCTAATAGGAAAAGATGTGTGTCCTGGGGCCAAAATACTTGCCCCAGGATCACAAATTTTCGATTCATGACGTCGAGTAGAAGCAGGGGATTGCCTCCGATTCGAATGAATGGCGCAGCAAAGAGGAGGGCTAACAAACCGTAGCTCACCCATTTGCGGGCATCAAAGAATCGTCCGCCAGGTTTCTTTGGGTATAACCATACCCGCTTACCCTGTTCGTCGACAGTTGAGATGGCGTCTCGGAAGCTATTCTCCGGATTCTCCGTCATGGTTTTCTTATTCGATCGCGCTGATCAATTCTTCTGTATCTGGATCTTCCGTTTCAGGTGTTTCCGCTTTTTCAACTTCTTCACCTTCAGGAACTGCTGGGTCTACGAAATCACCTTGAGGGTCTTTCGCGTCTGCAGGGTTTGTGCCTTGCATTGATAGGATATAGGTAGCCACGTTCTGGATCTGAACAGGCGTCAAATCCGCCTTCCATGATTTCATACCCTTTGTTGGGATACCGTATTTAATGGTCTTGAATACATCCTTGATAGAACCGCCGTGTAGCCAGTATGCATCGGCTAGGTTTGGTCCGTTCTTACCTCCGAGGTCTTCACGGTGACAGGTCACACAGTTCTTGTTAAAGACTGCCTTTCCTTGAGCGATGCGGTCATCGGCTAAGACATAGCTCACAGACGTTTCATCCACGTTGGTTGCCATACGAGCGAGGTAAGCTTCTACTTCAGCTTCGCCTTCTTCAATGGCAATGGCAAGTTCTTCCTGGGGAAGAGCCCCTGTCTTTGTCACGTGGAAGTGAATGAGGTAGAAGACTCCAAAGACAATCGAAACGTAGAACCCCCATTTCCACCAAGGCGGAAGGTTGTTGTCTAGTTCTCGAATACCGTCGTAGTTGTGGTTGAGAAGGATGTCTTTCTCATCCTTAATCTCACGGTGGTCGTTGAGTTTTCTCCAAATCACTTCCCAAGCAGGAGTGCGTTCTTCTTCTGGTACATACGCTGGTTCAGCGACGTTGTCTAGTCCTGCAATTTTCTTGGTAAGTCCTCGTAGAATGCGCACTTGGATCAATGCGAAGAACATGAGGAAGAGATTCACCGTGGCAAAGCCCCAGAATGCCGTGTCAGACATATTGAAGAGGGGTTCCGCTTCCGCGCTAGCGTCTTGAGCAAACGCCGTTGAAGAAACCAATAGAAGAAGAATAGCTGAGGTCACTTCTTTAGAGGGTTTCCAAAGACTCTTAGTTTCAGCCAAGTTCTTGATGGTAGAGTTGACCATCAGGATAATCATGGTAAAGAAGGCTGCGGTGGTCATAAAGATCCCGAGCCAGATGTCATCTCCTAAACCGAAGTGGGTTCCTTGAGGAGCTTGTTCCACAACAGTGGTAGCGGCTTCTTGAGCCAGAACCAAACCGGGCATGGCGCCAAGAAGGACAGTGGTAATGAGGCTAGTTGCTGCTTTCATGTTATTGGTTTTGACGAGGTTGAACAGGTTCTTCACTTAAAGGCATGTTTGACATGTCTTCTACATGTGCTTTCTTCATTTTGAACACGTGAACGAATAGCCCAAGGAAGAAGATGAAGAAGATCAGAAATGAGATCAACGGAAAGAGTTCGATGCCGTCAATCGTGGTCATATGATGTTTGATGAATTTCAGCATGATCTCTTAGTTTGCGGCGCTTTCGCTGCCTTGGTTAGATTCGGTGAACTCAGGATTGCTGATGTCAGTTCCTAGGCGTTGGAGGTAGGCAATCAAGGCGATGATTTCCATGTTCTCACTAATCTCTAGGTCGTCTTCAGCAAGACTAGCTTGGATCCCTCTTGCTTGTGCTTGGAGGTCAGCTACCGCTTGAGTTTCGTAGCCTTCTTCGTAAGGCACACCCAAGGTGCGCATCACAGAGATCTTCTTCTCCGTATCGTCCATGCTTAGCTCGTTTTCAAAGAGCCATGGGTAAGGAGGCATCAATGATCCCGGAGACATAGTTCGCGGATCGAGCATGTGGTGGAAGTGCCATGAATCAGGGTACTTATTACCTACACGGTGCAAGTCTGGTCCGGTACGCTTACTACCCCATAGGAATGGGTGATCATAAACGAACTCACCGGCCTTTGAATACTCACCGTATCGAGCTACCTCATCACGGAAAGGTCTGATCATCTGGGAGTGACAGTTATTACAACCTTCACGGATGTAGATGTCTCGTCCTTCTAGTTCAAGAGGTGTGTATGGCTGCACCGCATTAATGGTCGGCACATTCTCACTGATCAACATGGTTGGGATGATTTCAACGATACCACCGATGAGGATGACCACCAAACTTCCGACAAGCATCTGTACAGGACGACGCTCAATCCAACGGTGCCAGTTCTCACCTGCGTGGCTTTTGTACTTGCCTTCAAGCGCAGGAGCTTCCGCATCTTCGTTGGCAACGAAGCTTCCAACTTTCACAGTCTTCACAACGTTGTACACCATCAAGAGCGCACCAATCAGGAAGAGCGTTCCTCCAAATGCACGCATCGCGTACATCGGCTTCAACTGGATTACTGTTTCCAAGAAGTTCGGGTAGAGGAGCATTCCTTCCGGACGGAACTGTTTCCACATCAATGCTTGAGTGAATCCAGCCCAGTACATCGGCAATGCGTAGAATAGGATACCGAGGGTGCCAATCCAGAAGTGAACGTTCGCAAGGCGCTTGCTGTGAAGCTTCGTGTTGAACAACTTCGGAATCAAGAAGTACACCATACCGAAGGTGAGGAATCCATTCCATCCCAATCCACCAATGTGCACGTGGGCGATGGTCCAGTCAGTGTAGTGTGAGATCGCGTTTACGTTCTTCAATGAGAGAAGAGGACCTTCAAGGGTAGACATACCGTAACATGTCACGGCTACCACGAAGAACTTCAAGATCGGTTCATCACGTACTTTATCCCAAGCACCTCGAAGAGTAAGTAGTCCGTTCAACATACCACCCCAAGACGGAGCGATAAGCATCAAAGAGAATACGGTTCCAAGTGATTGTGCCCAGTCTGGAAGCGCTGTGTACAATAGGTGGTGAGGACCTGCCCAGATGTAAATGAAAATCAAGGCCCAGAAGTGAATGATCGACAAACGGTAAGAGTAAACCGGTCTTCCTGAAGCCTTAGGGATGAAGTAGTACATCAATCCCAGGTAAGGAGTTGTAAGGAAGAAGGCTACCGCATTGTGACCATACCACCATTGTACCAAGGCATCTTGAACACCTGCATATGCTGAGTAACTCTTCAAGAAGTTAACCGGCATTTCAAATGAGTTGAAGATGTGAAGTACGGCGACCGTCACGAAAGTGGCGATGTAGAACCAAATGGCTACGTAAAGGTGACGCTCGCGACGCTTGAGAATGGTAGCGAACATGTTCCAACCGAAGACTACCCAGATACCTGCGATGGCGATATCAATCGGCCACTCTAGTTCTGCGTACTCTTTTCCAGAGGTGATACCCAAGGGAAGCGTCAGTGCGGCAGAAACAATGATCAGCTGCCAACCCCAGAAGTTGATTCTGGAGAGCTTATCGCTCCACATTCGTGTTTTGAGGAGACGCTGCAGAGAGTAATAAACTCCAGCAAAAATTCCGTTCCCAACGAACGCGAAGATCACCGCGTTGGTGTGGAGTGGACGAATTCGGCCGAAAGTAAGCCAGCTTGTTCCGAAGTTCATCTCTGGGATGAAGATTTGGAGAGCGGCAATTACCCCGACCAACATACCTACAACGCCCCATAGGATGGTGGCGAAGAGGAACATTTTTACGATCTGGTTATCGTATGAAAACTTCTCAAGCTTCATGATTATTTGTTTTCGCAGATTGGTTTGGTGTGTTGTCGTTTAGAATGCGGATCGAAGGCGTCACATCGTCTTCGTATTGTCCGGAGCGCATGGCCCAAAGGAAGGCTCCAAGAAACCCTCCGGCAAGTATGAGACTAGCTCCTATCAAGATGAAAATGACTTCCATTCAAATCAGTTTTGAACAAAGGTCAGACTGAATGAAAGGGAGGGAGGTGACGGCAGTCACGGTCAACTCTGACAATTGTCAGGAAAATGTCACAGCCTGTTATTGACGGAGCTTTCGGAAGTGTAGGTGACTGCTGAAAACGGTGAAAAGAACCACCGTGACACTACTTGCAGGCATTAGAATTGCAGCTACAAGAGGAGTGAGTAAACCTTGGATGGCAAAGGCGATTCCAATCGCGTTGTAGACGAATGAAATAACGAAGCTCCATCGGACAGTTCGCATTGCTTTTTGAGCGTACTCCAAGAAGTTGTGAAACTGGTTCAATGCACCTGCGTGAAGAATAGCATCGCATGCAGGAGAGAAGGCATACAAGTCGTCGACGACAGCAATACCCATGTCTGCTGCTTTCAGGGCACCGGCATCGTTCAGTCCGTCACCAACCATGGCCACATAGGCTTCATCACTATGCAATGATTGAACGAACTCCATTTTTCCTTCAGGCGTTTGTTCGAAGTGCATTTGACCCTTGTTGAAGAATGGCGAATATCTCGGAGCTTCAGAAGCGTTGTCACCACTCAATAGATGGATATTGAACGAGGTGCGTAAAGTCTTTAGCTCAGTTTCGAGTCCTTGACGAATCGGCTTGTCAAAAGAGAAACAGCCGAGGTGCTCTCCATCAATCATTACATGGACTTGTGAGCCAGAAAGATCTGCCATTGGTACTTTTAACCAAGAGGCGCTTCCCACTTGAATATGGTGTTGGTCAATCTGACATTCGATGCCTTTGCCTTCATACTCTATGAATAGTGAAGCTCTGAGGCGTGAATCTTTGAATTGCTTACTCAATGCTCTGCTCAAAGGGTGGGCACTTTGATCGACGAGTGTTAGTACTAGTGAACGTTGATAGTCTGAGAGGTTATCACCGTGCCACTCAATTTGATAGTCGTTAGCCCGTGTGAGGGTGCCAGTTTTATCGAACACCAAGTGCTTGAGTTTACCCATGCGCTCTATCACACGTGTATTCTTCAAGTAAAGACCTGCTTTACCCATAAGGCGCATGGTACTTCCCAAAGTGAAAGGCAAGGTGAGCGCAAGGGCACACGGACAAGCAACGATCAAGGTTGCGGTAAGTGCATTCCAGGCAATAGATTCATTAATAGGATACCAGTAAGCGAAAGCTCCAATGGCAATGGTCAATACAATCCAAGTAAAGTGCTTTGAAATGCGATTCACCGGATCTTCAATGCTGCTTTTCTGGTCTTTTTGAAAGGTCTCGCTATTCCAAAGTCTGGTGAGCTTTGACTGCTCTACTTCCTTGCTCACTGCCAGTGTGATAGAAGCACCCATTTGTCGTCCACCAGCTTGAATGGCTTCACCTTGATTGACAATAATGGGTTCACTTTCACCGGTAACAAAGCTGTAGTCAATGCGCGCGCGTTCTGAGAGTAGGATACTATCAGCTGGAATAATCTCTTTGTGGTGAATGATGATCTCATCTCCGATTTCAAGATCACTAATAGGTACGAATGCTTCATCCTCAGTATTTCGTTGCACCGCAATAGGGAAGTAGCTCTTATAGTCTCGGTCATAAGAGAGTGCGCCGTATGTTCTTGCCTGATACCACTTACCAATTAGTAGAAAGAAGACGAGTCCGGCGAGTGAGTCGAAATATCCAGCCCCTGAATTAGTCAACACCTCAATGCTTGAGCGGAAGAAGATGGCGAGCATACCAATGCTCACAGGCACGTCAATATTGACTGTGCGATTGCGAATGGCTGTCCAAGCGCTGACCAGATACGCTCGGCCACTGTACAAGATGACTGGGAAGGCAAGTAGGAAATTCAAGATCATGAACCACCGCTTGAACTTCTCTTCCACAGCTTCTCCTCCGAGGTATTCTGGAAAACTGAACAGCATAATGTTTCCGAAACAGAATCCAGCAACGCCGATTTGAGTCACCAACTTTCTAGATCGTTTCTTCGAGGCGTCTTTTTTCTCTTGACGAATCTCTGGCGGATAACCAACACGGGCTAACAACGTAGCCAAAGCGCTAGGTGCCAGTGTATCTTCTTTAAACAGCACCCTTAGTTCCTTTCGCGGGTAATTGACCTCGCTCCTCAGGATACCTTCGTGTTTCAAATGCAGCTGTTCTAGAAACTGAACGCAGGAAGCACAGTTGATATCAGCTAAGAAGAAAACAGCGGTGGAGGTACCGTCGGCATTCATTTTCAGATATCGAGATCGATAATCCTCCAAGTCGAGATAGCTGAAGTTTGTCGCATCAATGCTTTCGTCTACTTCAGGAATCGTACACTCGTCATCAATACCGTGAATCAGCTCATGTACGCGCAAACAACCGTTGCAACAGTAAACATCATTTCCCTTGAGTACAGGTGATGGTGCATCCTTTCCGCAGTGCACACATTCGAGTACGGGCGCTTGCTTGGTCATCCTAGAGGTTTGAGCTGTACTTTAATTCTGATGTGGCGAAAGAGATATTCGGGTCGAATAAGCTGCACACACTTCTCAAGAACATGCGAGCTTTTTCGTTCACAACGATCCGATTTCCTTCAATAGAGATGATTTCATCAGACACTAATTGTGACAAAAGGTTTCCTGTTCCTTTCGCTAGCGCGGAATCGAGCGGTGTTTCCATGTGGCACATGATGTCAAGAATCTTCTTACGAACGATTCGGTCTTGCTCCGAAAAGCGATGACCGTTGACGAAGAGTGATGCTCCTTGGTACAGCTTCTCGCGGTAGTTCTCGACTACCTTATCGTTTTGAGCAAATCCGAGGCTCGATTCTGAAATAGAAGACACTCCTAATCCAATCATCAGGTCAGCATGCTGCTCTGTGTACCCCATGAAATTTCGGTGCAGTTCTTTGCGATCCGCGGCAATGGATAGATTGTCTTCTGGAAGAGCAAAGTGGTCCATTCCGATGGATCGGTATCCTGCATTTTCGAATTGTATTCTGCCCATTTCCGCGCTAGCGAAACGAACAGCAGGAGAAGGAAGATCAAGCTCTGAATACCTCCGCTGGCCTTTAGCAACCCACGGCACATGGGCATAACCGTAGAAAGCAACTCTGTCAGGACGAAGCTTCAAGACCTCTTCAATGTCTTTTTTGACGAGATCTTCAGTTTGATGAGGTAGTCCGTAAAGGATATCGAAGTTCACTGATTCATAGCCGATTTCACGGGCCATTTCGGTGATCTTCTGAACCTCTTCAAATGGCTGAATGCGATTGATCAGGAACTGAACTTTCGGGTCTAATGATTGCACCCCAAGACTAATTCGTCTGAACCCAAGATTATAGAGCGTCACGAGCTGCTCTTTGGTCGTGAAACTCGGATGAACTTCAATTGACCAACCGGTGTCAGGTAGGGCGCTCGTGTTATTCAGAATCGCCGAAATGAGGCGATCAAGATTGGATGCGGAAAAGAAAGTGGGAGTTCCGCCACCTAGATGGAGCTCAGCAATTGAAGGCGTATCCGGCAACACATGGCGGTAGCGTTTCCATTCACTGATGAGGTCTTTGATATATGGGGCTTCAACCTGATGGTTGACCGTAATACGTTTGTTGCAACCGCAGTAAGTGCAGAGCTTTTCACAAAACGGGAGGTGCATGTATAGAGCCAATCCATTTTGACTGTTCGCTGCATCTTCCTCGATGCTTTTGAACCAATCAAATTCAGTGGGCTGCCCATTCCATTCAGGAACGGGAGGGTAGCTGGTATAGCGAGGAACGCGTTGGCTGTACTTTTGTACAAGTGTGTAATCGAACTTCATAATGCGCAATTGAGCGCAAGTTCGGAGGAAGGTCTCTCGAGAGAACTGACCTAGATCAGGATTTTAGGTGACATTCAATCCAAGTCATCCCACCAGCGCTTATTCGGGTTGTCGTTCAAAGTGAACAATTCTCCGATTTCAGGCGTGCTGTATTTCAGTCCCAACTTATCAGCCTCAGCCGTAAAACGATCGATCGGATCCTTCCAGTCGTGCTGCGCCAAAGCAAAGCCAGCCCAGTGCACAGCTACAGCGTGCTTCACGCCGACTTCAATTGCAGCTTGTACGCTCTCTTCTGGATACATGTGAATTTGATGCCAGTTCTTATTGTATTGACCACACTCCATAAAGGCTAGGTCAGGAGCTCCGATACGCTTGGCCACTTCTTTAAAGTGATTTCCGTAACCACCGTCACCGCTAAACCACACGTGGTATTGCTGGCTTTTGATCGACCAACCTCCCCACAAACACTTCGCTTGATCTCGAACGCCTCTTCCAGATGAATGGCGTGTAGGAGTATAGGTGATTCGGAGGTCATGGAAGGGGTGTTCATCCCACCAATCAAACTCTACAATGGCATTGCTTGGAATGTCCCATGAAAGCAGGTGACGCGCCGCTCCGAGTGCGACCCACCAAGTCTTCACCTTTCCTTTCAATCGCAGGATACTATCCATATCCAAGTGATCATAGTGGTCATGTGAAATCAAGACGATATCGATCTCAGGCAATTGATCGATAATGTCAATGGTATTCTCTGAGAAACGCTTCGTTGCAAACGGTGCGATGGGCGAGGCGTTATCGCCGAGCATCGGATCAATGAGAATATTCAATCCTGACAGTCTCATCAACACTACTGAATGCCCATACCAGATGAATTGGGGCTCATTGCTCGTAAATGAGGCGGCCTCAAATGCCTTCACCGGTATAGGCTTCGCCGGCTGACGGTGCTTCTTGTCGAAGAATTGCTTGTACAACAGCTTCGGCAGTTCATGCATGGTGAATTCAACACCTGTCTTCTCAATATTCACAAAGGTTCCTTCGCTCCAGTTGGTAGACTGCTCATAGCGTTCTTTAAGTTCCTTAGTGACTTTGCCACCGAATTGTTGTCCAAATTTCTTCATCACCACGAAGGTACGTTGAGGAAATCACAAGAGAATAACACGAATCGCTGAAAGGGGAACGCGGATCGCGGATTGCGGTGGAATGTGGAACGCGGAACGCAGAACGCGGTGATTGGTTCTTGGTAGCTGGTTCTTAGTTATCAATTATAGTTTATCGACCCTAGACCCTAGACTCTCGTCTCTAGACTAATAAGTCCGTTCTTTCGTTGATATGTCATGAAATTCGCCTTAACCCTAGCCTTAGGCTTGCTCTTCTCGATATGTTCTTATTCTCAAGACACGCTGATTGCAAGTCATTTCTTTCAAGGGATTAACTACTTCATGAATTCAGATTACTTGGTAAATCGCGGTATTCAATCGCTGGAGTCTACGGTTGAGTTGAAGGGAGAGCGATTCGTGATAGAACAGCTGGTCTTCGATTCAAATGGAGAAACCAGCGTTATCAAAGATTGGTACGGAAGTAAGGTGTTACTTGACGATAGCTTGATCCTACAGACCTACGACGATACGTTGATTTGTACCCGCTTGAGTAGCGAACTGCTTGATGTAGAAGGAGATTCCTGTTTTATAACCAGTCGCAAGTGGAAGGAGGGGGGAAAGCACTATTCCGTGGATACATATACTACCCCAAAAGAGCGAAGAAGGAAGGAAGCGAAATTCGTGGCGATTTTTGGCACCTCCGCTCCCAAATGGGATTACCCAGAGGATTTGAAAATGGGAAAGTGGTTTCCCGATTCTCGAACTGAAACTACCGTAACAAGCCGGAAGAGATCGGAAGTGTTTATTGACTTCATCTACAAAGACAATGTCAAGATCGAGATTGAAACAAATCGAAAGGGACGAATCAAGTCATACATCTATCGAGAAGCTGACTGGGAAATCCAGGTCAAGTTTAACAGTAAGGGAGCCCCGCTAAGTGTCACAAGAAGAGATGAGGATCACTCTGTCTTCAATCAACTCGAGTTTCAGTATGAACAAGGAATTCCTGTGAGTTACACGATCTATGATGGATATAGCAAGGAGGTTTCGACCCCCGTGCGAATAGAGGTGACGTACTGGTAGAGGGTGGACGGTAGACGGTGGACGGTGGACGGTGGAATGCGGAACGCGGAACGCAGAACGCGGTTGAATGTGGAATGCGGAACGCGGAACGCGGTGATTGGTTCTTGGTTCCTGGTTTTTAGTTCCTGGTTTTTAGTTCTTGGTAGCTGGTTCTTAGTTATCGATTATAGTCTATCGATTATCGTTTCTAGACCCTCGACCCTCGACCTTCGACCCTCGACTCTCGTCTCTCGTCTCTAGACCAACCCCAGGTTCACAAAACCGAAAAACCCATGCATTCAACCAAATTCTAACTCCGCTTACTCAGAACGCTGTCTGGCATAATGTTGGGAATACTTTCTTCGTTCTAAAAAGAAATATGAGTATGACCTTCAACGAATGGCGTAAGTGGTTCGAGTTCAATAAGAACTCGATGGACTCTGTCCCTGCCGATTGCTCTCCCGAATTGTCGATGGCTGAACTCGATTTGATCACGCATTCGATCCAACAATTCCAACGTGGTGAATACAGCGAAGGGAAGAACCTGCTGAAGTTCGCCAAACAGTGGGGGCGGACAGATTATGTAGAAGCGATCAAGGTGTTTATCCGTGAAGAGCAACGACACGCGATTGTGTTGGGCGAATTCATGAAAGCTGAGGGCATCGAACGCATCTCGGATCATTGGGTGGATGACACCTTTCGATTTCTTAGAAAGTACCTAGGGCTGGAGAATTCAATCCGCATCCTAGGTGTAGCTGAGATTATTGCGGTGCCGTACTATGCAGCATTACATGACTGCACCAATTCACGACGGTTGAAGGCGATTTGCAAGCAGATACTGCGTGATGAACATAAACACCTGCAGTTTCAAGCCGAGACCATTGAGGTCATCGGGAAAGAGCAAACCATGCTCAGACGTGAAATCGCCAATGTGCTTCAAGCAGTACTTATGCTGGGCACAATCATGATTGTGTGGTTACACCACCGAAGCATCCTGAAGAAAGGAGGGTATAGCTTCCTGAGATTCTTGAGGGAATGTGTGTCGTTGTTTGTTCGCCTTGTAGGGCAATCGATGGGTGAGCGTACTGTGGCTATGGGTTGATCAATCCTGAATTCCAAGGTTGACATGTGATCCATTCGGAACTTCGTTTGAATCTCCTTATTTTCGACTACCTGCTGACGATTATGAGAAGATTGAAACCTGCTGTCTTGATGGTTCTGGCCGCCATCGCATTATTCCTGGCGTCATTCCGCGCTAGCGAAAAACCACAATACCATAACTCTGGTGAATTAAAGCAGTTCCAAGAACTGAGTGATAGCTTACCTGATTCGTTCAATGGTTTGTTTGCTACTTCTGGAGCTTGTGTGAATTGCCATGGGAGTGATCCGGATGGAATAGCGAGTGTCACGCCCTTTGGTGAGGATGTGAATGTGGTTGATTCATGGCGCTCGAGCATGATGGCCAATTCAGCTAAAGATCCTTACTGGCAGGCGAAGATGCGCCAAGAAATGATGACCAATCCAGGTCACGCTGAAGACATTGGGAACTTCTGTACCAAGTGTCACGCACCTCTCGGTCGTCATGCCATGGAATACACCGGTGTTGAATCTTACACCTTTGAACACCTTCTTACAGACACTGCCGGAATGGACGGTGTATCCTGTGTGGCATGTCATCAGCAGACCACAGAAAACTTAGGAAACGAAAACAGCGGCAACCTGCATTTTGCAGATGAGCAGGTCGCTTATGGTCCCTTTGAATCTCCTTTGGTGAGCCCAATGGCGTTGAATAGCGGTTATGAGCCGGTGTATAGCGAGCATATCAAAGACGCTGGCATTTGTGCTAGCTGCCATACGCTGGTCACTGGAACAGTTGACCTAGATGGCAACTCAACCGGTGAGACCTTCGTTGAGCAAGCAACGTATCATGAATGGCTCAATAGTAGCTATGGTGAAGATGATTTGAATGTCACTTGCCAGAGCTGTCACATGCCAAGCCTTGGAAACAAGCAACCAATTATTCTCGCTGCAGGCTATGATACGCCGCCACGTGCGCCTTTTGCTGAGCATGAGTTTGCCGGAGCCAACAAGTTGATGCTCGAAATCATGAAAGACAATAGAGATACGCTTGATATCTCTGCTACTGAAGCTGATTACGATGCAACGATTGCTGCGACCTTAGAGATGCTCCAGCAACAGTCATTGGACATGGAGCTGTTTGAAGTTTCGCGTGACGAGCAAATGATTGCATTTGATGTAGAGCTTGAAAATCGTGCCGGACATAAATTCCCAAGTGGTTACCCTGCGCGTAGATTGTTTGTACAGACTACGGTTTACGATGACTTAGCAAATACGGTGATTTGGCAGTCAGGGGAGTGGGATGAAGACTTCTACCTTCTAGATGAAGACGAGAACTTCGAACCACATTATGATCTCATTACCAATGAAGACCAGGTTCAGATCTATGAAATGGTCATGGCAGATGTAAACGGAGATCCTACTACGGTTCTTGAACGCGCAGATGACTATTTGAAAGACAACCGTTTGGTGCCTCTGGGCTTTACCACTGAGCATGAGGTTTACGATACGACTTTAGTAGTTGGAGACGCACTCACAGATCTAGATTTCAACCAAGACGAATTAGGTTTCCAAGGAACTGGGGGTGACAATATTCATTACCAAGTTGACATGTCGGCAAACCCTGAATTGGCAATTCGTGTGGAGGTGAAGGTGTACTACCAGAGTATTCCTCCAAAGTGGACTGAAGAGCTGTTCGCTTGGGACGATCCGCTAATCAATCATTTTGAATCGATGTATGAGGCCGCCGATAAAACGCCTGTTTTGATTGAAGAATCATCGTTCATCAGCACGTATGTAAGCGTTGATGAAGAGATAATAGAGGCTCCTTCGGTTTTTGTCAATTCGTATGGTCAGTTGACTTATTCGGCACCTAACGGTGGAACGCTAACGCTTTACACCTTAGGAGGTAGACTCGTGCATCAAGAGAAGCAACTATTATTGAATTCGTCGTTGGAATTGCAATTGTCGTCAGGTGTTTATGTGACGATCATCGAAACCAGCGATGGCCAATTCATTGATAAAGTGTACATTCCATAATTCAGATAAAAGAGAACCTTGTGCTATCCTGGAAATAGCACGCCAATTAACATCAAAATCACGCCTTATGAAGCGATTTTACAAACCTGCAATGGTAGCGCTGATGATGGCAATCGGGTCGTTCGCGACAGCTCAGGTGAGCTTTACGAACATGAACTCATTGCTACAATCAACAGCTGACTTTAGTGTAGAAGATTGCGCCGTGGATATGAACGGTGACAAACTCGACGATGTCGTTCGAGTAACCTACAACGGTATTTACATCGATTACCAGCAAGAAGACGGAACCTTCGTTGGAGAGTACTTCCCAATGACGATTCAAAACCCTCCAACTTGGAGTATTGCTGCCGCAGACATCGATGAGAACGGTCACACTGACCTTTTATTCGGAAACGGATCTCGCGTTTCTTTCTGTTACGCTAATGATGACGGAACAGCTTACACAGAAGATGCTCACCCAGAGTACATCTTCTCTCAGCGTTCTACATTCTCTGATATCGATAACGATGGTAACCTCGATGCCTTCGTTTGTCACGATGTGGATCAGTCACACCCATACCGCAACGATGGTAATGGTAACTTGATCCTTGATCAGTCATTGATCGAGACGCTTGACGTAGGAGGTAACTACGCAGCGATCTGGGTTGACTACGACAACGATTGGGATTGTGACCTTTACATCACAAAGTGTCGTGGTGGTGCAGCTGTAGGTGATCCACAGCGTATCAACCTTCTTTACCGTAACAACGGAGATGGAACATTCTCTGAAGTAGGTGAGGAAGCAAACATGAACGACGGCGATCAAAGCTGGACAACAGTATTCGAAGATTTCGATAACGACGGTGACTTTGATGCTTTCACGGTAAACCACTCATGGGCTAACCGCTTCATGGAGAACAACGGTGACGGTACTTTCACTGACATCATCGGTACAACTGGAATCAACGCAAACGATCTAGGAGCTTGGAACTGTGATGCAGCTGACTTCGATAACAATGGATTCGTTGACATCTTCTCTGAAATGGGAACTGAGCTTTACCTAAACAACGGTGATGGTACGTTCTCAGCACAAGACCTAGGATTCGATAGCGGTGGTATCGCCGACTTGAACAACGATGGTTTCCTTGATGTACAGAATGGAAACAACATGTGGATCAACGACGGAAACGATAACAACTGGGTGAAGTTCAACCTTGAAGGAATCGTATCTAATAAGTCTGCTATCGGTGCACGCATTGAGATCTACGGTGATTGGGGAATCCAAATCCGCGAGGTACGTTCTGGTGAGTCATTCTCTCCAATGGGAACGTTGACAGCACACTTCGGACTTGGTACCGCAACTGAAATTGATGAAGTGGTGATCAAGTGGCCGAGCGGTGTCATCACTAGCCTTGACAACATCGACATCAACTCGAACAACACGCTAGTAGAAGCAGAGTGTATCACTGATCCAAACGAGATCACTGTGAACGGTATCTTGACAATCTGTCCAGGTGAAACAGTAGAGCTTGTGGCTGACGCAGGTTCAAGCTACACTTGGTCAACTGGTGCAGATACGCAGTCTATCGAAGTTGGAGAGTCAGGAAACTACAGCGTAGTGATCTGGGAAGACGAATGTGCTTCTATCTCAAATACAGTTACGGTTGAAGTGATTACAGAAGAAGTTCCTTCAATTTCACTTGACGGAGACGATGTTGTTTGTGAAGGAACAGAAGTTTACCTCACTGCAAGCATTGGTAGCGGTTACGAGTGGAGCAACGGAGCGACAGATCAGACAATCGTTGTAACCGAGTCAGGTGAGTACTTCGTGACGATCGACGGACTATGTGAAAACGTAGAGTTGACTTCTGAAGCAATTGAAATCACGATCCTTGATGGAGCAGATATGCCAGTTGCAGAGGATGTAACACTTCCAGAACCAAACGTTGCTATGTTGAGTGCAACAGGAGATAACCTACTATGGTACGCTTCTGAAGACGCAACAGAGCCTGTAGGTGAAGGTCCAAGCTTTACAACTGAGTTTGTGAATGATCAAGTAAGTTACTGGGTTGAAGCCAACGTTATCTACGGTGGTGGAGAAGAAGAAGGTGGTAAAGAAGATAACTCTGGTGGCGGTGGTCTACCATCAACTGGAGCTTACAGCTACTTCGATGCCTTTGAAGCATTCACAATCAACAGCGTGCGTGTATACGTTCCAGAAGAAGCAGGAGCTGGTGTACGTACTGTTCAACTGTTCGACGGAAACGGTGCGATGTTGCAAGAAGCAACATTTGACCTAACAGTAGGAGAGCAGGTAATCGATCTAAACTTCGATGTAGAAATCGGTAACCAGTACTCACTACGTTGTCCTGAAAACAACCTATTCCGTAACAGTGGAGGTGTAAATTACCCTTACGCAATCGGTACAGTTGGTTCTATCACAGATTCATTCTACGGAGGTAGCTACTACTACTACTTCTATGACTGGCAAGTAGAGAAGGCATCAGTAATGTGTCCTTCTGACCGCGTTGAAGTTATTGCTTCTGTAGTAAGCGTGAACGATGTGGAGGCTTTGAGCTCATTCAACATGTTCCCGAACCCAACGAACGGAGTATTGAACGTAAACATGGAGCTAAAAGAAGTGGCTCCTGTGAATGTGCAGATTCTTGACATCACTGGTAAGCAGGTATTCTCAGCACAATGGAATACAGGTGCTCGCGCAGTGAACAACTCAATTGATCTTTCAGAATTGGCGGCTGGTGTATACCAGTTCTCAATCGAGATCAACGGTGAGCGTATGACAGAGAAATTGGTAATCGAGCGCTAGTTCGAAACCATCGATATAGTAGAAGCCTCGGAGATTTCTCCGGGGCTTTTTTAGTTTGACCAGCTAAAGTACTCCTTGGTGATCGCTTCTTTGTTCTCTTCGAGATAGCTAATGAGTGCTTCATCAGCAGGAGTGAGGCGCTTGCTCTTGTTGTAGATTAAGTTCCAAGTGGTGATAATCGGAAGGCCTTGCATAGGGAATACATGCATGCTTTTTAAGCTGAGCTCGTTGCGTAGTCCGATTAGCGGCATGATGGAGAACCCAATACCAGCATTTACAGCCTGTTTTACCGCTTCATTCGAAACCAACTCCATGGATTTACTTGGGGAAATCTTCTTCTTCGCCAAATAGTCTTCCATGGCGTTTCGAGTTGCGGAACCTTCTTCGCGGTAGATCAAGGTGAGATCATTTAACTTACTCTTCGTGAGTTTCATGTCAGCATACTTCGAAGAACCTACCATGATTAGCCGGTTCTCCATTAATTCTACGGCCTCAACGGGAGTGTCTTCTGGCAGAACCGATACAAGGTAGAAGTCGCTTCTGTTATTATTCAAGTTCTCGATCACTTGGTTCTTGTTCGAAACATCAATCGATATCTCAACTCCTGGATACTTCTTCATGAATCCTTGAAGGAAATAGGGGATAACGTACTTGCCGGTAGAAACAATCGAGATCTTGATTTCTCCTGTTAAGATGCCTTTATATGAATTGACCGTTGCCTTAATTCCATCGGCTTCTTTCAAGATTTTTTTACTCACTTCAGCAATCTCTTGTCCGAAATCGGTGATGTAAAGTTGCCTTCCAATGACCTCAGTTAAGGGAATTTCGAACTGATCTTGAAGCCTTTTGAGCTGAATTGATACCGCGGGTTGTGTTAAATGCAAATCTTCTGAAGCCCGCGTTATACTTCGATGTTCGACAATCTTGAGGAAGATTCTGAGCTGGTGTAAGGTGTAGTTCATTTACGATTGTATATCCATTGTATAATAAGATTAAATAAAAATCAATGGATTTTGTTCTTGAACTTTGCGGAAACAAAACGCATAATCGTATGACGATCACACTCAACAGCCCAGCGAAGCATCAGCTTGCATCAAGCGCGAACGCGGCAACCGAAGACAAGGCTCTAGCGAAGCGTATCTTCGAAGAAGTAATGCAGAAGAAGTGCGAATACGACACTGCAGAGTGCATTTGGACGGATGACAACACCGTAGAAATTACAGGATTATCAGGCCCAGCGGTTCACCGCTTTATCCTAGAGCTAGAAAAGAACGGTAAGGACGTTTCTTTCGAACGCAAAATGGTCATTCGCATCTCCTAAGCTTCGGAATGGATCTACATGCAATGGCGGATAACCTTACGAATCCCGCCTTACTCTTTTTCCTTCTGGGAATCATCGCTGTGCAGCTCAAAAGTGATCTGCGGATCCCAGAAAACTCTTCCAAGTTCATCTCTATCTACCTCCTTCTCTCTATTGGTTTTAAAGGTGGTCAAGAACTTTCGCACGCCTCACTCAACGCGGAAATTGTATTGAGTATGCTCTTGGGAGTATTTCTAGCTTCAATCGTACCCTTAGTCTCCTTCTTCATCCTGAAGAGGAAAATGAGTCCGGCTAACGCAGGGGCGATTGCAGCTTCCTATGGTTCAGTAAGTGCCGTCACATTTGTGACGGCTACTTCTTTTCTAGACTTTGAAAGTCAAGTTTTTAGCGGACATATGATCGCAGTTATGGCATTGATGGAGGCTCCGGCTATCATCATTGGTGTGCTGTTGATCAACTACTTTAAACGCAATGAAAATTGTGAAAAGGCTTCTCTTGGAGGTATCATCAAGCACTCCGTTACCAATGGTAGTGTCATGATCATCCTAGGTAGTTTGGTGATTGGTTTTCTCGCTAGCGCGGAACAAGCAGAAGGCATTAAACCATTTACTACGGATATCTTCAAAGGCTTCCTTGCTGTATTCTTGCTAGACATGGGAATCACCAGTGGAAGACACCTCTCGGATATGTTGAAGAAAGGAGTCTACCCATTCTTGTTCTCATCAATCATGCCTTTCTTCAACGGACTAATGGCACTCTTTATCAGTATGCAGATTACTGACTCGCCAGGAAACCAACTCTTATTCGCCATTCTCGGAGCAAGCGCCTCATACATTGCCGTTCCAGCCGCAATGAAGAACGCCGTTCCAGATGCCAACCCAGGCCTTTATTTGCCTATGGCCTTAGGTATAACCTTCCCGATCAACGTAATCATCGGGATCCCATTCTACTTT
Source organism: Sanyastnella coralliicola (assembly GCF_030845195.1). GTDB lineage: Bacteria > Bacteroidota > Bacteroidia > Flavobacteriales_D > Sanyastnellaceae > Sanyastnella > Sanyastnella coralliicola. Next base: position 1,469,897 of record NZ_CP132543.1, read on the forward strand.
TCAATTATTCTAGGATTTGGTTGACGGTAGGCGGTGGACAGTGGACGGTGGACGGTTGACGGATTAGTTTCTGTCCACTGTCCACTGTCCACTGTCCACCGTCTACCGCCTACGGCCTACTGCTTACAAACACCACAATCAGCCCGATTGTGAATACCAAAATGAAGCACCTGCGGCTTCGCTGGCTGAATCTTTTCGTCGTAGATGACGAGTTGTTCTTTATTGAGCTGAGCTCGAATATCTAATTCACGGAGTTCGCGGAGATCTTTCTTTTCTTGACCTATCATTTGGATTCTGACTAGCACCTGATCTTCAGTAAGAAGTGTGTCAGACTCGACTTCATCTGTTCGAAGGTCCAATAGATTAAATTCAGCAGCGTAGTGCTGGAAAACGCTGTCGATTGCCGCTGATTGATCAGGGGTCAGGGTAATATTTTTGTCGATGGCATCACGTTTGCGCTTATCTACAATAGATAAGTCCTGCGCATATCCGAAATTGGAGGCGCAGATTAAGACAACAATGATGAATCTTCCGATCATGACTTCGAAGTTAAAGCAATCACTTCTGCTTAGCGCAATATTCATGCTAAACATTGCAAACCTTGTTGCTCAAGGAAATCTTGTCAGTGAATTTGAAAAGCTCTTAGATGACCAACGTCTGGACGGAGCTTGGGTATCAGCGTGTTTCCTGAACCAAAAGACAGGGGAGGCCATCATGGAACATAATGCTGATTTGGTTGTGAGTCCGGCTTCTTCGATGAAGGTCGTTACCACACACGCGGCGCTCAACATCCTCGGACCAGAGCATCAGTTTAAGACAGAGTTGATTACTTCAGGAGTTCTTTCTCCTGATGGCACACTTAATGGAAATCTGATCATCAGAGGTTATGGTGATCCAACCTTGGGTTCTCCAAACTTCAAACAGTCTGACTTCATGCAAGATTGGCTTCTAGCTATCAGAAATGCCGGAATCCGTGCGATCGAAGGCTCTCTTGTTGTCGACGACTTATACTTCGAAGGTACTCCTGTTGTAGGTTCAACTTCTATTGAAGATGGGGGGAACTACTACGCCACTGGGGTTTATGGTATTAACCTCTACGACAATACGTGCAAGCTGTTCTTATCTAGTCCAGAAATGGCAGGAGAACTCACGACGCTTGTTAAGGTTGAACCAAGTTTGCCAGGCGTAGAGTTCTTGAATTACGTAGAGTCTTCAGATCAACGAGGAGATAACGCTTACATCTACGGACAACCTTACGACAAACAGCGGGTGATTCGAGGGACTATTCCGAAGAACAGAAAGAGCTTCGAGATCAAGGGGGCCATTCCTGATCCTGCTGCAGTGCTTGCTAATGAATTCAAGAATAAGTGTGAGCTGAAAGGAATTCGAATCTCAGAAGGAGTCAATGTGCTTCGGAGTCTAGAAACATTCGAGAACGAACAAGTCATTCACACAAGCTTCTCACCAAAACTTTCGGAAATAGTTTATTTGACGAATCGCAAGAGCATCAACCTCTACGCAGCAGCTTTGGTGAAACACCTAGGAATGAAGGAACGAGGAGTTGGAAGCTTCAAAGTGGGAGCAGAGGTAATTGAGAGTTATTGGAAAGACTTCGGAATAGATGTTACCGGACTTCAAATTGAAGATGGAAGTGGTCTCAGCAGAACCAACTTCATTACCACGCGTCAGCTGGCCAGAACAGCAGGGTATGTCAGTAAAAAATCGGAAGATGCCTTCCAAAAGAGTTTGCGTCCGTATGCCGGACGTAGCAAGCTGCTTGTCAAGTCTGGATACATAGAGCGCGTGCGGAGCTTTACAGGAAGAATTACATTGACAGACGGTACAAAAGCGTCATTCTCTATTGTACTGAACAACTTCAATTGTACTGCAAGCCAATCTAGACAAGTACTTGAAGGCTTTTTAAAGGCAATCACTCAACCCTAAGACCGAATTGCTACCTTTGCGAAGCTATTTGGTTTTGTCACTTCACAAAGAAGGCGACGAATTAAAAGGGAATCCGGTGAGAATCCGGAACTGTGCCCGCAGCTGTAAGTTCTAAAAACCCCTTGTTGTCATCTAAGCCACTGCTCTTTGAGTGGGAAGGCACAACAAGAGAACGAGTCAGAAGACCTGCCTGTAGCTTTAACCTTCAACAATGCTCGGTGCAAGCATTCAAGAAGTATGAAGCATTTCGCATTAATCATAGCAACCCTTTGCTGCACCGTGGTGTATGCACAGCCTGATTCGTTGGAAATCTCCTTCATTTTGCCGGAGGTGGAAGTCGAGCCAGATCGTGAATTGTATTCACCAGGATTTGAAGTTACCACTGATTCGGTATTTGCTAAGTACCTTCCGTCTCTATCGCTCGGACAAATATTGGAGATGAATGGTTTGTCAGGTGTAAGAACCTATGGCGCCAGCGGAACCTTGATTTCTGCACTCAACAAAGGATTATCAAGTGATCATACGCTAGTTACCTGGAACGGTATTCCGTTGAATACACCGTCATTAGGGAGCACAGATATTTCCTTGGTTCCCTCCGCGCTTTTCAGCAACATTACGTTTCAGTCGGATCAATTCAATTCCGCTGGTTTGTCAGGAGGGGCTGCCGGAGCTATTCGTCTCAGAGATTATTGGGAGAACGCTACAGTCATCAGTACATACATAGATGACACCTTCAACGCTTCCGCGCTAGCGAGATCAGGATACCGAATCAATTCAAACTTCAAAGGAATTACCACGCTCAGTGTATTTGACGCGCGAAATGAGTTCGAATATGTTGACCCATTCCAGCCAATTGCACCAGGGGAATCAGCCATTAGCCAAGAACAAGGTTTCAACAACTTCCATCAAAAAGCTTTTAAGCAGCGATTTGAGTTTGGTTCGACCAACGGTTTATGGGGAGCGCATGTGGCCATGTGGGCGCAACAGTCACGTTTGGCGATTCCTTCAAACTTCGGAGCATTGAACCACCAAACCGGAGCCCAACGAGATTCGAGCCTAAGATTCACGGCCAACGTTACTTATGCAAAAGGAGATAGGGAAGTGACCTTGAGGATGGGGCTCTTCAATGATTTCCAGCGGTTCGAATCATTTGTTGATGACACGCAGTCGATCATTTCAGAGATTGATAACAGGCGAAACTATTTGTCATTACTAGCTCAAAGAAAGTGGGGTAAAGGCCGGTTCGGCGCTAGCCTGACAGTCGATGATCAATTAGCCACAGGTGTGAATTACCCGGATGAAGAAGCGAGCCAACTGCTTTATGGTGCACGACTCTTCGGTGCAGTGGAAAGCAATAGTTGGTTCGCTGAGGGAGATATTCGATTTGATTTGGTCAATGAGAATCTCGCGGTGAACGGAGATGCAAGGGTAGGATATAGGAAGGATCAATGGACATTCTCTGGATCTCTGCAACGAGTGTTCCGGTATGCCGACTTGAATGAATTGCATTGGATCTCCGGAGGGAATCCTAACCTGAATCCTGAACAAGGATGGTCTTATAACCTCAGTACTGACTGGCGCTTTAAAAACGATAAGCAAGCGTTGGAGTTGATGCTGAATGGATATTACACTACCATGGAGTCAGTGATTCTTTGGGTGCCAGGAGATCAATTCTGGGGTGCACAAAACGTTGATAGTATCCAAACCTTCGGATTGATTGGAGCCATCAATCACTCTGTGAGCTTTGGAGATATGAAGCTTTCATCAAGGATTCGCGCAAATATTCATCAGGATTCCAACGAAGATGAAGCACTTGAGGCATTTTATCCCGCACTTAGATTGAGCTACATCTTGCAAGGTAACTGGCGCAGATTGAACGTCGGAGCGAACCTTCGCTACACCGCGAATGAGTGGGAGTACGAGGCGTTGAATGCGACTCAAGGAGAGCAAGATGCCGTCTTCACTGCCGACGTTTTCGCGGGCATTGCTATCGGGCCAACATCAAGGCCAGTCACCTTGAATTTTTACATCAGAAACCTAGGAAATACCATGGATTACCGCGTCAGCAGAACACCTTCACCTGGAAGGGTAGTATCTTTGGCGGTGAGCTGGAACATCAAACACCAATCAAAATGAAAAAGCTATTGCTACTTGCGTTTGTCGCAGGACTAACATTCTCAAGCTGTAAGAAAGACGAAACTCCAGAAGAGGAGCAAACACCGGCCGTTACTTCGGGAATGGTTGTAGGCTGTGAAGGAACCTTCGGTCTAGTAAACTCATCAGTTCACTTTATCTATGACGATGCTCGCGTGGCGAACAACGTATTTGAAGGCGCTAACAATGTGGGCCCAGGTGACGTAATGCAGCAGTTCCGTATTTACAATGGCTTTGGATATGCAGTAATGAATAACAGCCAAAAAGTTGAGGTGGTACGCGCTTCTGACTTCTCATTTCAAGGGAGTATCACTGGTTGTGATTACCCGCGTGATGTGATGGTGTTAAATGACAGCAAAGGATACATTTCAAATGGTTCAGGAGCTGGAGAATTGTTGATTTTCAATCCAACGACACGTGCAATTACTGGTTCTGTTACTGTAGGAGACGGTCCTGAACAAATCGCTTACAACGGAACACACGTTTTCGTTGCGAATAGCGGTGGATGGGGCTTCGATAACTCTGTGAGCGTTGTTGATCCATTGACTGATCAAGTGGTGGCTACTGTAGAAGTAGGAGATCGCCCAGTAGCTTTAGAGGTAGATTACCAAAACAACGTTTGGGTGCTTTGTAAGGGAGACATCGAATACGATGAGAACTGGAACATCGTAAACGAAACTCAGGCTACCCTGCACCGCATTGATGGTACACAGTTTGTGCAAACAGGAGTGTTGAACATCGGTGAAATTGGTGAACACCCTGAATTCATGGATATCAACGGCGCTGCGAACAAGCTGTACATTGAAAATGACGAAATCGTTGTCTTGTCAATCGTGACTGGTGAGTTCGAAGCCGACCTGACAACAGGGAGCTTTTTCGGAATAGGTGTTCATCCAACCACCGGAGAAGTGTACCTTGGATCAGCTCCTGATTACACAGGAAATGACCAAGTGTTTGTATACTCGGCTGACGGAACGCAGCTAGAGACCTACGATGTAGGTATTGCGACGCGTTCTTTCGCCTTTAGAAACTAATATGAAGAAACTCTTTCTATCAATCCTTGTGCTGATTTCGGCTAACGCCGGAATCGCACAGGATTATCCTAGCCTCTTGTACCGCGTGACATCACCGGAAAGCAATGAGGCTTCTTTTATTTTCGGGACGATGCACGTGAGCGATAGCTCTATCGTGGCTATGGCTGATGATTTGCTCAATTACATTGACTCTACAGTGGTATTCTGCAATGAGATCGACCTCACAGATAATCAGCCAGACCAGTCCATGTTCACCAACATGGTATTTGCGTCCCAAGCTGAACGTGACTCCATCTATTCCGCAGAAGATCAAGCATTGATCACGGAGTTTGCTGACAAGAAGATGCCAGGAATGGGCCAAATGATGCTCACCTTAAAACCGTTTTGGGTCATGGCAACCATTGTAGAGATGGATATGCAGATCGACGCGAATCAAGTGCTGGATGTACAACTTCAAGTAGCTGCGGAAAGTCTAGGGAAGCTTGTTCGTCCGTTAGAAACCCTTGAAAGTCAGATGGGCGCAATCAACGAAGTCCCGCTCAAGGAACAGAGAGATATGCTCGTTGACTACCTGAATGACTATGAGAATCAAACTGACCTTTCAGGGAAGATGACGGAAGCGTACATCAACAAAGACCTTGATGGAGTCTATGCTGTATACACAAGCAACGCTTTCGGCAATGAGATGGAGAAACAGTTGGTGTTTGAACGCAACGTTGAAATGACAGAAAAGCTTGTTGAGATTCATAAAATCAATCCGTTCTTCTGTGCTGTAGGAGCACTGCATTTGCCAGGAAAAGGAGGGATGATCGAGCTTTTAGAAGAAGCTGGATTTACCGTAGAGCCCGTAATTCTCAACTAAATCAACGGGTCTTTACCAGAATCTTTAGCTCTTCTAGGTAGAGATCGGTTTCTGACGCGATACTTTCTCTTGTAGCTTTGACAGGAATGTCAGCTGCTACCGGTTTCGGGTCGTATTCAAATGAACGATCGTTGTTGAATCGGATAGAAGCAATTAACACCGGAACTCCAGTGTTGACAAGCTTGTATTTTACTGGATTCCCCCACGTTCCACTTTCGGGACCAAGACATGTTTCTCCCAGAATATCTCCCAACTGTTTCTTCTTGAAGTTGCCCGCGAAATTCGCGCTAGCAGACCCTGATAACCCATTCATAAATAGGTAGGTAGGCCCCTTGTGATGAAATTTAGGTGAAAGCTCCGGATCGTTGAAGTAAATGGTGTCTAGACTGCCAATTGGTTGATCTGCGAGGTAGGTGTAATTCACAGCATCTTCGTTCTTTTTGGCGAAAGTTCGAAGCAAGAAGCGATTCCATTTCGAGAAGGTGTTATCGTAACGTTCAACAGATGCCTCACTTTGACGAGCAATCAAATTATCAGGCACGCGCACATCTTCCACATTCAAATAGGAGAGGAGACGCTCCATGCGTCCTGAGTTACCCCCTGTGTTGTTTCGAAGGTCAATGGCAACGTGTTCAATTCCAGCTTTCTCAATCGTCTTAAATGACTTCTTCAAGAAGCGATCATACTTACCTTGACTCCCGTAGGCAAAGGAACCAATCTTTACTACAGCGATGCTTTCTTCCTCGAGTACCGTCAGCTTGTAGATCTCAGGGTCAATAGATTTCAGCAACTTCTTCTGTTGCTTAGCATTATATCCAGGGTAATGAATCTCCTGTGAGCGAGCTTCTCCTGGAAGTCGCACAATGAGAATGTTGTCTTCCTTGACTTCAGTTTCAAGTCCGATAAATGAAGGGAAAAGCGCATCAGAAATGCGTTTAAATCCGGTGATGCTGTTTCCTTCATAGATGCTATAGGCCGAAACATCGTTGTGTAGCTTCTTGACCGAAACACCGTTGAATCGTTCTAGAACTGTTCCCTCTGGAAGTATGTCTAACCGATCATGTGAAACAACAATCTCTTTATCCGCAGACCATACAGCGAAGTTCAAGGCTAGCCCGTTATTCGCGCGATAAGCACCAACAGCCCCTGAGAAACTCAGCGAGGTATGGCTGTCACGAAATACGCGAAGCGTACGTGCTACCAGTTTCTGGAAATCAGCTCCCGTCATGCCTTCAAGCACTGCTTGCTCTGCATTCTCCCAAGCAGCATCCACATCTTCTATTGTACTATAGACGTAAGGATCTGGATGTATCTCCGTGATTGCCTGACGCAATTGAGCAAGGTCTTCCTTCAGCAGATCAGCACTGTAAAGTGAGTCTGCTTTGAACTGAGCCCTTGAAAACAAAGTAGCACCCATGAAGATCATGAGTGCCACTGTATGTATGAGGTATTGCGTGCTTTTCACGTAGTTACATTTTGATCACGATGATTGGTCGATCTTCTTAACCATGGTCAGAATAGTAGCTAAGGCCACTGTCTCACCTTCATCGTCATATACATCAACGAGGAATTTCACGATTCCTTTTGCAATATCATCTTCACTTCGCTTCTCTTGATCAATTTTCTCCTTCACCGTGAAACGAACACCTATGGTAGTTCCTGGATAAACCGGCTTTGTGAAACGACATTCATCGATTCCATAATTCAAGAGAACAGGACCTTTTTTGGCGTCAACGAACAACCCTGCAGCCTTTGATAGGATAAAGTATCCGTGGGCAACGCGTTGCTCAAAGATGGTTCCTTCAAGGCTGGTCTCATCCATGTGCGCGTAGAAGTTGTCGCCGCTTACATTTGCGAAGTTGACAATATCTGTCACGGTAACGGTGTGCTTCGCGGTAGTGACGGTGTCACCAACGTTCAACTCTTCGAAGTGCTTGCGGAAAACATGTGGTTCTGATTCAACTTGCTTTCCACCGTACTGATACTGGTTCGTGATAGCTGTGAGGGTAGTAGGAGACCCTTGAATAGCCGTGCGTTGCATGTAATGGAATACTCCACGTTTACCACCCATTTCTTCACCTCCTCCGGCACGACCTGGTCCGCCGTGTACCAACATCGGCATTGGAGAACCGTGACCTGTACTCTCTCGGCCTGAATCGCGGTTAAAGACGAGAATACGCCCATGGTGCGATGCAGCGCCCAAAGTGAAATCGCGGGCTGCTTGGTTATCGTAGGTTGCCATTGAACATACGAGAGAGCCTTTTCCAAGCTTGGTGATCTCTACCGCTTCTTCAGTCGTCTTGTAAGGAATGATCGTACTCACCGGACCAAAGGCTTCCACCTCGTGTGAGCTTGTTTTGTTGAAGGGATCATCATTGCGAAGAAGAACAGGACTAAGAAATGCTCCTTTGCCTTTCTCTGCTCCAGTCACGTCGAAGTTTTCAAGGTCACCCCAAACGAGTTCACTTTCACCAAGTAGTTCACTCACTTTCTCCTTGACTTCACTTACTTGTTCTTGTCCGGCCAATGCACCCATGCGCACTCCATCTACTTGTGGATCTCCGATGACTGTCTTTGATAGCTGAGAACCAATCGCTTTCTCTACGTCTTCTAAGTATTGCTCAGGAACGATGATACGACGGATAGCTGTACACTTCTGACCACACTTCACTGTCATTTCTTTGCGAACCTCTTTGACAAAGAGGTCAAACTCAGGAGTTCCTGGTGCTGCGTCTAGTCCTAGTACTGAAGCATTCAACGAATCTGCTTCCATATTAAATGGAACGGCTTCATCAACAATTCTAGGATGAGACTTGAGCATTTTACCTGTACTCGCTGACCCTGTGAATGTGACAACGTCTTGTGAACCAACAAAGTCAATAATGTTTCGTGCGGAACCACAAATCAACTGAAGCGCACCATCAGGCAGAATTCCAGAGTTGTGAATCTCTTGAACCATGTGCTGAGTCAAGTACGAAGTGATGGTGGCTGGTTTTACGATCGCAGGAACACCTGCAAGAAGGTTGACGGCAATCTTTTCAAGCATTCCCCAGATAGGGAAGTTGAAGGCATTAATGTGCACCGCAACTCCTTCTTTAGGCACCATAATGTGATGCCCGATAAAAGTGCCACCCTTGCTCAAAGGGGCAGTATCACCATCTACATAGTAGGGTTCATTTGGGAACTGGCGTCGCAAGCTTGAGTAGGCAAAGAGGTTTCCAATCCCTCCTTCAATGTCAATCCAGCTGTCTGCGCGAGTAGCGCCTGTAGCCCAACTAGTCTGATAGAACAGCTCTTTGCGTTCAGTCAAATAAAGCGCCAAGGCTTTGAGCATTCTCCCTCTTTCTGGGAAGGTCATTTTGCGAAGTACTGGCGAACCAACTTCTCGACCGTAATTGAACATAGCTTCAAGATCTAATCCGTCGCTCGAAGCACGGGCAATCTCTTCACCATTAATCGCATTATATAGAGCTTTTCCATCGCCGTCTCCTGGGATCCATTTCCCGAGGGCGTAGTTTTCAAGAACCTTGGTCATTGCAGGGAATTTTGATGCTTCGAAGTTAACCAAAGTTCCTAGCATTCGAAGCACCAAGAGCCAGAGTATGTTGTAACTTAGAGCTCAACGAACTACACTCAGATGCGCCAATTATTCACTTCATTTTTCCTTCTTTGGTCTGTGCTCAGTTTCTGTCAACAGGGTACTTCTTTCATTCATGTTGATCAATTTGGGTATTTGCCAAATGCACGCAAACTGGCGGTTATGTCAGATCCTCAAGTTGGCTTCAACGCGGCCAATTCGTATACACCGTCTGCAGTTATTGAATTGAGAAATGCTGCTGATGACATGGTCGTGGCTTCCTATGAAATCAGTGAGTGGAATAATCTTCAAACGCACGAGGCAAGCGGTGATCGTGGGTGGTGGGTTGACTTTTCTAGTTACACGACTCCCGGTTCATACTATCTATTTGATCTCGATAATCAGATAGCTAGCGCGGAATTTGAGATTGGAGACCATGTTTACAACGAACTCCTAAAGACGGCTGGAAGAGCGTTCTTCTACAATCGTTGTGGCGCCGCCAAACTAGAGGAGTTTGCAGGGGCGTGGAGTGATCTTGCTTCGTTTGAAAATCCCGGTCAAGACACTGAATGTCGATACATCTACGACCCGAATAATCCTGAACTGGCCAGAGACCTAAGCGGGGGCTGGTTCGATGCAGGAGATTATAATAAGTATGTGACATTCCTTTGGGCATGCATGAATGACCTGTTGATGGCATACAGGGAATCAACGATAGCCTTTGGCGACGATTGGAACATCCCTGAATCAGGCAATGGTATTCCCGATATTCTCGATGAAATCAAGTGGGAGTTGGATTGGTTGATGAAGATGAATAACCCTGACGGGACGTGCATAATCAAAATGGGTAGCCAGAACTATAACGAGAATACCTTATCTCCGCCAAGTGCGAATACAGACCCTAGATTTTATGGGCCAACCTGCACTTCCGCAAGCATTGCCTCTGCTTCAGTGCTTAGTCAAGCTGCAGTAGTGTTCGGACAGTATGCAAGTTTCACAGGATATGCCAATCAACTTCATGCACAAGCAGTGGCAAATTGGAACTACGGAGTAGAAATGGCGTCTCAAGGAATGCTCGAAACAGATTGTGATGATGGCTCAATCGTAGCAGGGGATGCTGACTGGAGCATAGAGCAACAAGAACAGGTGCTCGTCCAAACAGCCGTTTACCTCTATGAGTTCAGCTATCAAGATGATTATGCGAGCTACTTCATTGATACCTATCAATCGCTACCCGCATATACTTGGATCGATAGCTACTCAATGGCCTTTAGCGATGCGATGCTTAATATGAAGAACTTAAACTACAGTGCTTCTTTGACGAACGATTTGAATGCTGCACTCAGTACGATGGTCCAAAACGACTTCGAGAACTTCATGGGAGAGGAGACTACCGACCTCTACGGTGCACACATGCCTGACTACTCTTATCACTGGGGATCGAATTCACCGAAGGCGAGTTACGGAAACTTAAATTGGTCTGTAGCTCAACTACTGGGAGAAGCAGGAGCACAAGAACACCAATCCAAAGCAGCAGATTTCCTCCACTACTTTCACGGGGTGAACCCACTCGATTTGGTCATGCTTTCGAATATGTACTCCTTCGGCGCCGAGCACTGCGTGAATGAAATCTACCACACCTGGTTTTACAATGGAACAGACTATGATAATGCCATCCTAGACGCCCTTGGTCCGGCCCCAGGTTTTGTCACCGGAGGCCCGAATCAATGGTATTCAGGAACTTTCTCGCCCCCGGCGAATCAACCGATTATGAAAAGCTATTTGGACTACAATGATGGCTTTCCTGAAGTGTCATGGGAGATCACTGAACCAGCAATCTACTATCAAGCAGCGTACTTGCGACTTTTGGCTCACTTCGTAGTCTATGATCCAGGGAATAGTGTGGAGGAAGTAAATCATCTTGAAGCAAATCTATACCCCAATCCTGCGCAAAGAGAAAGCTATTTTGAATCTGTTGAGAACGGACAAATGATTGTTCTCAATACCAAAGGACAAGTCATTCAACAATTAGCCAAGAACCAGTCACGACTTCTTATACGTTTAGATGAGCCAGGCTTATATGTCCTTCATTTCTTGGCTGATAATGGGTTATCGCTAACGCGGAAGCTAATCATCGAGTAGCGCCGGTTCCATTAATGTATATCTATCACCGTTCATAAAAACCCGCCGGTTCCGCGAACAGCGAACACGTGGTATTGGTTATCTTGCCATTCCTTATACCCAATTCATGAGAAAACTGATGATTCTGACTGCCCTGTTCATCGCGGGAAGCAGCTTTGCGCAAGAGAATACCAATCAGAGCAAATTCAAACAGCTCGGTACTGATCTACCAACTCCCAATGTTTATCGAACAGCTTCTGGTGCTCCTGGTCACGAATACTGGCAGCAACGCGCTGATTACGATATGAAGATTCGTTTGGACGATGAAACGCAACAAATCTATGGTGAGGAGACGGTGACCTACACCAACAACTCTCCAGACGAACTCCGTTACATCTGGATGCAATTGGATCAAAACATGCGAGCGAAAGACAGCGATACTTATAAGATTCGCGAAAGCTCAATGGAAGAGCGCATGTCATTTGATGACATCACTCGTCTGGAGCCATGGTTTGACGGAGGATTCAAGATTGACCATGTGAAAGATGGGAGCGGGAAAGACCTGAACTACTCCATCAACAAAACCATGATGCGCATTGAACTGCCGTCACCTTTAAAGCCTGGTGGAAAGTTCGTTTTCAATGTAAAATGGTGGTACAACATCAACGATCGTATGAAGATCGGTGGTCGTTCTGGGTATGAGTACTTCGAAGAAGAAGACAACTACATCTACACCATCGCTCAGTTCTACCCACGTATGGTAGTGTACTGTGATAACGAAGGATGGCAGCACAAACAATTCTTGGGTAGAGGAGAGTTCACCCTGAACTTTGGAAATTACAAAGTAGCCATCACCGTTCCTTCAGACCACGTTGTAGCATCTACGGGTGTTCTTCAGAATCCAAAGAATGTATTGAGCTCAAAAGAGCGCAAGCGCTACGAGAAAGCGAAAAGCACTTACGACAAGCCAGTAATGATTGTTACTGAGGAAGAGGCGATTGAGAAGGAGAAGAACAAAGAAAAAGGACAGAAAACTTGGGTCTTCGAAGCAGAGAATGTACGTGACTTTGGTTTCGCATCAAGCCGTAAATTCATCTGGGATGCGATGGCAGTGAAGCTCGATACAAAGACACCAATGGCTATGTCATACTACCCAAAAGAAGGAAATCCTCTCTGGGAGAAGTACAGTACAGAAGCAGTCGCGCAAACGCTTGAGACGTACTCGAAGTTCACTATCGAATACCCGTACCCAGTGGCAATTTCAGTACACACGAAATGGATTGGAATGGAGTACCCAATGATCTGTTTCAACGGAGGAAGACCAGAAGCAGATGGAACATACTCTGAACGTACCAAATACGGTATGATCTCAGTGATTATCCACGAAGTAGGACACAACTTCTTCCCAATGATCATCAACAGTGATGAACGTCAATGGACATGGATGGACGAAGGGCTAAATACCTTCTGCCAATACCTGACGGAGAAGGAATGGGACCGTGATTACCCAACACGCCGTGGACCTGCGCGTAACATCGCAAGCTACATGGGAGGTGATAAGTCGCGTATTTCTCCAATCATGACCAACTCGGAGTCAATCTACCAATTCGGTAACAACGCTTATGGGAAGCCAGCAACAGCCTTAAACATCCTGCGTGAAACGGTCATGGGACGTGAGCAGTTTGACTACGCATTCAAAGAATACTCACGTCGTTGGGCATTTAAGCACCCAACACCAGCAGACTTCTTCCGCTCAATGGAAGATGCAAGTGGGATTGACTTAGATTGGTTCTGGAGAGGATGGTTCTATACGACAGATCACTGTGACCTGTCTCTGAAAGAAGTAAAGTGGTACCAGATCGATACTGGAGATCCAGAAGTTGAAAAAAGCTTTGACCAATCAATGGACGAAGCAGCACCAACAGATATCGCCAAAGTACGCGATGAATCATTCATTCCTGAGTCACGACTAGAAGCGAAGCCTGAGCTTCACGATTTCTACACAACGGTTAGCAAGTACGAAGTGATTTCACTCGATAAAGAAGAGTACGAGGAATACCTCTCTAACCTCTCTGAAGACGAGAAAGCACTGCTTCAAAGCAGCAAACAGTTCTACGAAATCACAGTAGAGAACATTGGTGGATTGGTGATGCCGCTCATCGTACGTTTCGAATATGCAGACGGCACGGAAGAGGTGAGACGTATCCCAGCAGAGATCTGGAGAATGTCAGAATCTACCGTGACAAAAGTGCTCATCACAGAGAAAGAAGCAGTGCGAATCACACTCGATCCATACTTGGAAACAGCGGATACAGATTTGAGCAACAATGCGTGGCCAGCGATCCCTCAACCAACCCGATTTGAGCTGTTCAAAAACGGACAAAGAGGTGGCGGAGGAGAGAATCCAATGCAACGTTACCAGCGTTCACAACAGAAATAGAACACTGTAAAAGGCTGAATAACAGTCAAGAAGAAATTCTAGCGAGAATTTCTTTGGAATTCTGAAAATTCCCGCCGTAACTTTGCGGCAGTTCTTTGCAACACTTATCACGAAAGGTGGAGGGATTAGGCCCTGAGAAACCTTGGCAACCGATTCTGGCAACAGAAAGACGGTGCCAATTCCTACCTCAGTAGAGGAAAGATAAGCGCGATTATGATGACTGTAAGTTCTCGAGATACAGAAATCCTTTTCGGCTTGTCCGGAAAGGATTTTTTCTTTTCTGGACGTTTTTCGGAATTACGCAGATAAGTGGTGCGCATGTATAATTTAAAACACATGAGTGCCACATGAAAACTAGCACAAAATTGATCCACGACATTCCAGTGGATCCACAAACAGGATCGATCTCAGTACCGATCTACCAAACATCAACTTTTGTCCAGGAAGCCCCTGGAGTGAACAAAGGATTTGATTATTCCCGTTCAAATAACCCAACGCGTCAAGCACTGGAAGACCTCCTGGCTAAACTGGAAGGCGGACACAAAGGCTTCGCATTTGCGAGCGGGCTTGCTGCCATCGATGCAGTGATCAAATTGCTTGAGTCTGGAGACGAAGTAGTTGCAGTAGATGACATCTACGGCGGAACCTTCAGACTGTATTCGTTCCTCTACGAGAAGTTTGGGGTAAAAGTCAACTTCGTTGATACCAGTGATATCCAGGAGATTAACGATGCAATCACTGATCGCACGAAGTTCATTTGGTTAGAGACGCCAACCAATCCAACGCTCAAAATCTCAGACGTCAAAGCGATTGGAAAACTCGCAAAAGCGAATGACATCTTGTTGGTCGTAGACAACACCTTCGCCTCACCAATTGGACAGCAGCCGCTGCAACTTGGTGCCGATATCGTAGTGCATAGCGCGACGAAGTATCTCGCCGGACACAGCGATGTCATCGCAGGAGCGGTAGTAACAAAAGAAGCAGCACTTTCTGAGCGTATCAAATTCATCCAGAACTCAAGTGGGGGCGTGCTTTCTCCTTTTGACAGCTGGTTGACCATCCGTGGAATTGAGACGCTTGAACTGAGACTCAAGAAGCAAAGTGAAAATGCACAGAAAGTAGCGTCGTGGCTTCAACGCAGACCTGAGGTAGACCAAGTGTTTTACCCAGGATTGCCCGATCACCCAGGCTACCACATCGCATGTGAACAGCAGTCATTATTTGGAGGTGTTTTGAGCTTCTCGTTACAAGATGATACCATCGAGTCTGCTACGCAGTTTGTCTGTTCCACGAGACTATTCCAGCTAGCTGAAAGCTTGGGAGGAGTGAAGAGCCTTTTATGCCACCCAGCTCAAATGACTCACAAGAGTACTCCAGCGGAAGTGAGAAGAAAGGCCGGTGTGGCAGACAGTCTGGTAAGACTCTCTTGCGGTATCGAAGATGCCGACGATCTTATAGCAGATTTGGAAAGAGCATTTGCCAATAGAATTCAACAAGTACCAACTCTTCAAACTGCATTGAAATGAGCAAGAAAATTGCACTGATAGGTTACGGTTGTGTTGGACAAGCTTTCGCTGAAATCATCGATAAACAACCGAGTTTGGAGTTAGGTGGAATCGCAGTCAAAGACTTGCGAAAGCCACGGCTGACGAACAAAGAGTTGATTACAGACGACGTCATTAGTCTCATTGAGCGTCCAGATATTGATATCGTCGTAGAAGCAAGTGGTGATGACAAAGGTGCATTGATTTGGCAATACAAATGCGCATCGGTCAAGAAGCCTTTCATTACGGCTAACAAGCAATTCGTTTGGCAGTTTTTGAATGGAGAAATTGGCCAAGATGGAGATGTACTCTACGAAGCTTCTTGCACAGCTTCCATTCCAATCATTCGAGCACTGGAGACTTGTTTCCCGCATGGAGTCAAGAAGATTCAGGGCATCCTAAATGGCAGCTCGAATTACATTCTCTCGAAGGTGTTTCATGATGGTTTGGAGTTTCCCGAAGCACTCAAAAAGGCCCAAGAACAAGGATTTGCAGAAGCAGATCCAACGCTTGATCTCGACGGAACGGACGCTGCAACGAAGCTTTCGATTCTCATCCGACACGCATTCCGCGCTAGCGTGACACCCGATCAAATTCAACGCATTGGAATTGATCGTCTCAATGGCGCAGACATTCATCTCGCGAAACAGCAAGGGGCAGAAATCAAACTCATCGCAGAAGCAGAGCTTTTAGATGACGGTATCTACGCAAGTGTACGACCTGTGCTCCTAGACAAGGATGATCCATGGTGTGCCGTGAAGAATGAGAAGAATGCAGTGAAAATCACGGATAAAATTGGGGAGGAGTACCTGTTCGAAGGCAACGGTGCCGGAGGAAGAGCTACGGGAACAGCATTATTGAACGATGTCCTTGCTTACCTCAACGGATACCAATACAGCGTTGATTCATCACTCCCTGAAGAACCTAAGTCGCGTCGAAAGACCGATTTGTGGTTGCGTACCCACGTGATGGGCGAGCGACCAGACCCATTAGCCTACCGGATCCTGGAGCACCGATTGCATGGTCCATTCGATCTTTGGCGCATCGCAGGGCTGCCCACAGACCTTCGGAGTGATCCTTTATTAGATCACCCTGAGAACAGTGTGTTGTTCCTGTAAATTGGTGGAAAGGCCCAGCTCAAAGAGTTTGGGCCTTTCTTTTTCTGTAGAAAGCCTTCCATACGCTATCTTAGAGGCAAACCGCTAGAATTAATGAACAGGCTATTGATCTTTAGTTGCGCTTTGGCGTTGCTTTGGTCATGTGGAAACCAGCCCGATCATGTGAATGAGCCTTCTCCTGAACCACAGCGTCAGAGCGGCTTTGAGCTACTATCTGAAGAAGAATCGGGCATTGCGTTTTCCAATGACATTCAAGAGAATGATTCGATCAATGTGATCAACTATGACTACCTCTATAACGGGGCTGGAGTGGCTGTTGGCGATGTCAATAAAGATGGCTTAGAAGATCTGTTCTTCACTGGTAATATGGTTGCCGATAAGCTCTATTTGAATCAAGGTGAGTTGAATTTTACTGACGCTAGCGCGGAATGGGATATCCCTTCGGATGGCTGGAGTTCAGGAGCGGTGATGGTTGATATCAACCAAGACGGTTGGCTCGATATCTACGTGTGCCAAACTGGTCCGTATAAATCAGCTTCAAAACACACCAATAGACTCCTCATCAACCAAGAAGGAAAAGGGTTTGTAGATGAAGCCAAAGAATATGGATTAGACTACTCAGGTCATACCACCATGGCTGCCTTCTTTGATATGGATCTCGATGGAGACCTCGACTGTTATCTTTTGACACATCCTGATCAATTCAGAAATCGATTGAATGGAGCAGAACTTCAGCGCCTTATCCAAGCGGGAGTATTAGAGTCTGATAAACTCTACCGCAATGACAATGGCAAGTTTGTAGACGTAACACAAAGCGCGGGCATCTTTGACTTTGCCTTTGGTTTGGGTATCGTCATTGAAGATTTCAACGCTGATGGATGGCCTGATATCTACTGTTCAAATGACTTTGATGAAGGCGATTTACTCTACATCAATCAACAAAACGGGACCTTTGTTAACGAAGTAACCAAGCGTTTCAAACACACCTCTAACTACGGCATGGGCTGTGATTACGCAGATATCAATAACGACCTACTTCCTGACCTACTTACCTTAGATATGGCCTTTGAGACCCATGAACGCGCCAAAAGAAACATGGCAAGTATGGATCTTGACCGCTTTGAAGCACGTTTGAGGATGGGATGGCACTACCAGTACATGCAGAATACCCTACAGCTGAATATGGGCAATGGAATCTACAGTGACATTGCTCAAATGAATGGGATGCATAAGACAGACTGGTCTTGGGCAGGTCTCATCGCAGATTTCGATAACGATGGAATGCAAGATGTATTCATAACCAACGGATACAAACGCGACACGAAAGACAACGATCTTCAAACCAATGTCCAAGAGCTTCAAGCGGCACAACAAGACATTACCTTCGGAGATGTCCTTGACCTCTTGCCAAGTACCAAACTCAGCAATTACCTCTTCCAGAATCAGGGTCATCTTCAGTTCGATAGAGTCAATGACCAATGGGGGCTCGACCAACGCGTCAACAGTAATGGCGCGGTCTACGCTGATTTGGACAACGACGGAGACTTAGATCTTGTAGTCAATAATGTAGATGAGCGTGCCTACGTGTACCGCAATCAAATGGGAGGTGATTTCACGGGTGTCTACATGAGACCATCACGAGATGTTGGGTCCAGAGTTATTCTCAGGACAGACAAGGGAGATCAGGTGCGCTACTATAATCCAACCCGAGGCTATCTTGGTTCAGTAGGGAACAAGGTCCATTTCGGAGTTCCAGAAGGAGCAACAGTTGAGCGAATTGAGATCATTTCACCTCAAGGAGATATTTGGGGTGTTGGAATGGCTAAAATCAACGAATACACTAGTCTGGGCGACGATAAAACAGAATACAAGGTTGAGAATAGTTGGCCTCCAGCTCCACAAAATCAATACTTGAAAGACATTACCCGGGAGCAAAGTATCGTTCACCGTCATCAAGAGAATCCATTCAATGATTTTGAAAAGGAAATCCTGTTGCCTCACCGCACTTCAGAATACGGTCCAGCCATTGCCTCGGGAGATCTCAATGGTGACGGCTATGAAGACGTTTATATCGGAGGCTGTTCTGGTCAACCCGGTAAACTCTATATCCAAACCCCTGACGGAAGCTTTCTAACTTCGCGTCAAGAGATATTCGAACGTCACCAAGGAGCGGAGGATGTTGATGCGGTAGCCTTCGATGCAGATAATGATGGAGATCTTGACCTGTACGTCGTAAGCGGTGATGCCAGTCAAGGAGCGGCTTCACCGTACTTAAGGGATAGACTCTATTTGAATGAAGGCCAAGCGCAATTCAGTGATGGAACCAATCGAATTCCAAATTTGACGATTGCTGGAGGTGTGGTACGGGCTGCTGACATTGACAATGATGGTGATCAAGACCTCTTCATAGGCGGAAGAAATGTTCCTGGAGCCTATCCAACAGCTCCAGAATCCGTAGTGCTGATCAATGATAACCGACTGTTCAGAGATATGACAGCTGACTGGCTGCCTGAGTTTTCCAAGGGAATGGTCTCGTCTGCCTTGCTAGAAGACATGAATAATGATGGATTGGTTGATCTTGTTGTTGCCGGCGAATGGATGGCACCAACGATCTATCATGGTGATGGTGCTCGATTCGGCGCTGCTAAGGAATTGGCACCGGACATGAACGGTTGGTGGTTTGAATTAGCCGCTAGCGATATCAACGGAGACGGAATCAAAGACATCATCGCTGGGAACATCGGAGAGAACAACAAATTCCATCCGAGCAAAGACAAACCCTTATTCTGCTATGCCGCTGACTTTGATAACAGCGGAACACTCGACATTGTATTGGCCAAGTATGAAAATGACAATCTTCTGCCCGTAAGAGGGAAGGAGTGTAGTTCTGAACAGATGCCTTTCATTTCGCAGAAGTTCGAGACCTACAATGATTTCGCAAAAGCCAGCTTGTCTGATATCTATTCTGAAGAGAATCTCGCTAGCGCGGAACGCCTAGAGGCTTATGAATTCAAGTCAATGCTTTTCCTTGGTGACGGACAATCTTATAGCGCTCAAGCCTTACCCTTCGGGGCGCAAATGGCACCGGTTCGTTCGATCGTACCTACAGACGTTGATGGGGATGGGGACACTGATCTCATCATTGCGGGGAATTACTTCGGAGTAGAGGTGGAGACGGTTCGCTACGATGCTGGTAATGGCTGTGTTCTAATCAATGACAACGGAAGCTTCAGAACCTCTTGGTATACCGAATCGGGCTTAACGCTTGCACAGGATGTTCGCAGATCTGTGTTGGTGAACACAGCAAAAGGAAAGCTGATGGTCAGTGCCATCAACAAAGGCTATGCACGAGTGCACCAGCTCATGTCAACGGTTGAAGATCAACAAGGCAATTGATAGTACCGCGAAAGCGAGTCCAATGAGCTTTCTCTTCGAAGCCTTTTCAGAGAAGAACAGAATAGCAAGCAAGGAAGAGAAGAGTACAACCCCGAGGTTGTTGATGGGAATGATCGCTGAACGGTCTACAAATTTTGATTCGAAGGTGGCAATCAAGAAGTAAATCGAAGCAAAGTTGACAAGCCCAAGAACGGTTCCGCCAATGACTGTAGCCCAATTGAAAAGGGGCATTCCTTTGATTCCACGAATTATCAATACCACGATTCCAATAGCCATACTGGTCATGAAAGGAGCACTGGTAAACAGGTAACGGTCAGATTCGCTTTGCAATTGGTTTCCGTCAGAGAAGTGACCTATGACCAAATCAATGACACCACTCCCCAAGAAGACAATGACCGGGAACGCGATGTAACTCCAATTAAAGTTTCCTTCAGACTTCTTAGAAGAGAGTAATACGGCCAACAGTGCCAGCAATACCGCTACAACCTTGATCCCAGTTACATGGTCATTTGGATCGGTAGCCATGAACCACGCCACTGGGATAACTAACGACATTTTGGTCGCAATACTCGAAATGGCTACACCCATGCGCTGAGCAGTAAATGCCATCAAGAAGAAGATGGAAATGAAGAGCGTCCCAACCATCAAGCCGCCTTTGAACCAAGTGGTTTGAGTCGCCGCTTCAAAATCATAATTAGGCTCGAGCATCAACATCCCCAAGGTTGCCGCCACCGCGTAGTTCACTACGATAGCAGGCAGGGTATGTGCACCATACTTCGGAAAGAGCCGAAACAAGACAAAAATGATCGTGGATGAAGCAATACTGAGCAATAACCAAATCATGACCTTCGGTATTGATAGATTCGATCTTGTCCGTACATGTAAACCTGTGCCGCTTTTTGAGGAATGGAAGGAGCTTTCATTCCTGCACCAAAGGTTTTGTTGCCTTCCAATACCATCGCTTCATCCCAAAGCTCATTCATTAAGAAACGCTGAATGGTAAAGGCTCCGCCTTCGACCATCAATCGTTGGACTTTTCGCTCATGGAGTGCATTCATTAAGTCTTCAAAGACCTGGTTAGGTGACACTTGAAGCCACTCGTTGCTGCCTTGAGTAATGCTTTTGGATCCGTTGATGATCAATGTCGGAGCTTCATCATTCAGAATCCGGTGCCCTTCCGCGATAGCGTTATTCAGATCAATCACTACACGCAAAGGATTTTTACCGGCTACATCGCGAACAGTTAGTTCAGGGTTGTCTATCAGAACCGTCTTGATACCAACGAGAATTGCGTCAGCATCTCCACGCATCGCATGAACTAACTTTCGAGTAGAAGGAGCAGTGATCCAAGTAGAACCTAATTCGTTCGTTAGGCGCGATTTATCAAAGAATCCGTCACTAGTTTGTGCCCATTTCAATTGAATGAACGGACGTTGCTTTGTGTGGTGGGTAAAGAAGTCTCGATTGAGCCAAAGTCCTTCATCTTCAAGAACACCAACAGTAACTTGAATTCCTGCAGCTTTTAGGCGCTCAATCCCTTTTCCATCAACTTCATCAAACGGATCTCGGTTTGAAATGACAACACGCTGTACTTGATGCTTGATCAGCATATCAGCGCAAGGAGGCGTTTTGCCATGATGAGCACAAGGCTCAAGATTGACATAAGCCGTTGCTTGGGAAAGGAGGGAAGGGTCTTGAACTGAATTGACAGCATTCACTTCGGCGTGATGGCTGCCGTATTCATGATGGTAGCCTTCGCCAATGATGCGTTCACCTAAGGTCAACACACATCCAACAAGCGGATTAGGAGAGACGATTCCTCGACCCTGTTCGGCAAGCTGAAAGCAACGCCGCATAAAACGTTCATCGATGTTACGCTGGCTTGTCACCGGCAGCTTGAAGCGTGTTTTTGAGAAGTGAGGCGATGGTCATCGGCCCAACTCCACCTGGCACAGGGGTGATGAAGGAAGACTTAGGAGCTACTTCGTCGAAAGCAACATCTCCCTTGATAACGTATCCCTTTTCGGTTTCAGGAGCCTCGACACGAGTAATACCCACATCTACGATAACAGCGCCTTCTTTTACCATATCGGCCTTCACGAACTCTGGTCGACCAAGTGCAACAATGAGAATGTCCGCTTCACGCGTTAGTTCCTCAAGATTAGTAGTGCGGCTATGAGTGATAGTGACTGTGCAGTTTCCAGGATACCCATTACGAGAAAGAAGGATTGACATAGGAGAACCTACAATATGGCTTCGTCCGATCACCACTGCATGCTTACCCTGAGTAGGAACTTCATAACGCTCCAGCATTTGCATGATTCCGTATGGGGTAGCAGGGAGGAAGGTTGGCAAGTTCAATGCCATTCGTCCAACGTTTTCCGGGTGGAAGCCGTCTACATCTTTCTCGCGCTTTACTGCTTCTAGGACCTTCTGTTCGTTGATGTGCTTAGGAAGTGGTAGCTGAACGATGAATCCATCGATGTCATCGTCGTTATTCAGCTGATCTACGATCTCAAGCAATTCCTCTTCGGTACAGCTACCGTCACGTTTTACCAAGGTACTCTTGAATCCGCAACGTTCACATGCGCGAACTTTGCTATTCACATAAGTTTGACTCGCACCATCATCACCCACAAGCACTGCGGCGAGGTGAGGGGTTTTCAATCCAGCTGCTTTACGTTTTTCAACTTCAACAGCAATCTCTTCTTTGATTGCTTTCGAAGTGGCTTTTCCATCGAGGATCTGCATGCTTATTTACGTTTTTTACCGCGCATTCCACGAAGCCCTCCGGCCATAGAAGACATGCGACTGCGGTTTGTCATCATGCGCATCATTTTGCGCGTTTCATCGAATTGCTTGATCAACTTGTTCACTTCATTCACTGAAGTGCCGCTACCAGAAGCGATGCGCTTCTTGCGGCTTCCGTTGATTGAATTCGGATTGCTTCGTTCGTATGGAGTCATCGAGTGAATGATGGCTTCAATGTGCTTAAACGCATCATCATCGATCTCAACATTCTTCAATGCTTTCCCCATTCCAGGGATCATTCCAAGAAGGTCTTTTACGTTACCCATTTTCTTGATCTGCTGAAGCTGGTCAAGGAAGTCTTCGAAATCGAAGGTGTTCTTCTCGATCTTCTTCTGCAGTTTCTTCGCTTTCTCTTCGTCAAACTGCTCTTGAGCACGCTCTACAAGGGAAACAACGTCACCCATTCCGAGAATACGGTCAGCCATACGTTTCGGGTAGAAGATGTCGAGTGCATCCATCTTCTCACCAGTACCGATAAACTTGATCGGCTTATTCACTACAGTCTTAATAGACAGCGCAGCACCACCTCGCGTGTCACCATCAAGCTTCGTTAAGATAACTCCGTCGAAGTTCAAGCGTTCGTTGAAGGTCTTGGCTGTATTCACAGCATCTTGACCAGTCATCGAGTCAACAACAAAGAGCGTCTCTGAAGGCTCGATCGCGTTTTTCACCGCTTCGATCTCCTGCATCATCTCTTCGTCGATCGCCAAACGACCGGCTGTATCGACAATAACTACGTTATGTCCGTTGCTCTTCGCAAATTGAATCGCATTCTGAGCAATCTCTACTGCATTCTTATTCTCGCGTTCTGAATAGACATCAACTCCAATAGACTCACCGACTACGTGCAGCTGGTCAATCGCCGCAGGACGGTAGATGTCACAAGCTACGAGAAGTGGATTCTTTCCTTTTTTCGTCTTCAGCCAGTTCGCTAGCTTTCCAGAGAAGGTTGTCTTACCAGAACCCTGTAGACCAGACATCAAGACCACGCCTGGGTTTCCTTGGAAGTTGAGTTCAGCTTGATCACCACCCATGAGCTCTGTGAGTTCAGCGTGCGTAATCTTAACCAAGAGTTGTCCTGGCTTAACGGCAGTCAGTACTTCTTGACCAAGTGCTTTTTCCTTTACACGGTTGGTAAAGTCTTTAGCGGTCTTGAAGTTGACATCGGCATCCAATAGTGCTCGACGTACTTCTTTAAGCGTTTCTGCTACGTTAACTTCGGTGATCTGGCCCTGTCCTTTTAAGACTTTAAAGGCTTTGTCAAACCGTTCCTGTAATCCTTCAAACATGTTTCTTTCTCCTAATAAGGGAAGCAAAAATAGTAAACCTCTAGGGTCTTGACGACTTTGGCATCGGAAGACTCCAATTTCTCATCACGGCCAACCTTCGAATTGTGATCACAACCCCAATGCTGACAAGCAAAGGCCAGAGTTTGTTCTCTGTAAATAATCCTATAAACAAGTAGACCAATCCTCCAGCAATACAAGCCGTTGCGTAGACTTCTTTTCGGAAAATCAGAGGAACACGATTCACCAAGACATCGCGAACTACGCCACCGAAAACGGCAGATACGGTACCCATCATTAAAGCGATAATAGGAGAGAGGCCCAATTGTAAGGTCTTCTCAAGCCCTAGAATGGTGAATAGACCAATTCCGATGGTGTCAAAGATGAACATTGTACGTTTCCACTGGGAAATCACCCGAGTCACAAAAAGCCCAATGATAATCCCGGCAGTAGCTGCAAGCACCCATTCATCGTTCAAAATCCAATTTACAGGCGTGGCTCCAATGAGCACATCACGCACCGTTCCTCCACCAAGTGCAGTTACAAAACCAATAACAGAAGCACCGAAGACATCGACGTTGTATCGCGATGCTACGGTTACACCTGACACGGCAAACACAAAGGTTCCCGTGAGGTCAATGAAATATAGGATTTGACTTAAGTCCATTTCCCTAAAATTGATCTGCAAAGATCGGGGAAAGTAAAAGAAAAAAGGGCAATGTCGGTGAGACAAATACCCCTTTAAAACAATTGTATAAGCCGGATCCTGTTCATTCCGAAGAATGCTTCGTCATTTATCTATGCAACCTACCCCCTGATATCGAGCGAGCAGCCCTCAAGCATCAGTATACGTGGTCTTGCAACCCACAAGGTTTACCTGAGCTACGCAGTCACCTGCGCACTGGTGAGCTCTTACCTCACCTTTTCACCCTTACCTGTGTTCCGAAGAACCATCGGCGGTATAAATTTCTGCAGCACTATCTGTCATTCTTTCGAAGCCTCCCTTTTGAGGAGTGTGGCGCTCTATGCTGTCCGGACTTTCCTCTCCGCATACACGAAGCGACGAAGACAATCCCCACAAAGGTAAAAATTCACTAAAGCCTAACGCCTATAGCCTAACGCCTAAAAAAAGGTTATGTATTCATACCATTTGTCTAAAACCCTCATATTTAATTGATTTTTAATTCATTTTCTATTTGTTTTGAATAAGCGATTGAGTTCAACTGGTTTTTTGTTGAACTGAAAGGCTGTAGGACCAACAATTATTTATGTCAGAATCTATCATGAAAGAGATTCTTCTTAGTCAAGAAGAACTCAATGTCATGCGTCATGCCTATGAGAAGGAATACATAGAGCTATCTCGACGTGTGGAACACTTGAAAAGCGTACTTGGTAAACTTGGAAGCGATCTTCCTCTAACCACAGAACCTGTTTCCATAGCTGCTCCAGCTCCAGCAAAGGTTGCAAAAGCAACAAAGAAGAGAGGGCGCAAAAAGAAACGCGGACCAAAATCGGTGTGGGGAGACTTTATTGTCAATCGCCTGAAGAGTGTTGATCGTCCGATGAGCTATGAAGAAATGCTCAAAGACGCATTAGTATTGAAGAATGTTCCTGAAGACAGAGTGAAAAATGCGAAGGCGAGTATTCTGAATAGTGCATTCCGACTACGTACAATTCACAATAAAATTGATACAGTAGGGGAAGAAGGCAAGAAAATGAAGTACATGGTGCTCAAGCGTTGGTTAAACGACGAAGGCAAGCTTCAAGAACCATACAGTAGTCGTTTCGAGCAAATACTCGCAACCACTGTTGAAAAAGAAGAGGAAGTCAAGCCAAAACGCGGGCCGGGACGACCAAGAAAGAATCCGGAGGAAGCGCCGAAAGCAAAAAGAGGTCCAGGAAGACCACGAAAAAACGCAGCTCCAAAAGCTGCAACGAAATCCACAGCGAAGAAGCGTGGGCCGGGAAGACCGAGAAAGAATAGTAAATAAAAAAGGGCCTCAATTCGAGGCCCTTTTCATTTCGTTATATCTCGATTACCCGAGGAATGGGTAACGGTAATCAGTTGCAGGAACAAAGGTCTCCTTAATTGTGCGAGGGCTCACCCAACGTAGAAGGTTCAAGTATGAACCAGCCTTGTCGTTCGTTCCAGAAGCACGAGAACCACCGAATGGCTGCTGACCAACAACAGCGCCAGTTGGCTTATCGTTGATGTAGAAGTTACCAGCTGAATTCTCTAGTGCTTTCGTTGCGTATTGAATCGCGTAACGGTCTTTTGAGAAGATCGCACCAGTCAAAGCGTATTCACTTGTTTGATCAAGCATCTCAAGTGTTTCTTCCCACTGATCTGGCTCGTAAACGTAGATCGTCAATACAGGGCCGAAGATCTCTTCACACATCGTGCGGAACTTAGGGTTTGAAGTCAATACTACGGTTGGCTCAATGAAGTAACCTTTGCTACCATCGTAGTTTCCACCCATGATCACCTCTGCATCGTCTTGCTCTTTCACATAATCAATGTAGCTAGTGATCTTATCAAAAGCACGCTTGTCGATTACAGCATTCACAAAATTCGAGAAGTCATCTGGTGCACCCATTTTGAAGCTATTCAAGTCAAGCTCCATAGCACCACGAACCTCTTCCCAAATGTTAGAAGGAATGTAAGCACGACTTGCAGCTGAACACTTCTGACCTTGGAATTCGAAAGCTCCACGTGTCAACGCTGTGGCTACCTCTTGTGCATTTGCACTGTGGTGAGCAATCACAAAGTCTTTTCCACCTGTTTCACCTACGATACGTGGGTAAGTCTTGTATTTATCGATGTTCATCCCGATCTCCTTCCATAGGTGACGGAAAACTCCAGTTGAACCAGTGAAGTGAAGTCCAGAGAAATCTGCGTGCTTAAATACAACATCACCAACTTCTGGTCCATCAACGGTAATCAAGTTGATCACACCATCAGGAAGACCTGCTTCCTTGAATAGCTCCATGATCACTTGTGCACTGTACATTTGGCTCTCAGCTGGTTTCCAAAGCACAACGTTACCCATCATAGCAGCAGACGCCGGAAGGTTAGCCGCAATAGAAGTAAAGTTGAATGGAGTAATGGCAAGAAGGAATCCTTCAAGTGGACGGTATTCAAGGCGATTCCAAATTCCAGGCTGCGAATCAGGCTGGTTTTCGTAAATCTCTTGCATGAAGTACGCGTTGAACTTAAAGAAGTCGATCAACTCACATGCCGCATCAATCTCTGCTTGGAAAGCATTCTTTGACTGCGCCAACATCGTTGAGGCGTTCATCTTCGCGCGGTAAGGTCCTGCTAATAGATCAGCAGCCTTAAGGAAGATGCTTGCACGGTGCTCCCATGACATATCTGCCCAATCCTTACGTGCAGCAAGGGCTGCGTCTATTGCTTGTTGAACGTGCGCTGAAGTTCCGTAGTTGAAATGCCCTAGGATCTTGCTGTGCTCGTGCGGAGGCGACATCGGACGCTTGTCATCAGTACGAACCTCTTCAGATCCAATGTACATCGGTACATCAATCGGATCTTGGTTATACATTTCCTGGTACATCTCCATGAGCTCTTCGCGCTCTGGACTCCCGGGAGCGTAGCTAAGTACGGGCTCATTAACCGGATATGGAATGCTAAATACTCCTTTAGGCATGGTTTGAAATTTTCTGCAAAGGTAATAGAGTATATAAGGTGAGAAAACCCTGAACGTAACCCTTCCTTTAAGTGTACGTACAAAGGAAGCGTTAGTGTCAGTGAAATCTGAAACTAGCGTTGGTAAAGCTTGGGGTGTGGATAAAAGTCTACCTTCCCCAAATCGGATGAAAAGCAATTAAGTAACTTGGTCTCTACACCTATGAAACGTCTGGTTACGTCCGTGCTCTTGATCTGCGCAATGGTGGTAAGCCTGAACGCGCAGACTTCTAAGGAAGAAACTCAGCTACGCGCTGAGGCAGAGGCGGCATTTGAAGCTGGCAAATTTGCACAGGCCTATCCTGTGTATTCCCAGCTCGTGAGTCTGCACCCTAAGGATGCGGAGCTCAATTTCCGTTTTGGTACCTGTGCATTGTATGCTGGGGTCGAGAAATCCAAAGCAATTCGTCACCTAAACTTCGCTGTAAAGAAGAATTGCAGCGACGTTCGTGTGTTCTTCTATCTCGGAAGAGCTTACCACCTCAATTATGAATTTGCTCAAGCGAAAGATGCGTACATGAAGTACCTCATGAAGCTTGATCCGAAAGAAAAGAACCCACTTCCAGCAGAGCGCAATATCCAAATGTGTGATCAAGGAGGTGACCTTCTTTCTAATATCAAGGATGTGGTGGTGCTTGAGAAAACCAACGCTGCTTCGTCTGACTTCTTCCGTTACTACAACCTAGAAGAAATCGGTGGTCGAGTGCTGAAGACACCGGAAGACCTACTATCGAAGTACGATAAGAAAGCGGAATTGGTGAGTGTGATGCACTTCCCGGGAAATGCTTTGACCATCTTCTTCACATCGTACGGTAAAGACGGCAAATACGGCAAAGACATCTACCGCGCAGACATTTTACCTGGAGGGGAGTTCTCGAATCCAATTCGCCTTCCATCAACGGTGAATACGGCGTACGATGAAGATTTCGCCTTCATGCATCCCGACGGCAAGACCTTCTATTTCGCTTCCAAAGGACATAATTCAATGGGAGGGTACGATATCTTCCGTTGTGATTACGATGCTGCGAGCAATCGCTTTTCGCAAGCGGTGAACCTTGATTTTGCCATCAATACTCCAGATGACGACATTTTCTATGTTGTTGATTCGTTGAAGCAAACGGCGTACTTCGCTTCGTCGCGTAATACCGCTCAGAATGAAATGAGCGTGTACAAGGTAATGGTCAAGCAGATTCCTGTGAACACTACTTTCATTCAAGGTGCTTATTTCGCTAACGCGGAAGGGTTAGGTCCTGGAGCGCGCTTGAAAATCATTGATGAGCTAACGGGCAAACCAATCATTGAAACCAAAGCAGACGGAGGTGAAAAGGGTTACCTACTCGACCTCCCCAAAGCGGGATTATACACTATTCAAGTGCAACCCGATGAAGGAGCGATCATCCATTCTGGAAGCTTTGAAGTGCCAGATTTTGGTGGAAGTGTTGCGCTGCGCCAAGAACTGCGCATCGTAGATGAAGGCGGACAACAAAAGCTGTACATCACCAATGAATTTGGAGCTCCTCTCGATGTGAACATCGCAGAGCTTTCTGCAGAAATGCTCCGCAAGAAGCAAGGTCTCGATGTCAATGTGACCGACGAACTGCTTGATCAGCTGGAAAACACGCAAGAAGAGGAATCACTTAGAGAAGAAATCAGTGAAGATCAGCTGACCGCATTAGCTGGCTTTGATCGCAACAAAAGTCTTGACGACGTCTTGTCTGAAATGAAGCAAGCAGCGGAAGACTCAAAGAACTTAGCTCCACAGCTGCAAGACCACTCAGGTGAGCTTCTTCAGAAAGCGGCATCCAACAGTGCATTGGCATCTCAGAAGACATTAGAAGCAGAGCAGTTGATGCAAGGGGTGTCAGAAGATGACCCGAGCTACTTTGATAAACTAGTAGCATACCAAGCTCTGCTAGTCGAGGCTGAAGAATTGCGTCGTGAGGCAAGCAATGCTTTGATCGCGTCAAAGTCACTGCACGATGCTTCAAGCGAGATTGACAATTCCGCGCAAGCGAAAAATGACAGATACACTGAAGTAACCGAAGCCATTGCATCCAATGACCTGGATAAGGCCTTGAACATCTTGAAGGAATACCACGATGAATCCGAGCAAGGATTGGATATTCCTGTGATTCAAGAAACGGTGGCAGCTGCAGCGGAAAAAGAAGAAAGCGAGCGCAAGCTCTTGGAGCGAATCTCGAACCTGAGAAATGAACGCGATCAACTTGATGCGCGCATGCGCCGAAAAGAAAAGGAGCTGGAATTAGCTTCCAAGAAAGGCGTTCGTGAAGCGCTTCAAGATGAACTGTCTCAATTGAATGCTGAAATAGCATCTATTGATGAAGAGATTGAGCGTAAAACACGATCTGCCGAAAACCTCGGTGCAGAAGAACTTGATCTTCGTACCCAGCTTGAGTTCTATGAGAATGCAGCTAAAGAACCAGCAGGTGAGGCTAGTGCATTCGACGAGTCGCAAGCCACAAAGCTTCAGAATGAATTAGCGCAAACAGAAGAGAAACTTGACGGATTAGCCATTACAGACCCGCAAACACTCATGAAATTAGATGAGGAGATGCGCGCTACTCGTAATGACATCACATTACTTGAAGGTCTGTCTGCACAAGCTGTTAGCTACGACGTTCAGCTAAAGCCTGTTACTGGACTGCGTGATACCTACGCTTCAGAGGTGCAACGTATCGACAATGAGTCGATCGCTCCTGATGAACAGAAGGCAGCACTTCGCGCTATGCAGTTGCGTGATGTGACCGATCAGATTGCATTCTTACGTTCTATGAATGTAGATGCATTGACTCCTGAAGAACTTGATCAACGAGAAGAGTTGTTGACTTCGTCACTAGACTATCAAGCGACACTTACTGCAGAGCAACGTGCTAATAACGAGACGCCAACAACGGCAAGCGCTACTCAAGCGAAAGCGACTTACGAGAAAGTATTTGGTGCCGATTCGTGGCGCGAGAAAGGGGAAGCCAATTCAATGGCAGAACGCACGAATTCACTAGAGTCGATGCGACAAATGGCCCTTGATATCGATGATCGCCTTGACAGCAACGAACGTGCGGTAATGGAAAGCGATGATGCTGCTGAGCTCCGCGCTATCCAAGAAGAGTCTCAAGAACTTCGCGCGGCGCAAGCTTACTTGGATTCTCGCATGAATGCCGAGGTATTGAAGTCAGACTATGAAGAAGAATTGCGCGATGTCATTGCACAGCAACTTCCGTTCGCTGATCAAACGGAGGCACAAATTGAGTTGACTAAGCAATACATTCGAGGACTTGAATCCATCGAGGAACATCAAATGGGGGATATGACTGCTGTTGAGCATCGTAAACTCAATGATGAAATCTTCTCGAACAAGCAACGTCTTGAGCAATACAAAACAGATCTACAGCTAAGCCTTTCTGCCAGCGACGAACCTGTAGCCGATGTGAGCATCGACGAAAGTTCAACGTCATCTGATTCAGAAGAGTCTGTTGATTCTTCAACAAATACGGATGAACCGGCTGTGAATGCAGTGGAAGAGTCGGCTCCAGCCGTTCATTTACCAGCAGCTCTTGCTGATTCCGAAGCAGAGATTCTTGAGCAATTATCGATTGATGTGACTGACTCGGATGCGCAAGATCAGATTGATAACGCTATCGCGGAACGCGTTAACGCTATTGATGCTACTTCAAATGAAGAAGATCGTGATCGACTTCAGCAAGAAATTGGTCGACTACAAGCGATTGATATTGCTGCTAGTACTTCTGATTTAGCTTCAACTATAGATACAGAAGAATCGGTTGTCACAGAGGTGGTTGAGAGCATCGATGAATCGAGAGAAGTTGAAGATGCCAGCTCATTGAGCGAAGAAGCACTGACGGCATTGAATGAGCAGTTACAACCTGTTGAAGTGTTGACTCCAGACGATTTAACGAGTCATCCTGAAATGGTGAATGTAGCTCGCGAGTTACGTGATAACGACAACTTCCAACGCAGCATGAACGAAATCGTTGCGAATGAGTCGGAAGTGCAAGAGCTACGTCTAGAGCTACAACGCGCAGAGAAAGACGGCAAGAAGAAGAAACTGGACAAGGCCATTGAAAAAGCGTACTTCGATGCTGCTGCTGCGAAGGTGAAGCGTTCAAAAATCGCTTCAGAAAAAGCAGTGGAGATCTATGAGGCTACAGAGATTGAACTTGATGAAGCTCTAGAGAATTCCGCGCTAGCGACAGATGAAGAAACACTCAAGTATATTCAACGGGAGCTAGAACGCGCTGATGACAACATCAACGAAGCCAATCAAATACGTCTAGGGGCAGCTCCAGAAATTGACGACATCAAACAAGCCTATGAATACGATCAAGCACTAGCGCTAGAGTTAGAGGCGATCGCGATTCAACACCGTGTTCAAGAAATGATCAGCAATGAAGAAGAGATTCTGGCGCTTGATCAAGAAACACGCAGCGCTATTGTAAGAGGGCAGTGGGAAGCACCGTCGGATGCTGCTGAAGCGTTGACCGCAGAGGAAACTTCTGCTGATTCTTCTACGGAAGACACTGCTGGCGTTTCGGAGATATCTAGTACTGCAGATACTGAGTCGGTAAGTGAAACTGAAGAAGCAGAGACTGCACTTGCGAACAGCTCTGATGCCCAAGATGAAACGTCAAACGATTCCGCGCTAGCGAATGCAGACCCTACTGATGAGTCAGAAGCAAACACTGCTGAGGAAGAAACTACAACAGCTGATTCTGAAACAAGTATTGCAGAAGAAACGGAAGTGAATACAGTAGCTGAAGAAATAATCGAAAGTCTCCGTGAAGAGGCTCCAGTAATTCCAACGCTATCACCTTCGCCAGAAGCTACGGTCTTAGAAGACCTACCAACCGAAGAAACCTTGGTAACAAAGCTTGAAGGAGAATCTGAATGGACACCTGAATACCGAGAAGCCATCGTGAAAACGGTAGCTTATCAGGATATGGTGCGTTCAAGAGAAGCGTTGGAAGCACTACAAGCTGAACGTCAGAACATCTTCGAATCACGCAATGCGGCTGTTGCCGACTTGAACGAGAATCGCCAACGCATCGCAGAACTTGAACTCGCGTTGAAGGTGGCCGATACAGAGGAAGAGCGCAATGAGATTGCAGAAGAAATCAAGCTGCAGTACCGTAACGCAGAAGTGCGCTACCTTGAAGTGCAAGATGCTGATGAGCGCTTAGCCGCTGCAGATGAAGAAATCAACAACAAAGCTCAAGAGTTACGTAATGCCTTTGTTCTGCTTGACGCCGCAGATATTATCGCAGAAGCACGCACGCATGTCCCAACAGCTCGTCCGGCTGGAGATGTAGCAGTGGCAACGGCACCACCAGCGGCGTTGAGTAATTACTTATTCTCGTACCCACCTGTATTGAACAATAACCTCTTCGGATTCACTGAAGAAGCCCTTTACTCGGAAGAGACGCCGATTCCAGTTGATCCAGAATTGCCAACGGGAGTTGTGTACAAGGTTCAAGTAGGAGCCTTCCGTAACCCGATTCCGCAGGATCATTTTGGAGACTTCGCGCCTCTTTCTGCTGAGCAGTTGAATAATGGAATCAAGCGTTACACCGCAGGTTTGTTCGTCGATTACAACAGCGCAGACAATGCCAAAGGTCAAATTAGACAACGTGGATACAGCGATGCTTTTGTTGTCGCATTCTTGAATGGTGAACGCATTTCATTGAGTGAAGCTAGAGCCATGTCTACTGATACTGAAGCGTTAGCGGTCAATACAACAAGTACAGAGGAAACTGCATCGAATACTGAGACTACTACCGAGGCAACAGAAAATCCTGCGTCTTCAACTGCTGAATCAAGCAGCGATGAAACGACATCTACAGAGGAGTCTTCTCCAAGCTTTAGCGCCGATGGCACAGGTTTAGAAGAGCCAATTCTTACGATTCCGTCATTCGCAACAGATTGGGAAAGTATGGAAGGGGAGTTCTACTCAGTTCAGATAGGAGTTTACAGCAAGCCGGTTTCTTTGACTGATCTTTACAATGTCAATGATGTGATGGCAGAACGCACGGTGAGCGGATTCATTCGTTATACTTCTGGAAGCTTCACGAACAAGGCTGATGCGGAAGCACGCAAGAACCAAGCACGCGCAAACGGTATCACAGATGCCTTCATTGTGGCATATAAAGACGGTAAGAAGGTGGCTGTATCAAGCATCAATCCTTCAACCAACCCTTCAACTTCGCAAGAGGCTGTTGAGCAACCTACTCCTGACCAGGTTTTCAAAGTGAAGATTGGATCTTACACTGATGAAGTGCCAGGCAAGGCCGCAATGGCTATGCTCATGCTCGAATCAAAGTGGGGGATTTACCAGACGACTTCAAACGGCGTGACGACTTACTGGACACGTGATTTGAATTCACAATCAGAGGTGAATCAAGTCATCAACGACTTCAATGAATACGAGGTTTCGGTGACGCAAGTGCCTTAAGTTTTGAATCCCATTTTCGCATAAAGAAAGGTTAAGCCAATGTTAAGAGCCGACATACTTTCATTATGTTTACCGTGTAAACTTGCAAGCATGCGATTATTTCTTCTTTTGACGGGTGTTTTCTTGGCTATCGCCGGAAACGGTCAAGTTGTGATTAATGAAGTTTTGGCTGGAAACCAGAACGATATTCAAGATGACTTCTTCGAATACGACGATTGGATTGAAATCTACAATCCAGGAAGCATTATCAACCTTGCCGGTTATTACCTAAGCGATGATCCAGATTCATTGGACAAGTGGTTAATCCCATCGACAAACCCAGGACTAACAACCATTCTTCCTGGTGGATACCAAATCTTCTGGATTGATAACGATGAGGAACAAGGTGAAGATCACGCTTCATTCAAGCTTTCTACTGATGGTGAAACAATCTTTATTGTAGAGCCAGACGGCGAAACGATTGTTGACCAAGTGAGCTACCCACAACAACAACCAGATATCTCATACGGACGTGAATGTGATGGTTGTGATGAGTGGATCTTCTTTGATGTGACTACGCCTGACGCAACGAACCAATACATTCAGCCGGCAACACAAATTCTCTTCGTAAACGAAGTGCTGGCAGAGAATAGCTCTGACATCGTTGACCAAGCCGGTGAACACGAGCCTTGGATTGAGATCTTCAACCCAAACCCAATTCAAGTAAACCTTGCTAATTACAAGATTCAGCTTGATGGTGAAGCGGTATTTACGATTCCTAATAATGATCCTGTTCGTACTACGGTAGATGAGGATGGTTTTCTCGTCCTTTATGCTGATGGTGAACTAGGGGATGGAGCTGATCACATTTCAAGCGCCATTCAAAACACTTCTGGAACAGTAACTTTGATCGGACCGGACGACTCTACGGTCGATACCTATGAATTTATTGAGACAGGAGTAGATATGTCGTACGGACGCTCATCAGATGGAGGTCCATCAAGCTCATTCTTTACGATTCCTACGCCAAGAGTGACGAATCAGTTGATCATCATTCAACCTGAGGAACTCTACATCAATGAGGTAATGGCTGAAAACGACACTGATACCTTGGATACAGCAGGTGAGAATGAGGATTGGATTGAGCTTTACAATCCGAATGACTTCCCAGTGGATGTGGCAGGATATTACCTTTCAGACAATCCGTTCAATCCAACCAAGTGGCAAATCCCAACGGATCATCCTGATTCTTCAGTGATTGCTGCAGGTGGCTATTTGATCTTCTTTGCAGATGAACAAGGAGGAGAAGGGTGGAACCACACGAACTTCCGCCTATCGAACAACGGTGAGCACGTGATTTTGAGAAGTCCTGACGGATTCTCCATTGCAGACCAAATCAGTTTTGGTCCACAGCAAGCTGATACTTCATATGGCCGTTTCACTGATGGTGCTCCAACTTGGGTGTTGTTCACGGAAACAACTCCTGAGTATTCGAATAACGGCGCTACGGTAGAAGTAGATGAAGTTCAGATGGAGTACATGATTTATCCAAATCCGGTAACTGCAGGCCAGCCTGTGGTTCTTCCGGAATTCAGTGATGTCAAGGTGTTCAGCATGTCTGGACGTCAGGTTGACCAGCTTCAAAATGTGCGCGAAATCAACACGGAAGACTTCACACCGGGAGTGTATCTCTTGATCATCAATGATCGCTACCGAAGCAAATTACTGGTGCGATAGTCTAAGTTGCTGATTTGTTAAAGATTATACCTATCTTTGCGGCCCGATTTACGCTAATTACGGCCGTTAGCAAAGTATAATCCTCTGATCATTGGCCGGTTAAGATCAGATACAAGTAAATTCTGGCCACATGGCAGAAGAAAAAAACGAATCAGCTGAGAACGCTGAGGAGAAAGTAGCAGCAGAACAGGAAGCTCAGACTCCTGAAGCTACAAACGAAGAAGCAGCAACTCCTGCTGCTGAAGAAGCAACCCCAGAAACATCTGAAGAGGCACCAGCTGCAGAAGCAGCGCCAGCTAAAGAAGAGTCTCAGATCGTAGCTCCAGTCGCAGCAAACGTTGCACCGGAGGATTTCGATTGGGAAACTTTCGAAGGTGGAGATGAAGAATACTCGTCTGACGAGCGTTCGCGTCTTGAAAATCTTTACGGAAACACACTTTCATTGATCCAAGAGAAGGATGTAATGTCAGGTACAGTTGTTTCTGTAGGTAAGAAAGAGGTTGTTGTAAACATTGGTTATAAGTCTGAAGGGGTTATCGCTGCTTCAGAATTCCGTTATAACCCAGAGCTAAAGCCTGGCGACGAGATCCCTGTATTCATTGAGAAGCAGGAAGACGCTAGCGGTCAGTTGGTTATTTCTCACCGTACTGCACGTATTCACAGTGCATGGGAGAATGTGAACAACGCAATGGAGAAAGATGAAATCATCATGGGTGAGGTGAAGTGCCGCACAAAAGGTGGTTTGATCGTAGATGTATTCGGTATCGAAGCATTCCTTCCAGGTTCACAGATCGACGTGAAGCCTATCCGCGACTACGATCAGTACGTAGGAAAGCAGATGGAATTCAAAGTGGTAAAGATCAACCAAGAATTCAAAAACGTTGTTGTTTCTCACAAAGCGCTTATCGAAGCAGAGCTTGAAGAGCAGAAGAAACAAATTATCGGCGGGCTTGAAAAAGGTCAGGTACTTGAAGGTATCGTTAAGAACATCACTTCTTACGGTGTGTTTGTTGACCTTGGAGGTGTTGATGGTCTTATCCACATCACTGACCTTAGCTGGGGTCGTATCAACCACCCAGAAGAAGTGGTTGAGCTTGATCAGAAGATCAACGTTGTTATCCTTGACTTCGATGATAACAAGAAGCGTATCGCTCTTGGTCTCAAGCAACTTTCATCTCACCCTTGGGATGCGTTGGATGAGAATCTATCGGTTGGAGATAAGGTTAAAGGAAAAGTGGTTGTTATGGCTGACTACGGTGCGTTCGTTGAGATCGCTGCTGGAGTTGAAGGTCTTATCCACGTTTCTGAAATGTCATGGTCGCAGCACCTACGCAGCGCTCAAGACTTCCTAAAAGTAGGAGATGAGATCGAAGCGGTAATCTTGACACTTGATCGTGAAGACCGTAAGATGTCACTTGGTATGAAGCAATTGATGCCAGATCCATGGGAGAACATCGAATCGAAGTACCCAGTGGAATCGCGTCATAAAGCAACCGTACGTAACTTCACTAACTTCGGTGTATTCGTTGAGTTGGAAGAAGGAATTGACGGATTGATCCACATCTCTGACCTAAGCTGGTCTAAGAAGATCAAGCACCCATCTGAGTTCTGTAACATTGGTGACGAACTCGAAGTGATGGTTCTTGAACTAGATAAAGAAAACCGTCGTCTAAGCCTCGGTCACAAGCAACTCGAAGAAAACCCATGGGATGTATTCGAGAACGTATTCGCAGTGGGGTCAACTCACCAGGGTACAGTGATCAAGAAAGACGGAAGCCAAGCGATCGTTGCACTTCCATACGGTGTGGAAGGATACTGCAGCACGAAGCAGCTTCGTAAAGAAGACGGATCTCAGATCGACGTAGAAGGAACAGCAGATTTCGTAGTACTCGAGTTCAACAAGAACGCGAAGCGAATTACTGTGAGCCATACACGTACGTTCGAGGAAGGACCAAAGCGCAAAGAGCGTAAGCCTTCTTCACGAGGTGGAGGTAACATGTCGAAAGCTGTTGATCAGGTGAATCAAGGTACAGAGCGTGCTACGCTTGGTGACCTAGGAGTACTTAGCCAGTTGAAAGAACAAATGGAAAGTGGTTCTGAAGCACCAGAAGAAGTTGTAGAAGAAGTAGTTGAAGAAACAACTGCAGCAGTTGAAGAAACTCCAGTAGCAGAAGCTGCAGAAGAGGCAACTGAAGCAGCAACTGAAGCTACTGAAGAAGCAACAGACGCAGCGGAAGACGCACCAGCAGAAGACGCTGGAAACGAAGAAGAGAAGGAAGGATAAACCCTTTCATCCGATTATATTTAAAAGCCTCGCCTTGTGCGGGGCTTTTTTATGGACACCCATTGTGGAAAATTGCCAAGGCTGGCATCAAGAATCCTAGGGGAAGCACATATATTTGTAATTGATGCGACCAACGAAACTCATCGACGAAATTCAGTTCCAATTGATCATTGATCGTTTGGCTCATGAATTAATCGAAAACCACCGCGATTTCAGTAATTCAGTGATTCTAGGTCTTCAACCTAGAGGGATTTACCTGGCTCACCGCATTGAAGCCAAACTCAAAGAAATCGCTCCTAAAACAGACATCCGATGTGGCGATCTTGATGTGACTTTCTTTCGCGACGATTTCAGACGCAGAGAGAAACCGCTCAATCCAAACGCTACGAAGATTGATTTTATCATCGAAGACCAACGGATAATCTTGGTCGACGATGTGCTATATACAGGAAGAACCATCCGTTCAGGCCTGGATGCGATGCTATCATACGGTAGACCCCGTTCGGTTGAATTATTGGTGATGATTGATCGAAGATTCTCACGCGAGCTACCAATCGAACCTAAATATGTGGGAAGAGCCGTTGACTCTATCGAAGGACAACGCGTCAACGTACAATGGAAAGAAGTAACGGGTAAAGACCTGGTTGAACTACATACAACACTATGAATGAACAACTAAGCGTCGAACATCTTATTGGGATCAAAGGACTGACCAAGTCTGACATTGAACTCATCTTTCGCACAGCAGACGAGTTCAAAGAGGTGATCAATCGACCGATCAAGAAGGTGCCTTCGCTGCGCGATATCACAGTGGCGAACCTTTTCTTTGAAAACTCCACACGTACACGTCTTTCGTTTGAACTGGCTGAGAAACGTCTCTCTGCTGACGTGGTGAACTTCAGTGCTTCATCGAGCTCTGTGAAGAAAGGAGAGACCCTCATTGATACAGTGAACAACATCTTGGCAATGAAAGTTGACATGGTGGTGATGCGTCATCCTGACCCGGGAGCGGCTTTGTTTCTTTCGAAGCAGGTGAATACACGTATCGTTAACGCTGGAGATGGAACCCACGAGCACCCAACACAGGCCTTGCTTGATGCTTACTCTATGCGAGAGCGTTTAGGTCCAAATTTCAAAGGACGTAAAGTAGCGATCGTCGGTGATATCACACACTCGCGTGTGGCGCTATCGAACATCTACTGCCTCAAAACACTTGGAGCAGAAGTCATGGTTTGCGGACCAAGCACACTCATCCCAAAGCACATTGAAGCGTTAGGAGTGAAGGTGTCAAATAACTTGGATGAAGCG
This sequence comes from Sanyastnella coralliicola, assembly GCF_030845195.1. Taxonomy (GTDB): domain Bacteria; phylum Bacteroidota; class Bacteroidia; order Flavobacteriales_D; family Sanyastnellaceae; genus Sanyastnella; species Sanyastnella coralliicola. The sequence goes on from NZ_CP132543.1 coordinate 1,509,679, forward strand.
CTGAACTGGTGTGATGTTGCGAATATGTTGCGCATCCAACTGGAGCGCCAAGGAGGGGACGATGACGTAGCTTTCTTCCCGAGCATTCGTGAATACTCAGCTCAATACGGGTTGACCCTCGAAAAACTTAAAAGTTTAGAAAAAGAGATCGTTGTTATGCACCCTGGTCCAATCAATAGAGGAGTGGAAATTACCAGTGAAGTCGCTGATTCTGATCAAGCCATCATTTTAGATCAAGTTGAAAACGGTGTAGCAGTCCGAATGGCCGTGCTATACTTGCTTGCATCGCAAATTGAACGGAACTAAAAAATACTATCTTTACCACAAACTGTACGTTATAGTATGAAATTCGAAGTTGAAAACAAGGACAAGGTAGTGGTTGTGAAAACCAAAGTTGAGAAGCTTGACGCCCTTCAGGCACCTGAGCTCAAAACTGAGTTGGTTATGCTCAACAAAAACGGTGATAAGAATATCATCCTTGACATGTCTGAAACACGCTACTGTGATTCATCTGGCTTGAGCGCCGTGTTGGTCGCAAATCGTCTTTGCCGTGATAGTAATGGATCATTTGTGTTGTGTGGATTACAACCTACGGTACAAAAATTGATAACTATTTCTCAGTTGGATTCGGTTTTGAAGATCACACCAACATTGAACGAAGCTGTTGACCTCGTCTACATGGACGAAGTAGAGCGTGATCTCTAAGCCTAACAAAGAAGAACTATGAAGAGAATTTTACTTTTTGCTACTGCTCTGTTTGCTTTTACTGCTGCTAGCGCCCAATGTACAGCTGACTACGATTTTGGAGACCTACCATTCGGTGTATCTCCTGACCCGCTGTTAGGAGAGTCTTTTGAGGTAGCTGAACTTGGAATGGCCTACGAAGATGTGATCCACATCATGGTCCCTACAAGTGCTGCTGATATCGATGACACATTCCCTGCGGAAGCGCCGATTGACTCTGTTGTGTTGGTGAATATCTCATTCGTACTTGCGGATGTGACATACACTTTAGAGGAAATGGGTCTTGAGGCGGTCTGCAACAACAATGGTGATTCTCCTGATCCATGCACATTCTACGGTGGTACTCAGTACTGCGCAAGTCTTGAAGGAACACCACTGATTGCTGGTGAGTTCCAGTTGATCATTACTGTTCAAGGATGGACAACCGTATTCGGAGTGCCAATCTCACAGAACATCGATTTCGATCAGTACACTTTCATTGTGTCTGATGGAACTTCAGTAGCGGAGAACGCAGCACTAGAGCTTTCTCTAGGAAACAACGTTCCTAACCCTGCTGATGATCAAACAACGGTTCCATTTACCTTGAATAAGGCGGAGTCAGTTCGTTTGACGGTAATTAACCTTCTCGGTGAAGCGGTTATTGATGAACTGATTGACGGACGTCGCGGAAATAACAACACCGTTCTTGATGTCTCAGAACTAAACAATGGTATCTACCTCTACAGCATCGAGGCTGCAGGTAAGAAAATGACGAAACGTATGGTTATCAATCGATAATCATCACCTCATAAAATTCAAAACCGCTCCCTGTTGAGCGGTTTTTTTGTGTGAAATTCGAAGTAAACATACTAGGCTGTGGGGCAGCTACGCCCACGATGAGACACCTTCCGACGTCTCAGTTGATTAATGTGCATGATAAGCTGTTCCTGATTGACTGTGGCGAGGGAAGCCAGCTTCAACTGAGGAAATACAAATTCCGGTTCCAACGGATTGATAACATATTCATTTCTCATCTACACGGGGATCATTATCTCGGCCTCATGGGACTGTTGTCAAGCATGCATCTGCTCGGACGAAAGAAGAAACTCAATCTCTATGCACCTCCCGCGCTTCAAGAGATTTTGGAGGTGCAATTCCGCGCTAGCGAAACAAGACTCTCTTTCGAAATTGAATACATCAATAGTATCGTCAAAGAGACAACCCTTTTATATGAAGATCGCACGGTAGAAGTGTATGCTTTTCCACTAAAGCATCGGGTGAAGTGCTCTGGATTCTTGTTTACAGAGAAAGAACGCAAGGCGAAAGTGATGCGTCCGAAAATTCAAGAATTTGGACTTACCGTAAGTGAGATTTTAGCGGCTAAAGAAAAGCGAGATATCGAAAGAGAAAGTGGAGAGGTGATCAAATGGCAATGGGTAACTCACTTGCCTGAGCCTCCAAGGAAATATGCTTTCTGCAGCGACACAGCTTATTCAGAGAAAGTGATCGAGGCCGTAAAAGGTGTTGACTTACTCTATCATGAAGCCACATTCCTATCAAACCTTGAGAAACGAGCCAAAGAGACTTTTCATACGACAGCGGCACAAGCAGGTGAAGTAGCGAAGAAAGCAAAGGTGGGACAATTGATGATTGGACACTTCAGTTCACGCTATAGTGATGACGATTTGTTACTTGAGGAAACCAAGACAGTCTTCGAGAATGCGATTGCCGCAAACGAAGGACTTACCGTGGCAGTACAATCTCATGACAATTCTCAGGCATGAGTTGACAAAATCATTTGGCGAGTGCACAAAACAGGGTTACCTTTGTTATTTAGAAAGGATTTAAATAAAGCCCTTTGACGCGAGTTGTAATAGCAGATAGTAACCACATCATTCGATGCGGACTTGCCACGATCTTCGGGAATTACGAAGAGATTGAATTGGTAGGTGAAGCAGTGAATGACGCATCTCTAGAGGAGTTGGTCACCAACTTCGAGCCAGACGTGGTCATGATGGATTTCGTCGCTCCAGGGTTTTCTATTGATTCTGTCCCCAAAGTGAAACAACTGAGCAAAGGCCTGAAGGTCGTTGCTATTACCACTGAGCAATCTTCTCAAACCGTGGTGAATGCGTTACGCGTAGGTGTTGATAGCTACATCAAGAAAGACTGCGACATCAATGAAATCGTAGATTCTGTGAAGGAAACAGGCAAAGGAGGGAAGTTCTTCTGTGGCCAGATCCTTGAAGCTGTTCGACGCGACGCGATCGATCTACACGACGTTGAATTGGGAGAATTGAACTGTGAGCCTGTTTCATTGAGTCGACGTGAGATGGAGGTGATCACCATGATTGCTGAAGGTCACACCAACAACCAAATCGCAGAAAAGTTGTTCCTAAGTGCCCATACCGTAAATACGCACCGGAAAAACATCATGCAGAAGTTGGGAGTTAATAACACGGCGGCAATTGTAATGTACGCGGTTAAGGCTCAACTAGTAAGCCCGAATAAGTTCTTATTCTCGCCTCAAGGAAACGAGTAGAGTTAACCTGAATTGTGAGTCAGCTAGGCCGTTCTCCGCTTTGAGTTCCTTATATTCGCGTTGCGCGACAGAGGTCGCAGATCGGGGCAATTAAGCCCTCATCAAGCCTAAATGACAGGAAGATGATCGTATCAGAATCTATGTTTGACATTGAAGAAGTAGGGGCTTCACGCCTCCCAGAGGTTGATTTTGACAACCTGCCATTCGGACGGGTCTTTTCAGACCACATGTTTGTAATGGATTATAAAGACGGAGCTTGGCAAAAAGGCCAAATCGTTCCGTTCCAGAACCTCTCCATGAACCCTGCATCGTCAGTAATCCACTACGGGCAGTCAATCTTCGAAGGAATGAAAGCCTTCCGAGGAAATTCAGGAGATGTATACCTTTTTAGACCAGAGAAAAATATTGAGCGTTTCAATTTGAGCGCTGAGCGTATGTGTATGCCTCATGTAGATCCTTCTACATTCAAAGAAGCGCTAATGCAGCTATTGAATATAGATCAAGGATGGGTTCCATCAAATCCAGACGCGTCCCTCTACATTCGTCCGTTCATGTTCGCCACTGATGAATACATCGGTGTAAAACCATCGGAAACTTACCGTTTCATGATTTTCACTTGTCCTGTTGGCGCGTACTACGGAAGTGAGGTGAACGTGAAGATTGAAACCAAGTTTGTGCGTTCAGCACCAGGAGGTACTGGGTATGCAAAGGCAGCTGGAAACTACGCAGGTGCATTGTACCCAGCGAAGATGGCCCAAGAAGAAGGCTACCAGCAGTTGATTTGGACAGACGCTGTAGAGCACAAGTACATTGAGGAATCAGGTACAATGAATGTCGTTTTCCGTTCAGGGAATAAAATCATTTCTCCTTCAACGAGTGAAACGATACTTGCCGGGATTACGCGCGACAGTGTTTTGACGCTTGCACGTGATTGGGGATACGATGTTGAAGAACGTCGAGTATCCGTGGCTGAAATCATCGACCTCGCAAAGATGGGAGCTCTAGATGAAGCCTTTGGTGCCGGAACAGCCGCTACCATTGCACCTATCAGAAGCATCGCTTTCGAAGGTGTTGATTATGAGCTGGCTCCTTCTGAAACATGGGAGTTCGCAAACAAAGCAAAGAAAGCCCTCAACGCCATTAAGCGTGGAGAGGTAGAAGATAAGTTCAACTGGAATCTGAAGATCTCCTGATTCCACACGCTAAATTAGAAGGTCACCTTTGGTGGCCTTTTTTTATGGAATATCGCGACCTTTAGCATCAAGAGATAAAGCCTATGATCTTCAGACTTCTCTTCTTCGGTTTCTTTTCTGTACTAAGTATTCATCTGCTAGCGCAGGAACGGCTTAGCCTTCAAGTATTGGATGCAACATCAAATGCGCCCATTGACGGGGTGTATGTCTCTGTGAAGGGAAGCTTTGGGGCATCCACAGTCACTAGCAAGGAAGGAAAGGCGGATTTGAAGATCAGAACTAACCGCGAAACTTGTTTACAGTTCAGTCACCTGCAATATCGGGATACCACCATTTGTTTTACGCCGGGTAGCTTGTCAGACCTTATGGTGATTAAGCTGAATCGTGAGGCTTATTCCATCGGTGAGGTAATTGTTGAAACAGGACCAGATACGGTTTACGGGCACCATCAATATCACGTGGCTGATTACGCCTTCCTCCCAGAAGGAATGCTATTGTTGACCTATGAGAGTGAGCGTTACATGAAGCGACAAGAAGAACGCGGCAAGTCTATCTATGACGGCTGCCAGTTGGTGCTTCTGGATGAATTCCGTAATGTGAAAGCAGCGCTGACTGTAGGGGAGCAGTGTGTTTCGTTCCATTGTCGTTATCCAGGAAAGGCGATCTTAAGAACGCGTCACGGTTACCATTGGGTCATCATTGGTGAAGAAGATATCTATCTCGCCGAGCTTGAGAATGATGAGTTCAATAAGTTTATTGCGCCCGTTCAGGACTCATTGAAAGGAATGTTCATTGCATCCAACTGGACACCGAATTACCCTGCGTTTGATTATTACCATTTTGAAGAGAATGATTCTGTGGCCAACCTTCTGTTGTCAATCGAAGATGAGTTCTTGATGGAAATGTTCCGAGCAGAGTACAAATGGCTGCCTACGCGGGCGAAACTGGAAGCGTATCGTGCAGAACTGAAGACGGGTATCGATAAGGAAGTGATCGCCGGACATTGGTCAGGATTTGCGCAAAGCATGTACTACGAGCCGCTTTATGCGCCTGTTTTTGCGGGAAGAGAGCAAATTTACGTTTTTGACCACTATGATGATCAGTTGTACTTCATAGACGCTAACGCGGAAGTGACTGATAGCTTGAGCATATCTTATCATAAAGGAAAAGCTGGGCGCAATTGGGATGAACAACTCATCTTTGATCCCGCGACAGACCGGTGTTATGTGGTTTTCGAAAAGAATGGAGTGACAACGCTGAATGAGTTAGATATGACTTCCGGCGAATTGCTTGACGGCAAGGAATTGACTCATCGCAGACCCGATCATCTGTCGATTCGAGATGGACAGGTATACTACATTTATCGTCCTTTTGAGTCTTCTCAGACGCGTTATATCTACCGTGAAGGGCTCTTCTAAGAAGCGTTAAAATTCGTCAACTATGGCGAACGGTAGAATCAGAATATACTCTTGGACGTATATTCGAGTATGAACCCACGATCAATACGTATTCAAGACAATCGCACCTTGGAACAATGGCTTAATGATGCCAAGACCCAAGCTGTGCACAAAGTGGTGATTGCAGATGAGCTACATCAGCGTGGTTTGCCGGTTCCAATGCGTCCGGCCAACTTGAACTACGTGATTGGTCTAATGACCCCAATCCAGGTTAAAGAGATCCTTGGGCGCTTTAATGAGTTCAGCATGGCGATGATTCATCACATTGTTCGGGTTCATCAACGTAAGCTTCGTGGTTTCCAGTTCTTTGTTGCTGAAGAAGGTAGGCCAGAACGCACGATTGAGTTGAGTGATATCACTGAACACTTCGATTCGCTCAAAAGCAACAATGCGCACATTTGGAACGAATACGCCAGAAATTGGATGTCCATCAATATGATTGTGCATTGGAAGGAAGGACAAGATTTTGAGTTCGCAGCTCCTCCGCAAGCTCAAACGGGTTACGCTCAGCGGACCACATCGAAACCGCCAAGTCCGGAACGAAATAGCTCAGCGATACCCTTTATTTTGTCGGTTATCATCGCACTTTCTGTTCCATTTTGGTTTGTAATGGTGGTTGTAGCGTTGGTGAGCGGGTTTAGTCATTTCATGGGGCCGCTGCTTCCCACAGTGTTCTCGATATTCATGTTTATCATTTCCATTCCGATGGCCATTGGCATCTATCAACGCCGTAAATGGGCATGGGGATTCTTGACTTTTTCAGCCTTCTTCGGGGTAGTCTGGTTCGGTGGAAATGTATTAATAGACGGCGCTGGAAAAGTCTGGTTGCTGCTTGCTTTGGTGGAAGGGATAATACTTACATTAGCCTTGACCACTAAAGATGCATTTGCATGAAACAACTACTCTTATTGGCGTTAGGCGTTGCATTCACGGCAACTTCTGCGCTTGCTCAAACTGAAAATGGAGCCTTCGCGGCTACAGGTCGAGGAGCCTCAACTCCCTTTACTACAGATTATCACGCCCTCGGGATTAACCCTGCAAACTTATCGCTGCCATCTCGCTTTGAGAACAAGTCAGTGACTTTTGGCTTGTTTGAAGGGACACTTAGCACTTACAGTGAATTCTTCACGAAGGATGAAGTGAGAAAACTCATTGTGCAAGACGAGTTTGAAGTGCTTGATCAGCAGCAACGCTATGATTACGCCAATTCATTTGCCGGACAAACCACCCGTGTTGATATCGACTTAATCACATCAGGAGTTTCTGTGAATATGGGAAATGCAGGTACGATCGCTTTCAGCACCAGAGAACGTGTTGACTTCAGTGCAACACTCGGGCCTCAGCTCTCAGAATTACTGTTCCTTGGGTACGCTTCATCATACTTCCCAGAATTGATCTTGAATAACGGAGATACGATTGCCAATACAGGAAATCTATCAGCCGACACATTGGTTTTGATCGATCGTGGAATCGTTGACGTTAATAACGCCATGAAGTTCTCTGAGATTGTTGACGGTACCTCAGCAGGATTCTCTTGGATTCGCGAATTTAACCTTGGGTACGGAAAGCAAATCTTAAGCACAGATGACATTGCGTTGCATGTGGGAGTAGGAGGTAAGCTCCTTCTAGGAAATGCATGGATGCAGGTAGATGTAGACGGATCGGATGTAGACGTATTCTCTGCGCTATCTCCAGTGTTTGGAATTGATTACGACGAAATTGAAGGAGACAATCCTTCCGCCTTTGCGGCCGACGCTCCTGATTTGAAACCGGTAGGTTTAGGTTGGGGTGTGGATATCGGTGCGACACTAGTTTGGAGAGAAAAACTACACATCAATGCGGCTGTAAACGATATCGGTCGAATGAAATGGGATGGTAACCTCTATGAGTTGAATGATCAGTTGTTCACTGAATTCACCGATGACGGAGCAGAAACGGCCAACGTCATTGAGGAGATTATCAATTTCAGTAGTCCTGAAAGTGCCTTTGAATGGACAGGGTCTTCTAGCCGTACCACAAAATTGTCTACGATTGCCCGGGTAGGAGCTGGATTAAGAGTTCACCCAAAACTAGATCTCGCGGCTGATGCGATTCTTCCTGTAACGGAAACCGTGGTCAGCTACGATCAGCCAATCATTTCTCTTGGAGGTGATTTCAGACCGCTTGATTTCATTCAGCTTTCTGCTGGAATGATCACAGGAAACGACGAGCCAGCAAAGATTCCAGTGGGACTGACATTCATCGTTGGTAAAGGAACTTGGGAATTTGGTTTTGCATCACGTGACATGATTACGTGGTTCACAGAAGACAATCCTACTGCTTCACTGAGTTGGGGATTCCTACGCTTCAGAGTGTAGGACGTCTTACAACTTGCTCAGTCTCGAACTTACAACAGAAGCCATATGGCTAGCTCATCTTTGTACCAGTCATTGTTTGAGCGTTAAGTTCAACAGTAGCAAGTAGTAGTAAGTATTATCTGGTTTGATTCCGGGGGGCAACGGCCTCTCGGAATTCTTTTTTTTATACCCCTTAACAAGCCTTAACTGCTGAAAGACACGAAGAACGAAGCTTTTTCGTCATCTTTATACTATGAACACAACCCGTAACATCTACGCTTATATCCTGGCCGCAGTCGTAATGGTCGTGACCGTTTTCGGACTACTCGGTATCTGGGAAGTTATTCAATGGGAAGACTTTAAAGAGTTCTTCTGGAAAGGGTTCTATTCATTGTTGCTACTCTTGATCAGCGGAGCGGTGGTTCTGTTCATCTTCTCGACGATCTACAAAGCACCAGTGAAGCCTCCAGTTTCTCCATTCACCCGCGGTGGTGAGGAGACCAAAGATGCAGCGTAAATAAAATGTGACACTTCTGTGTGAACTCTGAGCTTGTTCAAGAGTTACCTTTGTCATTCATGGAGAATACAATGTCTGTTGCCACATTCGGAGCAGGATGCTTCTGGTGTGTTGAAGCGGTCTTTGACCAGCTTAAAGGAGTTTCAAGCGTTAAATCTGGATATTCAGGGGGGCATATCAAAAACCCTGCGTATCGCGAAGTATGTTCCGGTAGAACCGGTCATGCGGAGGTAATTCAGATCACTTACGATCCGAACGTCATCTCATACGCTGAATTATTACAGGTACTGTTTGCCACACACAATCCAACAACCTTGAATCGACAAGGTGCAGATGTAGGTACTCAGTATCGTTCTGCGATTTTCTATCACGACGAAGAGCAAAAACGTCTTGCTGAGTTGGCCATCGAAGCTGGTAATCAAAGTGGCGTATGGGAAGACCCTATTGTTACGGAAGTCACAGCCTTCTCTGAGTTTTATCCAGCGGAAGATTACCACACAGACTATTTCGAGCTCAACGGAGATCAGCCGTACTGTAGAGCAGTTATTCGCCCTAAGGTTGACAAGTTCAAAGTACAGTTCGCGGAGTTGTTAAAATCGAATTGATTGAAATGAGGTGATTAAACTTCATGGGATTCGTCTCGTCATAACTGGCGAACGAAAACTTAGTACCATGAAAAATATCACTGGAACAATCACTTTAACCTTTCTCTTTTCTCTTGTTGTTCTCTCTTCTTGTCGCAAACAAGATCAGAGCAATAACGACATCACTGCAGCCACGAATGAAGCCCTCTTCATGGCCACAGAGCGTGGATACGAAGATGAAGTAGAGCTCTTCTCACGTAGTGCCAGCTCAAGCGATCAATGCAACCCGCTCGACTACCTCGTTGATTGTATTGAAGTCACAGATTCAGGAGAAGACATGTATCCTCGAGATATTACGCTTGACTTTGGAAGTGGCTGCGAAGGCCCGAACGGCGCAGTACGTAGCGGAATGATTCATATTTCGATCTCAGGAGATATGATGGTAGAGGGATCTGTACGAACAGTAACCTTCGATGGTTTTCAGGTCAACAATACGCAAGTAGCTGGTAGTCGAATCACCACCAGTCTTGGTGTGAATGGAGACGGTAACCCGATGTACACTCGTGTGATTAATACCGAATTCACGCGGAATGGGAATCTGCTAACAAGAGACCTAACCCAGACGGTGACTTGGTTGTCAGGACACGAAACAGCGATTTGCGGTGATAATGTGTTTCAAATTGAGGGAACAGGAAGTGTTGTTCGCCCAAATGGCAATGTGGTTACGAGAACTACGGTAGAGCCAGTTATCATTGATCGTGTATGTGGTTACCCTGTACAAGGTGTCATTCTTACCAATGCACCTATGGGAGAACGCACGATTGATTTCGGAGATGGGACATGCGATAATATCGCCATTGTATATGTGAATGGTGAAGAGATTGAGATTAGCTTAGGAGAGTAATCTCAAGTTGCTAAAAGTGAACAGGGCCGTCGATTGTGACGGCCCTTTTTTATTTTCGTCAAAAGAGTGTTACAATACGATATGGCCACGAAAGACACCCTTAAGAAGATCCCAGATTGGATCGAGAAGCTATCGAAACTACTTGACTCAAGTATCCGGATTCCCGGTACAGATTATACGATCGGATTGGATCCTATCATTTCATTGATTCCAGGTGTTGGTGACTTTGTGAGTTACCTCGCTAGTGCCACCATTGTCATTGGAATTGCTAGGGAAGGAGTGAGTGGTAAAGTATTGCTGAAGATGCTCGGCAATATCCTGTTAGACCTGCTTATTGGAATGATTCCAGTGCTCGGTTCCATCTTTGACTTCACCTTCAAGGCGAATGAGCGTAACATGAATTTGATACGCGAACATCAAGAGGAAGGGAAGCATAAAGGATCAGGGCTATGGGTTATCCTATTAGTTCTAGGAATCACGATAGCCCTGATAGTATTTGGGTTCTTCCTGATGATGGCCACAGCTGGCTTCATCATCAGTCTATTCGGTGATTGATTACTCGTCTCCGTCGAGTGCTTCTAAGCGCTCGATTTCTTGATCTAGAATACGCTCCATAGTATCTAGCGTCACCTTGTCAATCTTAGCGTCTGCTTTTGCTTTTTTCTTCAGGAAGCGAAGCATTGCTTTCTTCTTGATTTCGTAGGCGATGTAAACGGTGTAGTCTTCTCCGTTGTAGTATTTCTCTTGTCCGATCTTACGAAGATCTCCGATAGTTGTGTTCGTTACCTCACGAATGAGAGACTGAAACTTATCGTTGATTTCGTCGGTGTTGTTCGTCTGTGTATCAGATAAGTACTGATCTGTTACAACCTTGACAGTAGTCTGTACCTGCTGTGCTAATTCGCGTTTCGCTTCGATATCAGCCTTTCCTTCTGCGATGTTATCGCGAGTAGAAACCCCTTTACCTACTGCACGGAACCAGCGGTTGTTGCTTTCATATTTATTGCCTGTAAACGGCTCTTTCACCTTATCTCCCATAGGACGTTCAGCACACTGAACCAGTAAGAATGCGAGAGGCAGGAATAGTAAGAAGTAGTTACGCATGATCTTCATTTTCGTTGGGTTTTCCTTAGTTACCTAAAAAATCATGCCAGCAATTTACCGATCCAATCCGAGAGTAGCGCGATAAGTACTGTCTGCAGTTGTATTTAGCATCCAATATGGGAGTAACTCAGTGGTGATTCTTTCCCCTTGGGTTACTAGCGTTTCCGCGCTAGCGCCCCAACCAGAACTAAAATGTTCTTCCCAGCCTTCAATCACGTAAGGAAATGAAGAATTGAAATGGATAACCAACTTGCGATCGACCTTTGTGTAATCGAGCGTATAGGTGCTGACTCCGTTTTCTGTGGTCAAAGTGCCGATGGCATCCGCTGCTTGTGCTTCTATATGTCGTAATCGCAGGTGATGCAGCGCTGGAATGACTTCTGTTGGTCCCAGAGGGAGTTTGGATGGATTCATGCGAATCATCGCCCAGATCCCGTCTTCTGACAGAACTCCTGGGAGCTTTCCACTGGCGTCTCCTTCAGACTCAAAGTAGCTATAAAGCTGGAACTCATAACCGTTTCCTTGACTATTCAGTTGATTCCATGTGTGTCCGCACCATTCTTGAGAAGAGTTGGTCACCTTGACCGGACTCTCAGGGCTTTTCGTGTCAATTTCAGTGAATGAAGAGGTCATGATGGAATACGGATATACTCCGGTCATAAACTTACGTGTCTGGTTCAGCTTCAGTACCGACAAGTCATTGTCGTCTTGCATGTCTGATTTGACTTGCTTGTCATTGTCGAAAGGCTCAGTGACGAAAATGAGCATCGCTTCACCTTCACGTAACTCACCGTATCGAGCTTGTGTGAGTTTGTAGCTGCTGAGCTCAGCTTTACCTTGGTACCAGTAGTATGTGAACTCTTGACTAATCACTGTTTTCTTCGGTCCTTCACTAGCTGCCGTTCGGCCTCCGCAGCTAAGAACCATTGCGATGATCGCCAGAGGTACGATCGAAAGCATAATGTATTTCGTCTGTTTCATAATGATCAGTAAATCCTTCTTAACCCAGGTTAAGGGAATTTGAGAACGAAGGTAGAATCTTTGTACTCGTAAAACATCTCATAAACATCACATGGCACTGAACGACGATAAAAAAGCAAACACAGAGTATAAGCTGCATTCATTGATCTCAGACCGCTGGAGTCCAAGAGCCTTTGACGGTTCCGCACTAGCGAAAGAAGAAGTCATGACGATACTTGAAGCGGCACGATGGTCAGCATCAAGCATGAACGAACAACCTTGGCGTTTTGTTTATGGAATCAAAGGAACACCAGCCTTTGACAAGATTCTAAACACCTTGATGGAAGGAAACGTGGCATGGGCTAAGAATGCAGGAGCCTTGGTGGCAGTGTTCGGTAAAGAGAAATTCGCATACAAGGATCGACCGAATAGAACCTGGTCATTTGATTTAGGCCTCGCAGTTGGAAATGCCGTGACACAAGCCTTCTCCATGAACATCTACGCTCATCAGATGGGAGGTGTTCACTTGGACAGAATAGGGGAGTTGACAGATGAAGAAGGACTAACGCCATACCTGGCCGTAGCATTCGGGAGAATGGGAGATGTCAACGACTTGAGTGACCCATTGAAAGAAAGAGAATTGAACAAGCGTGAACGTCTTGCGCTTGACACCATAGCTAAAGAAGCCTAAGCATGAACAGAAAAGACTTTTTACGAAAGAGCGTCCTTGGCGTTGCCGCCGGAAGTTTGGCCTTCGCTGGACGTGCATTTACAAATAAGCAGAACACTAAAAACAACAAACCCATGGATACAAAGACAGCTCAATACACTTTCCACGCTGCTGACAGCCGTGGACATGCGAATCACGGATGGTTGAATAGTCACCATTCATTCAGCTTTGCGAGTTACCATAACCCAGAGCGAATGCATTTTGGAACGCTTCGTGTGCTTAACGATGATACCGTTGACGCAGGAATGGGCTTTGGAAAGCATCCGCATGAGAATATGGAAATCGTAAGTATTCCGTTGCAAGGAGATTTGGAACACCAAGATAGCATGGGGAATTCCTCTGTCATTCGTCAGGGAGATGTTCAGATCATGTCTGCAGGTACTGGAGTTTACCACTCAGAGTACAATAAGAGCAAAGAAGATCTAGTAAAGTTCCTTCAGATATGGGTATTCCCGAAGGAACGTAACATTGAACCACGATATGATCAGAAGAGTTACCCAGCTGAAGATCGTCAGAACCGATTCCAACGTGTGGTAAGTCCTGAAGAAGATGGTTCCATCTGGATTAACCAGGATGCGTACTTCTCATTGGGGAACTTCGAAGCAGGAAAATCAACGAAATATGATATCGCACGGAAAGGAAACGGAGTGTATGCCTTCTTGATTAAAGGGAAAGCCACAATTGATGGTCATGAACTCTCAGAGCGCGATGCACTGGGCGTTTCGGAAACCAATCAACTAGACATTCAGTTCTCAGAAGATAGTGAGCTATTGCTCCTAGACGTGCCGATGGGCCTACGCTGAGAGCTTATTTAATTCGATGACGAGTCGACGCTTAGCCACAGGAAGCAAGGTCTCTGTGAGCGGAAAAGCGAACTCAGTTCGAATTAAGAAAGTCGCAGGATTAGGAAGCTCTCTGAAGTTTCGGATCAGTTCAGTCTTGATCGTTTCGAAGCTCTCAGAGAGCTTTTTTGGTCTAGAAGCGATCAATTCCGTTTCTAATCGATGATACCCTTCATTCGCCGCTTGTAAACGACTCATGAGGAAACGAGACAAGAATACCTCTTTCTTGGGTTCATTGTACAAGAAGAGGTAGCCTTCATTACGGTACAGAGGCATAACACCAATGGGAGTGAAGAACATATGCTCTTCCACCATTTCATAGATTGATTTACCCTCTTGAAGCATCTTTTCTACATGAGGCACAGCGAATTGAATCATCTCTTCGAGGTAATTGTCGAGCTCCGGCATGCTGTTTAAGGCCCTATAAATCAAGCGCATCTTTTTCATGTCAAAGCCAACCAAATCTTTGTCTAGTAGATCATTCATTTGCTGACGATCGGCCTCTAACTTGTTGAGATTCTGATGTTGGGTAATCAGCTGAGACAAAGCAGGGTAGAGTCTACTGTTGCGGAACTCTTGTTTGATTCGCTGTACCCAAGCAAGAAATAAGTATTGCTTGTATTCGGCATCGATAATGCCATCGGTGATCCAATGTTCATTCATAGGGATAATGCGCTGGGTCTATTGATTTAACGGGAGATAGACGCAAAAAGTTATTGATTCGATGGATGTCCAGTAGCGCGTGTTAACAACAATTGGAATGTCTGTACCTTTGCACCCCGCTTGAAGCGGTATTTTTGGGATATGGCGATTGTACAACGAATGAAGGAGAAGGCCGGGAAGTATTTCCTGGAACGTGAGCAACCAGCTCAGCGCGAACGCACAGGCACGAATCTGTCCAATGCGAACAGCGTTGCCTTCCTTTATGAAGACAAAGATGAAGCCTATTTCAAGCAAATTCAACGCCTCGTACGTTTTGTTCATGAGGAATATGGAGTGCGCAGAGCATGTGCCTTGGGTTATGTAGATAAGCCAACGAAGCAGCTGCCTATTTATCAGCTACAAAAGCTTGAATACATGTATTTTACAAAGGGTGACCTCAACTGGCACATGAAGCCTAAAGTGAACCTGATGAACTTCCTACAAGAGCCTTTTGATATACTTATTGATTTGCGATTGAGCCCTTCAGTTCCCCTTGATTATATTCTTCGTCATTCGAAGGCGAAAATGAAAGCAGGCGCCTCATTAAGCGGTGCAGAAGAGATGTACGACTTCTCACTAGAAGTTCAGTCTGGATGCAGCTTGGATGAATATTGGAAGCAAATAAACTTTTACCTCTCAAACCTTACTCTGAAATGATCGATCTCAGCGGACTAGGAGTTGCCATGGTCACTCCCTTCACTGCCGATGGAAACATTGATTTTACCGGACTTAAGAACCTTACCGAGCACCTAATCGAAGGTGGTGTAGATGTTCTGGTAGTTCAAGGTACTACCGGTGAATCACCTGCGCTCACTTCTGATGAAAAGCGCAAAGTGCTTGATTACGTGTTAGATGTGAATCAAGGGAGAACGAAAGTTGCCTTCGGTATCGGGGGGAATAGCACTTCGATGGTCGTGGATCAAATGAAGTCATTCAATGCTGATGGTGTTTCTGCGATACTATCGGTAAGTCCATATTATAACAAGCCTACGCAAGCTGGTATTGTTGCTCACTATCAGGCTATCGCCGAAGCGGCACCGGCTCCAATTATACTTTACAACGTTCCAGGAAGAACCGGATCGAATATGCTGGCTGATACTACATTAGCGCTCGCAGAGCACGAGAACATTGCAGCCATGAAAGAGGCGAGTGGTGATCTTTCTCAAATCGAAGAGATCATTGAATATAAGCCATCAAACTTCCAAGTGATCTCGGGAGATGATGGATTGACATTACCAATGATCGCACTAGGTGCTGAAGGATTGATTTCCGTAGTTGGTAACGCCTACCCAGCTGAATTCGGTAAGATGGTTCATACCGCGATGAAAGGTGACCTAGATATAGCTAAGCCGATTCACTTCCAATTCAAACGCATGATCGAACTGCTTTTCGTAGAAGGAAACCCAGGTGGGGTGAAGGAGGTTCTCAAGCATCTGAACATCTGTGACCACCACATGAGACTGCCACTATTACCAGTCTCTGAAAAGACGAAAGCAGCACTGATCGCAGAAGCGAATAACATCGCCTAAGAAAAGAAAAAGGCGCCCTTTCGGGACACCTTTATTGTATGCGGTATGCGGTAAGCAGTATGCAGTGGCTCTTAGGCCTTAAGCCATAGGCCATAAGCCTATTTAAGCTATTGCTTTCCGCGAAATCACTTTCTCCGCCTTCGCAATGATGCTTTCAGCGTTCAATCCGTATTTCTCCATCAATTGAGCTGGAGTTCCACTTTCACCGAATGAATCGTTTACTGCCACGAATTCAGTTGGAGTTGGGGCGTGTGTAGAAAGCGCTTGTGCTACTGAACCTCCTAGTCCACCGAGGACTTGGTGTTCTTCAGCTACTACTACGGCGCCTGTCTTTTTCGCTGAACGTACGATCGCTTCTTCATCCAACGGCTTGATGGTGTGGATGTTGATGATCTCAGCGCTAATTCCTTTTTCTGCGAGTGCTTTTCCAGCCTCAAGAGCTTCCCATACAAGGTGACCTGTAGCGATGATTGTCACATCAGTTCCTTCGTTGAGCATTAGTGCTTTGCCAATGATGAATTCTTGATCTTCTGGAATGAAGATTGGCACTTTCGGACGACCGAATCGCAGGTAAACTGGACCTTCGTGCTCAGCAATAGCAATCGTAGCTGCTTTCGTCTGGTTGAAGTCACAAGGGTTGATAACCGTCATGTGTGGTAGCATCTTCATCATACCAACATCCTCCAAGATTTGGTGCGTTGCACCGTCTTCTCCGAGGGTAAGTCCGGCGTGAGATGCACAGATCTTCACGTTCTTACCGCTGTAAGCAATTGACTGGCGGATTTGATCGTAAACTCGTCCTGTAGAGAAGTTTGCGAAGGTTCCTGTGAAAGGAATCTTGCCACCGATAGTCATACCAGCAGCCAAGCCCATCATGTTAGCTTCAGCAATACCTACTTGGAAGAAACGGTCAGGAAATTCATCCTGAAAAGCATTCATTTTCAAACTCCCTGTCAAGTCAGCACAGAGGGCTACGACGTTCGGGTTGCTCTTTCCTAGTTCAAGAAGCCCTTCTCCAAATCCAGAGCGGGTATCTTTCTTGCCGAGTACAGGATATTCTTTCATGTCGAGAAATTAATTCAATTCAGGTTAATGGTTGTATTGCTTCCAGAGGAAATTGTGAACTCTTTTTCAATAGTGTAAAGTGTCTGGTTCGAACTGCGTGATCTGAAGATCAACTTGTACTTGCCAGGCTGTAATATGTAACGACCACTTGGGTCGCCTTCATCGAACTTAATTGCTTGAATTAGTTCGTTCTTTTCAATAAGGTAAATGCCGCCAAAGCCCATTGTTCCTGTATTGAGCATGAGCCTGCCAGGCGAAGGGATAGCGATGCGGGTTTCGTCGTTCGGTTTGATCTCTACATTATCTAGATGGATGCGAGGTGTAGTAAGAATCTCGAGGTCATAGCTTCCAGCCAAGTAACGTTGTTTGCTATCAAAGGGTTGGTGATGCACAACATCACAATCCCTTCGGACGATGCATTGAAGTGATTCATATTCAGAACGACCGGAGAATTCAAACTTCAAGAATCCCTGTGCAGCAGGGATGTCGAATTCAGTGTGTTGACCAGGTGTGACGCGAAGGTCTGTGACTTCAATTGTCGGGATGGTATGCACAACAGCACGATAAGTAGGGAGCGGATCAAGAGACAAGGTATCTGGATTGCCCACCTTATTCAACGTGTGTACAAAGTTGTAGAGGTTTTCTCCGGTGTTCTGATCGTACAAGCTGATCCCTACATTCGTTTCCTTCGGCTCATTTTGATCATCCATCAAGTTGAATTGTACACTGGTATTGTTCAGAGCCTGAGTGATGACGATATCTAAGACCGTTTCAAAGGTCTCCTTATTCGTGGCGTCAAAGTAATTTCCGACACATTCGAAGGTAGACTTGTATTTCTCATCAAGGCCAATGCCGATAACGAAAGGTTTGACGATGATGTTCTTTTCTTGTAGTGCTCTTGAAACGGCGCAAGGGTCTTCATCACAGGCTTCGATTCCGTCTGTAATCAGGATGATGATGTTTCTACAATCCTCGCAGTCAGTGAAGTCTCCTGCAGCTTTCTCCAGGGATCTCGCGATAGGAGTGGTGCCTTTAGGAGTAATTCGTGATAGCTCTTTCTTGATTACGAGGTTGTTTCCACTTGAGATGGGAACAACCAGCTGGGTATCGTCACAATCTTGTTGACCTGGAATGTGTACTGTTTGATGTCCATACACACGCAAGCCCAGCTCTAGATTTTCGATTCCGTAGAGCTCTTCAAGAGATTGTGATAGAAGGGAAGTAGCGGTATTGATCTTGCGTTCGCTTTCCCAATATCCATTCATGCTATTGGAAGCATCGAAGACAAAAAGGATACGCGTAGTCTGGGCTTCCGCGCTAGCGAAAGTCAAACTAAGGATCAATATGGCGATCAGTTGGAGTTGCTTCATGCCTGATCGGTGCAAAACCGATGCCAGAAGAGATTAGTAATCTCCGAGCGTTTCTTCTAGTTGTGTAAGGGCAGAGGCAAGTTGCTCGTCGTTTGGAGCTACACCGTGCCATTTGTGTGTTCCTTCCATGAAGTCAACACCTTTACCCATATCAGTAGTCATTAGGATGATGATCGGCTTTCCTTGTCCGGTCATTCCTTTGGCTTCTGCCAAGGTTGATTTGATCGCATCGATATTATGTCCGTCCATTTCAAGAACAGTCCAACCGAATGCTTCCCACTTCGCACGCAAATCACCGAGGGTCATTACTTCATCAGTTGAACCATCGATTTGCTGCTTGTTGTAGTCAACGGTAGAGATGATGTTGTCAATCTTGTGGTGCGCTGCGTACATCGCTGCTTCCCAGATCTGACCTTCCTGTAACTCACCGTCTCCGTGTAGAGTGAATATAAGGCTATTATCTCCATTCAATTTCTTCGTTTGCGCAGCACCAAGAGCTACACTTAGTCCCTGACCCAACGATCCTGATGCTACACGGATACCTGGCAATCCTTCTTCAGTTGCTGGGTGCCCTTGCAGACGTGTATCAATCTTACGGAAGGTAGCCAACTCAGCTACAGGGAAGAACCCTTTACGCGCTAGCGTAGAATACCAAACCGGTGAAATGTGTCCATTAGAAAGGAAGAATAGGTCTTCGCCATTTCCGTCCATATGGAACTCCGGTGCTTTGGTGTTCATGGTATCAAAATAGAGTGTCACAAGGAAGTCAGTACATCCAAGTGAACCGCCCGGGTGGCCCGAGCTTGCGCCGTGTACCATACGTACGATGTCACGACGAACTTGAGAAGCGATCGATTGAAGTTCAGGTGTGTTGCTCATAACTCTAGAGATATCGCCAACAAAGGTACTCCTTCACTTTCGGGTGATTGGTAGATGTTTAAAACTTCTTTGAAAGTTCTGAATTCCGGCGTCCGGCGTCCGGCATCAGGCGTCTGTTTGAATGTTTCTAGACTAGTCGGATGAGTGTGATTTGGATGTTGATCAAAACACGAGAAAACAAAAAGAAAAATCACGGATGCCGGATGGCGGACGGCGGTACCCAACGAGTGCGCTCCCTGCGTCCTGAAAAGATTATCTTTGCCGACAGTTTAATTACAACTATGGCACTAAAATGTGGAATTGTCGGACTACCAAATGTTGGGAAATCGACGCTTTTCAATTGTCTATCAAACGCTAAAGCTCAGAGTGCAAACTTCCCGTTCTGTACGATTGAGCCGAATCTTGGAGTGATTACCGTTCCAGATGAGCGCCTCAATAAGCTGTCTGAGATTGTTCAGCCTCAGAACCTTGTACCAACTACAGTGGAGATCGTTGATATCGCCGGGTTGGTGAAAGGGGCGAGTAAGGGTGAAGGACTCGGAAATAAGTTCTTGGCGAACATTCGTGAGACCGATGCGATCATTCACGTGCTTCGTTGTTTTGATGACGGAAATGTAGTTCACGTTGATGGGAGCGTAGATCCAGTGCGCGATAAGGAGATCATTGATACTGAGCTTCAGTTGAAAGATCTTGAAACGATTGGCACTCGCGTGGAAAAGGCAGCTCGTGCAGCGAAGACAGGAGATAAGGAAGCACAGAAGCAGATGGATTTCTACAACCGCGTGATTGCTACACTTGAAAATGGGCAATCAGCACGTACTGTAGAAGTGGAGGAAAGTGAAGAGCCATTGATGAAAGAGCTTCAGCTGTTGACGTCGAAGCCAATTCTATACTTGTGCAATGTTGATGAAGGTTCGGTTGTCAACGGTAACCAATACGTTGATCAGGTAAAGGCTGCAGTTGCTGCTGAGGATGCTGAAGTGCTCATTATTGGTGCGGCTATTGAAGCGGACATTGCTGAACTAGACGATCAAGAAGAGCGCGATATGTTCTTGGCAGACATCGGTTTGGAAGAGCCTGGCGTAGCGAAGTTGATCAAATCGGCTTACAATCTATTGAAGCTTCAGACATACTTCACTGCAGGTGAAAAAGAAGTTCGCGCTTGGACAATCAAGCGTGGATTCACAGCTCCACAAGCAGCTGGGGTAATCCACACTGATTTCGAAAAAGGATTCATTCGTGCTGAGGTAATTAAATATGATGACTACGTGTCATTGGGTTCCGAACAAGCGGTGAAGGAAGCTGGAAAGCTGTCGGTTGAGGGGAAGGAGTACATCGTTCAGGATGGCGATATCATGCACTTCCGCTTCAATGTATAATTTCATGCGCATCCTCGGATTCATTTCTTGTTGTTTGCTAGTTGTAGGCTTGATCAGCTGCACAGCTACAGGTGCTGAACAGGCTAGCGCCGAATCGGTAGTGCCTTCTGTACCTGCAAAAGAAGATGTGATTACTTCGATCAAAGCAACAATGCAAGCACAGGAAGAAGCCTGGAACAAAGGCGACCTAGACGCTTTCATGGATGGATACTGGGAGAGTGACTCCTTAATGTTTATTGGGAGTCGTGGATTGAATTATGGTTGGCAAACGACCCTTGACAATTACAAGAAGTCATATCCAAACCCAGAAGCCATGGGTAAGTTGAAATTCACCAACCTATACATGGATTTAGTAGATGAAAATTCTGCTCTGGTTATCGGACAATGGCAGTTATTCCGCACTCAAGACACACTTCAAGGCCATTATAGCTTAACCTGGACGATGAAGAACGGAGAATGGGTTATCATTGCAGACCATTCTAGTTAAATGAGCCTTTCGATCACCATCATCATCATCATCATTACTGTAGGTGCCAGCCTTTGGGCTTGGAATGACCGACAGAAATTGGATCAATGGATACTTAATCCATACCTCGTAGTGCACCACAAACAATATTGGCGTGTGTTGACCCATGGTTTGATTCATAAGGATCAAATGCATTTGTTCTTCAACATGTTCGTCTTCTACAGTTTCGGCGAGATCTTAGAGTTGGTGTTCACAAATCGGAATGTTTTCATTCAAGGAACTGGTTCACGCGACTTCTGGGGCGAATCAACGGGCTTGAGTTACTTCATCATTCTCTACGTTGGAGCGATCATCGCAGCCACAATCCCAGGACTCGTCAAGCACAAAGATAACCCTGGGTACAACTCGCTAGGAGCCTCAGGAGCCGTTTCAGCAATCCTTATCGTTTACATTTTGATGTTTCCAACGCATCAATTGCTCCTGTTCTTTATCATCCCAATGCCAGCTTGGCTAGCAGGAGTGCTATTCTTCGTCTACGAGTCATACATGGCGAAACGCGGCGGAACAGGCATCGCTCACGACGCTCACCTATGGGGAGCACTATTTGGTGCAGCATTCATCACGATTCTTCGTCCGGATATCTGGTGGCACTTTATCACAGAGCTACCATTCGTTGACGCTTAACGTAGGCTGTAGGCTGTATGCCGTATGCTGTATGCTGTATGCTGAACTTATGACTTAATTACCGCGATCTGCAATCCGCATTCCGTGTTCCGCGATCTGCAATCCGCAATCTGCGCTCCGCATTCCTCCTAAACAGTTGAGTTGAAGATGTAGACTACTAGGCCTACGATGACCGCTGTGAAAACCAATCCAGAACAGAACGAAACAGCGAAAGCTCTTGATATAGCACTGAACCAGTTTTTGGTTTTGAAGGCACTTGCGAGCATGTAAGTGACAATCAGTGACAATATGAACCCAACAAGAATGGCGATGTTGACGTTCAACATGGCTATTGGGACCAGCAGAATAAAGAAGGTGTTTTGCCAGCCAAGCATAAAGGCGTTAGCAGCGAGGTGTTCGGCGTAATTGTAACCCTTTTTTCTGAAGAATAGCCATGAAAACAGGGCTCGAAGAGGAGCTAAGACTAAGAACAAGGTGTTCAACAGTTGATTGAAAAGGGTGGATGCTCGGTCAAAAATCTCTGTCAGCTGAGCACGTGCTTCTTCGTTTTCGATTCCTTTGACTGCTTCGTCTATTGACTGCACTCCGTCTTCTCGTGGGCCTAGACTGAAGTTTACATTGCCGGATTCGTCGACCCTCGGTTTTAACGAGAAGTTATCGGATACGAAAACTAGGTTTAGGCTTAGAAAGGTAGCCAAGGCTGCTGTCAGGAACAAGAACCGCAAAGGGTGTACTGGACGTCTTCTGTCTTTATTGAAGTATTCATCTAAAAAGGTAGAAGGACGAAGGAATAATTCACGAAGTGTGTACAACATCCCACGTTCGAGGTTGAAGATGCCGAGCATATCTTCAGCCAAGGAACGCATGGTAATGCGCTTTAGTTCTGGTTGATCCTTTGGTTGGTTATCCACAATCTAAATATAGGGATAGTAGGTCGTTCGTTGTGGGTAGTTCGTAGTTCGTGGTGCGTAGTTCGTAGTGACTATGAATCGTTCAACTAGTAAGCCCTATTTCTCAGTGACGATGTAAAGATCCTCGTTCGGCTTTTTCATGAAGTACTCTTCCCGCGCGAATTTCTCCAGCGTTTCTGAGTTGGTGTTGAGATCATGTAGCGCTTCTCGTGTGCGCTCTGTCTCGGCCTTGAGGTATTCAGCTTCGCGCTTCATCTCATTGAGCTCTTGGCGCGAATTCATGATGAAGAAGAGATCCACATCATTGAAGAATAACATCCACACGGCGAATACGACCGGGGTGAGGACGTACTTGTTCTTAAGCCATTTCGGAATGCGGAAATTCTTCATGTATCAAAGGAACGAGAATCCTCACTCATTATGACACTATTCGTTGAATGTTGCTGACATGGTAGAGTGGATTAACTCTGGTTAGGCTTATGGCGTATGGCTTAAGGCTTAAGTGGGTTTCTAGTTATTAGTCTTTAGTCCTTAGTTCTTAGTTATCGTTTCTAGATTATCGATTCATTCCCCTAGACCCTCGACTCTCGTCTCTCGTCTAGTTAGGAACACGGAAGATTCGCGCGAAGATGTATCCGCTGACCATATGCCAAGTACCCCAGAAGGCTAGGATGACAGCGATAATGGGATTGGCGTCGAAGAAGTTGAAGACGATCATGAGGCCTAGTCCCGTGTTTTGGGTGGAGGTTTCAAGGCCAATGGTGAGTCTGTCTTGCTTGGGACGTTTCAAGAGCGTCGCCAGTCCGAAGGCGCCGAAGAAGGCGAGTCCGTTGTGTAGGATGACCCAGAGTAGGTTGCTCGGGTGAACCGATGTGAAGACTTCCCAGTTGTTCTTCACGGCAATGACGATAAATACCGTCAAGATGAGCATTGAAATGCTTTGTAGTGGTCGTTTGATCTTATCGGCAATTGCTGGTTTCCAGCGTGCGAAGAGCATACCAGTGATGGCAGGAATAAGGATGACCCATCCAATTGTGATGAGTGAATCCATGAATGGCAATGAAAAGCTGCCTTGCTCATCATTGAGTACCATACTGCTCATGGCCACGAATAAGATGGGTGTCATGAACACAGAGCTGAATGATGAAATCGTCGTCAATGTGATGCTGAGCTCAATATTCCCTCGTCCGACAAGGGAGAAGAAGTTCGAGACATTTCCACCAGGACATGCGCATAAGAGTAACATTCCGGCAGCCATGGCAGGAGAAGGCTTGATGATTAGAATCAGGAATATGGTGAGAATGGGGAGGAAGAGCAATTGCGAAACAAGTCCAACGATCACCCCGCGAGGGTTGCTGAACACATACCTTAGGTTCTCCCATCGAAGATGAAGAGCTACGCTGAACATAATGAACGCAATACACGCGTTCAGCATGATCAAGCTGTCTTCGTTGAAGTTAACTTGCACATTATTCATGTGTCGTCAGGGCTTCTTTGATCTTTTCTACTGAAACATGTTGGTGTAACAGTCCGTTCTCTGCATAAGCGAGTGAGCCTGTTTCTTCTGAGACCACAATCGCAATGGCATCACTTTGTTCAGAAATACCCAAAGCCGCACGATGACGCATTCCGATATTCTGTGGTGCCTTTTCGTTTTGTGTCACAGGCAACACGCCGCTGGCACTGACGATACGACGGTTTCGGATAAGCACAGCACCATCATGGAGTGGACTGTTCTTGAAGAAAATGCTTTCGAGGAGGTATGAGGAAAGCTTGGCGTCAACCGATCGTGATGAGCGAATGAATGCTGAAGGGTCAGAGGTACGCGCAATGACGATCAATGCTCCTGTTTTCGATTTCCCCATGCGTTCGCAGGCGTTCAATACTGCTTCATAAGCAAATTCTCCTTCTTCACCTTGGTTGAACCAGCGTTGCATGAAGCCAGGTTTACTACCCACGATCTCTCGACTACCGATGAAGAGAAGGAACTGTCGGAGTTCTTGCTGGAATACGATGATCAGGGCGATCACCCCAACACCAATGAATTGACCTAAGATCTCACCGAGCATTTGCATTTGTAGAGCGGTGACTAGTTTCCACAGGAGGTAGATCGCGAGAATACCAAAGAAAATGCGGATGGCCACAGTTCCTTTCGTGAGCTTGTACAGCTGGAAAATGATCAATCCTACCAACAGAATGTCGATGAGATCAATCAGCGTAAAATCAATGAATGCTAGCATTCGGGATGCGATCAGTGTTGAACAAAGCTAACTATTTTCACCGCTTCAACAGCTGGCTTGACATCGTGCACACGAAGTATGTCAGCGCCATTCATTAAGGCAACGGTATTTGCGGCGATTGTTCCGCTCAAAGCGTCTTCTGGCTTTATATCTAGCGGTTTATAGATCATTCCTTTTCGTGAAACACCCGCTAGAATAGGACATCGAAGCACGTCAAATTCTCGTAAACGCTTTAGTAAGTCGTAGTTGTGTTCCAGGGTTTTACCAAAACCAAAACCAGGATCAATAAAAACGTCAGAAACACCTTTTGACCTGAGAACTTGCAGTTTAGACGACAACATCTTGACTAAGTCGTTAACCACATCAGTGTAAGTCGGTGAGTTTTGCATCGTTTCAGGTGTTCCTTTCATGTGCATCAAGATATAAGGAAGCTGAGTGTCGACAACTGCGTCAAGCATGTCGTCATCAATGTTCCAAGCTGAAACGTCGTTGATGATGCTGGCTCCTGCAGAAGCCGCTTCACGCGCGACTTTGCCATAGAAGGTGTCAATGGAAATCAAAGCTTCTGGGAAGCGTTCCGCGATAGCGTGAATCAAAGGAATAACCCGTTCCAATTCTTGATCAACACTAACACGCTCAGCGCCAGGTCGAGTCGATTGCCCGCCGATATCAATAATTGAAGCGCCGTCTTTCAACATCTGTTCGGCGCTAGCCAAAGCCTGATCAACGCTTGAATTCCTTGATGCTTCATGGAAAGAGTCAGGGGTAGCATTGAGAATGCCCATGACGATTGGTTGATCAAAGTGATAAAGTTGTTCGCGAACGCGGAAAGTAAGTGCCATGATTCGACCTCGAGTTGTATCTTTCGCGGTGAAAGATAGTATCATCAATGACGGATACCAACAGTCAATACGACACGGTCACCACAAAGTGTGAAGACATCTTCTTTAAGAAGACCAAGGATTACGGGACGGCATGGCGCATTCTGCGCACATCATCGCTAACCGATCAGATCTTTATCAAGGCGAAACGCATTCGCACCATTCAAGAAACTGGACAAAACAAAGTAGGCGAAGGAATCGAAGACGAGTTCATCGGGATCATCAATTACTGTGCAATGGCATTAATTCAACTTGAATTGGGTGCAGATGCTCCGCTGGAGCTAGATCCAGATGAAGGACTGGCGCTGTATCGCCGCAAGATTGCCGACACCAAAGGACTGATGCAGAAGAAGAATCACGATTATGGTGAGGCGTGGAGAGACATGCGTGTGAGCTCATTGACGGATCTCATCTTGATGAAGTTGTTGCGTGTGAAGCAAATCGAAGACAACGAGGGTAATACCTTGATAAGCGAAGGAATTGACGCAAACTATCAAGACATGATCAACTACGCGATCTTCGCGATGATCCTGTTAAGTGAAGGGGAGTAACTTGTTAAAGCCCTGTTAAACTTCAAAACCACGGAGCACTAGCCCCGTACTTTGTACAAAAGCACCAAAATATTCGAACTATGCGATTGATCATTACCATCTCCCGAATCGTTGTAGGATCACTGTTCATTGTATCCGGACTGATCAAAATGAATGACGCTCTTGGCTTCATGTATAAGCTTGAGGAATACTTCGAGCCGGGTGCATTGAATATGGAGTGGTTGGCACCTTACGCGCTTCCTTTGGCTGTGTTCATCGTAATTGCAGAAGTTCTTCTTGGAGTGGCGCTCTTGGTGGGTGCACTTCCGAAGCTTACCAGTTCATTGACACTGGTATTAATGCTGTTCTTCACATGGTTGACTTTCTATACTCATACATGTGATCCGCTAGGAACCACAACAATCATCAACGAAGCAGGAGTAGAAGAGGTCATCGCTAACCAATGTGTATTGGAGTGTGGTTGTTTCGGAAATGCCATCCCATTAACGCCCTACGAGAGCTTCTTGAAAGACGTGTTTTTGCTCATTTTCGTGATTCCGATCTTCATTGGTGCTTGGTTGGGACGAATCAAATTGAATGAACCTAAAGAGGCCATCTTCATTTATGCCATCTCGATCTTAATCACTGCCATTTTTAGTATGGTGATGCTTGATTGGCTCTTCCCGCCGCTATTCACCGCCATTTCATTGATTGTGGCTGCGGGTATCCAACGTCGTGTATCACACAAATCCAAAGAATGGATCATGGCACTAGGGATCCTCGTGGTCTGTGGAATTACGCAATACCGCACTTTAGCGCATCTGCCTATGAAAGACTACCGTCCGTATGCCATTGGTCAGAACATTCTAGACAACATGAAGAGCGCAGAAGAGCTTGGAAAAGAGCCTCCTGAATACGCTACGGAGTATACGTTCCGCAACGTCAATACAAAGCAAGACACGATGATCTTGTCTACTGAATGGTTGAAAATCTACAACGAAGACTGGTTCAAGAATAATTACGAGGCCTTTGACGCAACAGATGATAAGCCAGGCACTTATGACGGGCCAGAAGTGAAGATCAAAGATGGATACGAACCGTTGATTGTCGACCTTGAGTTGATGACTTATGACGGTTTGGATATGACCTATGACATCCTTGAAGACGAGGGGTACGTATTCCTCCAGATTTCCAATACGTTAGGTAAGACAGAAGAAAGCGCTCAAGACAGATTCAATACCCTTGCTCGTCAGGCAGGCGAGAACGGACATCGCTTCTTCGCCGTTACGAATGCGAGCTACGACGAGGCCGAAACGTACCGTCACAAGCACGAAGCGGCCTACCCGTTCTTGAATTGTGACCAAACGGAGTTGAAGATTATCGTGCGTAGTAACCCAGGATTGGTACTCATCAAGAATGGTGTAGTTATCGAAAAGTGGGCTTGGCGTGATGTACCTACTTGGAGCGAGGCTCAGGAAATCATGAAGTAAGTGCTTCAATTCATTCTCAAACGATCGATATATGGTATCAGCGTCTTATTTGGCGTTGTTACCCTTGTGTTCTTCCTATTTGCGCTTGTGCCTGATCCAGCGCGTGAGTTAGCAGGACAAAGTGAATCTGAAGAGATCGTTCAAGCTATTCGTGAGAAGTATGATTTAGACCTGCCGGTCGGAACGCGCTTCGCGCTTTTCATCAATGATTTAAGTCCGATTTCAGTGTATTCCACGGATCCCAATAGCAGAAGGGATCATCCGGAGGTGAGTTCCATTGTTTTTATCTCAGGTTCATCAAACCAATGGGTATTGAAGAAGCCCTACTTAGGACGTTCCTTCATCACGGATCGGAATGTGGGTGATATCCTTTCAGATGCCTTTCCAGGAACCATTGTGCTTGCTTTAACGGCAATGGTGTTCGCCTTAATCATAGGGCTATTCCTTGGGGTCGTAGCTGCCTTAAACGAAGGAGAGGGGTTAGATAGAACCATTCTGCTGCTGTCATCAGTGGGTATGAGCGGACCATCATTCTTCATGGCCATCTTAGTGGCATGGGTAGGAGGTTTTCTGCTTCATGACCAATTCAATATCTCTCTTTGGCTCATCGTAATTCCAGCGATCACAGTCATCTTCTTGAAGTTTGGAAAGAACGCAAGCTGGAAAGAAGCTCTGGCACATCGGTGGTTTGGTTATTCCTTTATTGTCGCTCTGTTGATTTGGCCAATTTCATCTTGGTTAGGATTGCCGTTGCTCTCTGTAGACACAGGAGGTACAGGGCTTTCTATGAATGGAAGCATGTATGAAGTAGATGTTTGGGAAGGACAGCAGCTAGCTCTGAGAAACTTAATTCTTCCAGCATTGACCTTGGGTATTCGACCGCTAGCGGTCATCAGCCAATTAATGCGCAACAGCGTGCTCGAGGTGATGCAACAAGAGTTCATTCGCACAGCAAAAGCAAAGGGCATCAATCAATTCAAACTAATCACGCGACATGTTCTTCGGAACGCGCTCAATCCGGTAATTACCGCTGCTTCAGGATGGCTCGCCTCAATGCTCGCAGGAGCCGTGTTCGTGGAGTTCGTTTTCGGATGGAAAGGAATGGGAATGGAAGTATTCCGAAGCCTCGAAAAGAATGACCTACCCGTAGTTATGGGAGCGGTTATGGTGATCGCACTCATCTTTGTGGTCATCAACACCCTAGTAGATATTCTTTACGCCTGGATCGATCCTCGAGTAAGACTTTCTTAGTGTAGGCGGTAAGCAGTATGCTGTATGCTGTTAGATATCTGTAGATTCCGTCCACCGTCCACCGTCCACCGTCCACCGTCCACCGTATACAGCATACTGCCTACAGCTTACGGCCTACATCAAACAGTGTTCATCGCACCGGCAGTCTCGTTCAACAGGTCTGTCAACTTCTGAGACATGTCGTTGTAGTAGCGCTTTGTGCGGTAGCTACTGACCCATTGAATCCCTTTGACGGCGTTCGTGAGGAAGAGCTCGTCGGCAGCCAAGAGGTTTTGCGGGCTCAAGGTGCACTCGTAGATCTTGATGTTGTTTTCGAGGGCTAGGTTAATGACCTGCATGCGCATGATTCCAGCTACTGGTCCGTCTTCGAGAGTAGAGGTATAGAGCACTCCATTTGAAACAAGGAACACATTTGAACTAGTTCCTTCAATGATGCCCATTTTGTAATTCTGAATCAAGGCGTCGTCTAGTCCTTTCTCTTGAGCGTAAAGGGCTGCCAAGACGTATAGCTTGCAATCGATATTCTTGTAGATCGAAAGTTTGTTGACGTCTTTCTTGATGTCAGGGTAAATGTCAACCTTCAAGCCTTCACCATTGAGCTCAAACCGATTGTTCGGAATGGCCATGGCTTCGATGGTATAGACAAAGTCACGTGAAGTAGGAAGGTAGAATCCACCAGCTTTCCGCGTGAACGTGATGCGGATACGTCCTCCTTGGAGCACTGAGTTCTTTTCACACAACTCAATGATTTCACGTTCGATTTTCTGCAAAGCAAAATTGATCGGACGATCCATTTGGTAGGCCTTGAGGGAATCGAGAATGCGTGAAAAATGATGTTCTAGGAAGAGGGGTTTCCCATTGAATACGCGAATTGTTTCAAAAAAACCATCAGCGAACCGAAATCCACGGTTGTTCGAAAAGATGGCTGGAGCATCTTCCGGGTAGAATTGGCCGTCGCTGAATACGTATCCCATTAACGCGAAGCTAATAATTCAACGTAATCAATCAAAGGTCCGTTGACCTCAATTAACACTCCTTGGATACCAACTTTAGCAGCGGCATCAAGGTCGCGTTGCTTGTCTCCAACCATTACTGATCGATTGGGGTCAATGTCGTACCTAGCGCATGCGCGCTCAATCATCAAGCTTCCAGGCTTTCTAGTTAGTGATTTGCCGTAGTTGTCATGATGAGGCGAGTAGTAAATATCTGTGATTTCAAAACCAGCCTTTTTGCACTCATCTTTCAGGTAATCATGAATTTCGGCTACATCCTCATGAGTGTAGAGTCCTTTGGCGATGCCACCTTGATTGGTTATTAGAATCAAAAGAAAGCCAGCATCATGCAATTGCTTCATTGCCTGAATTACCGTTGGTAGAATGGTAAACTCACTGAGGCTTTTCGTGTAATCACCTGGATCATGATTGATTACGCCATCTCTATCGAGGAATATCGCTTTGTTCATGATTGAATATCGTCGTATCTCATTTCGCTAGCGCGGAAAACGCCTTTTCCTTTAGCGGCAATCTTTCCGTCGGCGTAAATCTCAGCGGTAGCGATGTAGTCTTTTCCGTCTTTGCCTTCAAAGGTACCAATGCATTCTAGTTCCTCTGTGGTAATCATTCGAAATAGTTTGACCTCAAATGACAAGGTTAAAAGAAAGAACTCCTTTTCTTGACTGGCCGCTGCGAAATAGGCGGCATCATCCATCAAACGGAAGTAACGCGCGCCATGAATACCACCGCCCGCATGAAAGTGGGTGTTATCAAATTGAATGGTGAGGGTAGAGCTACCATCCTTGACCAGTAAGGTTGGACGTAAAAAGTGGTTGTTGACAGGAGCAGAGTCATAGATCGCCTCCAGTCTTCGGTAGTGTGCATCCATACTACGAAAGTACAGTGTTTGTGAGACTAAAGCTTTTGCAATTTGGGAAGTCTAAATGTTGAAAAACTTGTTGAAAGTGAACAGGTTCGAGATCGGTTGAGTCCATTAAATATGTACACATTTGTGTAGATCGTGCGTTTATTGTCAGAGGCGCGTTTGCTTCTGATACTGTTATATAATGAGGACACTCAGCTTTTTAGAATCCTATAAAGCCAAGGTCGAAGCAATGGATATCCTTCCTCAATCTGTGCTAGTCATGGATAAGGAGGGCGTCTTTTTCGCTTCGAACAGATCATCTGCATTGAACCCCACGGGTTTGCGGAGTGAGTTCCTTATGGATATAGCCCTCAACCTTCTTCCAATTCACGACCAGCGTAAAGCTGAAATCCAGAACATTACTGAACAGGTTATTGAACAAAAGACAGTAGCCTACCATAGCTTTGAAGTTTCTGAACATGGAAAGACCCATGTGATCAACACGTCGTTCACGCCACTCTTTCATGAAGGAGAATCTGTGGGGGTATTAATGTCTTCAGAAGTTGGAGAAGCCAAAAATGGTCCGTTTGCCTCATGGGAAGCGTTGTTCGGTAAAAGCAATGAAAACTACGTTTGTGTGAATCGCGACAAAGTGGTTTTGGCTACAAACTTCAAAACAAGTGCTTTACGCAGTCTTGATCAAGTTGGCGCTTCGCTAGATGGGCTTTTGATGGATGAAGACCGTACGGTGTTCAATGCGGCGTTCGCCAGTTGTATTGAGTCAGCTGAAGTTCGTCGCTTCGATGTGCCGCTGGGTGGAAAGTGGTTTACCTTCACTTTAAGTCCATGGACAGAAGCTAACCTCACCACACATGTGGTCATTCGCATGGATGACATCACCACACTGCACAATACACGTCTTGAAGAGGAAGGGCGAATCGCCTTGCTCAACGACGCCTTGTCTGGTGCGGAAGAGGGCGTGTTCTTGATTCACCTTGGAGGAAGAATCGTATTCCGGAATCAGACTTCATACCACTTCGTTGCTTCCAATGCACAGCATATTCAAGACTTGATGTTCAACCTTGACGGACATCTATTTGATCTTGAGTCTGATGAACGAATGACGCCTGATAGCCTGGGAATTTTCAAATCACTTGATGATCAATCGTCTCGCAAGCAGCAATTCGGTTTAGAAACGAACAGTGGACGAAAAATCATAGAAAGCAACGTTCAGCCTTTGGAACGCTCAAGTAGCGGAGGGCTGTATTTCCTATGGACCATTCGTGATATCACCAATGAAATGGAGCAAATCGCTGACCTGAAAGAAGCGAATGCAGAAATGGACAACTTCGTTCGTGCCGCTGCGCATGATTTGAGAGCGCCAGTTTCGGTGGTTTACAATCTCGCGAAGCTGATTGAAGGAAGCGATGACCCGAATCGTATCAAAGACCTCGGAATCAAGATTGCTTCTGCAGCTAAGCAGCTCACGAGCATCTTCCAAAGCATGATGGAGCTAGCAGAGTCTCGACAGGCGCACACACGTTCGTATGAGATCGTTCCATTTGAAGATGTTATTCGAGAAGTAAAAGGGACATTGATCGACCTTAACAAAGGCGCTTGCCCAATTTTCATGGATCTCGAGGAAACTGAAATTGCTTACAACCGAGCTTTCTTGCGCTCGATCATATATAACCTGCTCAATAACGCCTGTAAATACCGTGATCCAGAGAAATTGGAACACCGTGTAGATATTCGCGTGCTTTCAGCTACCAACGGGGTGTGGCTTGAAGTACAAGACAATGGGGTAGGAATGAATCTTAAAAAAGTAGGAAGAGACTTGTTCCAGCCTTTCCGTAGGTTGTCTACCGTGGGAGAAGGGTCTGGAGTAGGATTGAGCTTGGTCAAGAACTTCGCTGAGAAAAACGGTGGTGAAATCCACGTTGAAAGTGAGCCTGGAGTAGGGACTACTTTCCGAGTACTGCTTAGAAGCTACAAGCCAGACCAACAGCAGTACGAGCTCTTCGAATCGTAATCACGAAACGCGTAGCCCGTTTTCAGCCTCGCCATGCAAGCCGAGTAGCGTCACTGCTCCTTTCTTATCTACTGCGCCTAGTACAAGACATTCACTCATAAAGTTCGCAATCTGCTTAGGAGGGAAGTTGACCACTGCTAATACTTGTTTACCAGGAAGCTCATCTATGGAGTACAAGTCAGTTATCTGAGCACTCGTTTTCTTCGTGCCCAATTCTGGACCGAAGTCAATCCACAATTGATAGGCCGGATTGCGAGCCTTTTCGAACGCCTTGGCATCGGTCACAGTGCCAACACGAATGTCAACTTTTAAGAAGTCGTCAAAACTGAGATTTGTTGATGTCTTTTCCATAAATCGTTGGTAACTGAGAAATGTATGCTTCGGGCATTCCGTACCTTGCCACCAAATTAGCAGGATATGTCTAGCGAAGCGAAAGAATTTCCAGCAACCAGCTACAATGATTGGCTGGAAAAGGTCGAAAAAGACCTGCGAGATAAGTCGTTCGAGGATATTGTTTGGGATCATTCCGCACTGGGAGCCATTGAGCCGATGTATGCCAATGATCATTCAAAAGAGGCTGTAGCCATTCCTCCACGTTCGATTCAAGGAAAAGGTAACCACTGGCAAATTCGTCAGTCATTCCGCGGTAGCGGGAATAACAAGAATATACTGGATGCATTGAAGGGAGGCGCCGAAGCCGTTGAGCTTCAAGTTAATTCAGACCTCCAAAGCGAGCTGAAAGATGTCTTCTTAGATATGATTGAAGTTCATCTGAACGCAGAAGTGAGTGAGATCAGCTCGCTGTTGCCACAGATCAATCAGTTGTCTTCTTTCAAAGGAAGTGTGAATTGTGATCCCGTGATCCACCTGTTGAAAACAGGAGAAGACAACATTGAATCAGCGGTTCGTGCATTGCATCACATCGGAACGGAGCATCAAGGAGTCAGAAGCCTTACAATTGATGCTGCATCGGTATATGAAGCTGGTGGTACTTGTGTGCAAGAAATCGCCTATGCCTTGTGTGCCGGAGAACATATGCTCGACGCCGCCATCAGCTGCGGAGCATCGATTGATGAGGCAAGTGCGATGGTTGAGATTAGGCTTGCTGCGGGTAGTAGCTATTTCGAGACAGTTGCTAAGATGCGCGCCATGCGAATGATGTGGGCGCAACTGCTAGAAGCTTACGCACCTGATCATAATTGCAGTGTTGTGGTATGGATCCATGCCGTGGGTACACTTCGGACACAAAGCACTACTGACATTCATAACAACTTACTCCGTGCAACTTCGTCAGCAATGGCTGCTGCTGCTGGAGGTTGTGATAGCCTCACCATTGAGCCATACACCTTCCCAAAAGCTGACCAGGATCCAATGCGTTATGCAAGAAACATCCAGCATATGCTGCGAGATGAGTCGTTCTTTGACGAAGTAGAAGATGCCGGTCATGGCAGCTACTACATCACAGAATTGACTGATCGTATGATTCACGAAGCTGGCGCTTTGGCCAGTAATCTTGGGCAATTAGGTGGTTTCGCTAGCGCGGAAGGGAGAACTCATTTCATTGACGGTGTAACAGCCTCAGCAAGAGCACTGATTGAATCATTTACAAGTAAGAATTCAGTGCTCGTAGGGGTGAATCGCTTTGAGGCCGAAGAACGAAATGCCTTGAGAGAAGATATGAACGCACTTAAGCCGCTCGAAGCAATTAAGCTGAGTGAATGGGGTGCTCAAACGGTAAACGTATCATGAAGCTAAAAGACATTCAATGGAAAGCGTCTTCAGCGGCCTCATCATCGTTGAATGAACAAGAGTCTAAGGAGACCTATCAGAACGCCTACGGCTATGAACTTCAAGAACGATTTCAGTTCACGGATTTCAAGCATTTGAAATACAAAAGCGGACTACCACCATACGTGCGTGGACCGTACAGCACGATGTACACTTCACGTCCATGGACGGTGCGTCAATACGCTGGCTTCTCGACTGCAGAGGAGTCGAACGCATTCTATCGACGCAACTTAGCGGCAGGGCAAAAGGGACTTTCTGTAGCCTTTGACTTAGCTACACACCGTGGTTATGATAGTGATCACCCGCGTGTTGTGGGAGACGTAGGAAAGGCTGGAGTTGCGATTGACTCGGTGCTTGATATGAAGCTGCTGTTCGATCAGATTCCGCTCGACAAGATGTCGGTTTCAATGACCATGAACGGAGCTGTAATCCCAATCATGGCGTTCTATATCGTGGCTGCTGAAGAACAGGGGGTAGCTCCTGA
Organism: Sanyastnella coralliicola; assembly: GCF_030845195.1. GTDB lineage: Bacteria > Bacteroidota > Bacteroidia > Flavobacteriales_D > Sanyastnellaceae > Sanyastnella > Sanyastnella coralliicola. Next base: position 1,545,109 of record NZ_CP132543.1, read on the forward strand.
ACTCCTCGCAGGAACGATTCAAAACGACATCCTGAAGGAGTTCATGGTGCGTAACACCTATATCTATCCTCCAAAGCCGTCGATGCGGATCATCTCTGATATTTTCGAGTTTACTTCTCAGAAGATGCCAAAGTTCAATTCGATAAGCATCTCTGGATATCATATGCAGGAAGCTGGCGCTACCGCGGAAATTGAGCTGGCGTATACGCTTGCTGATGGACTGGAATACGTCCGTACCGGTATTGCTGCAGGATTGGATATAGATGCGTTTGCTCCTCGTTTGAGCTTCTTCTGGGGAATTGGAATGAACCACTTTGTGGAAATTGCAAAAATGCGCGCTGCACGCTTGTTGTGGGCGGAAATCATCAGCCAATTCAATCCGAAGAACCCGAAGTCGATGGCGCTTCGAACGCATTGCCAGACTTCCGGTTGGAGTTTGACCGAGCAAGATCCATTCAACAATGTTGCTCGCACCTGTGTAGAGGCCATGGCGGCTGCTTTCGGAGGAACACAGTCATTGCACACCAATGCGCTTGATGAAGCGATTGCCTTGCCAACAGACTTCTCAGCACGCATTGCGCGAAATACACAGCTGTTCATTCAACATGAAACGGATATCACCAAAGCCATTGATCCTTGGGGTGGTAGCTACTACGTTGAATCTCTAACTCAACAAATCCTCGACAAGGCCCGCGCTCTGATGCAGGAGGTCGAAGAGTTGGGAGGTATGGCGGCAGCTATTGAAAGTGGATTACCTAAGCTACGTATTGAAGAAGCGGCTGCTCGAAAGCAAGCTCGTATTGATAGTGGACGAGACGTTATCATTGGCGTAAACCGCTTCCAACCAGAAGAAGAGACAGAGATTGATATTCTTGAGGTAGACAATACAGCAGTTCGCAATGGTCAAGTAGAGCGTTTGGCTAAGCTAAAGGCAGAAAGAGATGCAGAAAAGGTAAACGCTGCATTGAAGGCTATTGAAGCATGCGCCGAGTCAGGAGAGGGGAATCTTCTCGAATTGGCAGTAAACGCAGCAAGGCAACGAGCGACCCTAGGTGAAATCTCTGACGCCATGGAGAAGAGCTTTGGTCGATTCAAAGCCCAAACCCAAAGCGTGTCAGGAGTATATTCAGCAGAAGCTATGCAAGAAGACTCATTCAAAGAAGCACAGGAAAAGGCAGATCAATTCTCTAGTCTATCAGGACGTCGACCAAGAATCATGGTGGCTAAGATGGGGCAAGATGGTCACGACCGCGGAGCAAAGGTGATTGCGACGTCATTTGCTGATATTGGTTTTGACGTTGATATAGGCCCATTGTTCCAAACTCCAGAAGAGGCTGCAAAACAAGCTGTAGAGAACGATGTCCACATCCTAGGAGTGTCTTCACTTGCTGCAGGGCATAAAACCTTGGTTCCTCAAGTGATCGATGCGTTGAAGAAAGAGGGTAGGGAAGACATCATGGTTGTCGTTGGAGGAGTTATCCCGAAGCAAGACTATGAAGCCTTATATGATTTTGGAGTGGTTGGAATTTACGGTCCAGGAACGAACATCTCGAAGGCCGCGATTCAAATTCTAGACATTCTAAACGAGGCATTCTCTTAACTCGGATCGAAGCTCTCAAAAGACCCGTCACTATAAATTAGAATGACCTGCTTGAGTTGTTTTTCAGGCTGTTTTTGTGTACTCGGCTGTGTCGCCTTTTTCAGAACCTTCTCTGCCATTTCAACTTGGGTTGATACATATGTATCGTCTTCTGAGGCCCGTGCTTTGTGCGTTACAGTTGTATTTTCATAACCTGTTTGATTATCTGCTACATTTGTAAACATAGAGCCTTTACCATGAAGTAGCCATTGCGTACTGATCTCTGGATAACGTTCTGTGAGGCCCACAATAAAAGCCATGCTCGGCTTATTCCTTCCATTAAGAATATGCGACACTCCACTTCGTTGAACTCCAATATTCGCCGACAACTCTTTGATAGAGAGGGATTTTGAAGTCATGAACTCTTTTAGGCGCTGGCTGAAATCTGACATGGTACAAATGTATCCCTTGATTCTGATTATCTATTCAAGGGATGATACGAATGTATCAACAAGAAATGAACAGGTTCGCAAAACAGCATCTAATATCTGTTGGGGTATAGCTTTAGCCTAAGGATTCTAAACCTCTAAATAACAACACTTTATAATTGACGTGATAGATTTGTATCAACCGAATCGTTGATCATTCAGGTCGTTTCCGAGGACAAATGACGACGTTTCCATTCGTTTTTTTCCAGCGGCCTGGACCATGAGAAGTTCGATTTCATGACCATCACCAGTAGCCACAAATAGCTGTTTTTCACTCTGTCGAATATGTCCAGGTTCGGCTTGAGTTTGGTTAGTCGTTTTCTTCCCTAAGTAGATTTTGAATGTTTCATCGTTCAAGGAGGTCCATGCTCCAGGAAATGGAGAAAGGCCCCTGATGAAATTGTGAACCGTCAAGAGGTCTTGATTCCAATCTATCTTGCAGTCGTCTTTGAAGATCTTTGGTGCTTTCTTCAGTTCCGTTTCCGCGTTAGCGTCTTGGGGAATCGGTGTAAGATCACCTGCCTCTAGCTTATCAACCGTCTTAAGTACAAGTTGAGCGCCTTCAATCATCATCTGATCATGCACCACGCCAGTAGTCGCGTCTTCCGCGATAGCGATTTCATGCTTCATAAGAATACCGCCAGTGTCAATCTCTTCGTCGATCATGAAAGTAGTACAGCCCGTCATGGTCTCGCCATTTATGACAGCCCAATGTATAGGCGCGGCACCGCGGTATTGGGGAAGAAGAGAACCATGCAGATTCAGCGTCCCTATAGCAGGCATTTTCCAAACAACCGTCGGAAGCATGCGGAACGCTACCACAACGAATACATCGGCCTCCCATGCCTTTAATTCCGCGAGAAACTCATCATCTCGAAGTTTTAAGGGCTGAAGTACCGGAAGATTATTATCAACGGCATATTGCTTCACTGGACTTGGCTTCAACTTGCGGCCTCGTCCGGCAGGCTTATCTGCAACAGTGACAACGCCAACAACATCATGATGGCTTTCATTCAATACCCTGAGGGTCTCTACCGCGAAATCTGGCGTACCCATAAATACTACTTTCAAACTCATATTTGATGATGTTTCCAATCAGCGCGCCAAAGGTACAAGAGTGAAAACACTCCCATAAGCGCGAAATAGAGGTAATCTGACATCCAAATGATGTGGATGGGTTGTGGCGAGACCAATGTGATTTGGTAAACCATAAAGAGATAAACCGTAATACTGATCATTTCAATGACCATTCCAGCTTTGGTTCGTCCTGAACCTTCAACGGTATTCAGGAATATCGAGACGCAAGTGAACAGCAAGATGGCAAAGAATACCACTCGAAACGTTCGCACAAGCATAGCTACTCCGGGATCTCCAGCGTCGTAAAATTGAAATGCAATCCATTCAGGATATAGAAGTAGGCCATGACATAAAATGACCGCTCCAACCACGTTGATAACGATCAGTCTTTTCATCGCCAATCCTAGTTCAGCTTGGCGCTTCTCTGCAATCAGTGATGAGATCACCGTTCGGGTGGTGTAATTCACGCCCATAGCTATCACAAACGCGAGCATGTATGAATTCCGCACGATATGTGACACCTTGAGCTCAGCGCTTCCAACCTTTTCAACGAAGAAATAGAAGGTAGTCCACGTGGCGAGTGCTAATACCTGCTGTACCATCAAAGGCACAGAGATCTTTAAGATTCTAGATGCTAAGCCTTGTGTACGTTGAGTGAGACCGATCCAGAGGTTATATTTCTTGTAGTCAAATCGCTTCACCGTGTAGTACAGCAGGAAGAGCAGTCCGGCGATCTCGGCAATGAAGGTCGCCAAGGCGGCACCTTCATGTTGCATTTCGGGGAAAGGGCCAACGCCGAAGATTAAAAGCCAATCGAACACGATGTTCAGTAAGGCAGTAATTACCATGGCATAGGAGATCACCTTAGTTTCAGCGAGACCGATGTAAATGCTATTAAAAATCAATACGGGGATGTACACGAAGAAGCCCAAACTTCTTATCTGCAAGAATTCGCGCATCACCTTCAATATTTCGGGTGACTGAATAATCGAATCAAAAAAGAATCTATCCAGCAGTAGGAATATCAGGTAGAGCGCAACAGACAAGACCATGGCAATGCGCATTCCGCTACCAAATATGGATCCGACTTCGTCTAGATTTCCTTCGCCATTTCTTCTGGCAATCATAATTTGAAGTCCAGACGAAAGGCCGATAGCGAGCATCACTGCTGTGATATACATCATTCCTCCATTCCCTGCTCCGTTGAGTGCTGATTCACTTACACGTGTGAGAAAGAGATTGTCAGTAAGTACAACAAGGAATTGAACGAACGCCCCCAGGGCCAGGGGTAGAGCAATTTTAAGAAGAGAGGAGTAGCTTATGTTCATGGTGCGGTACCGTCAACCCATCGTTTGAGGAGCGACTTGCTGTCTTTTACACTGGCGCAAGCCCATTCATAAAGAACAGCTTCAAGTTCGTTTGGTTTAAGTTGCCAGTTGGCGACTTCTTTCCTTAGCCTTTTGCTTAACTCAGCAAGCGTGAGTGCTGCTGCTACACTGATGTTGAAGCTCTCAGTGAATCCATACATAGGGATTCGAACAAAGTCATCAGCTAAATCATAAACATCCTGTGAGATTCCTGTGAGCTCGGTGCCAAAGACAAGAGCTGTTGGTTGATCGATTGGAAGGTCTTCCAAAACGTAGTCGTCTCGATGTGGGGTAGTGGCTACAATGCGGTACCCTTGAGACTTGAGTTGTTCTAGGCACGACTTGGTGTTGTTCTCTTGCTCGTTGTGTTGATGCAAGGTCAACCATTTAGCGCTTCCCATGGAGACATTCTTGTTCGGCTCCCACTCATTTTCATTTTCAATGATGTGAATGTCTTGGATGCCGAAACAATCGCAACTACGCATGACCGCGCTGGCGTTGTGCGGTTGGTAAAGATTCTCTACCACCACGGCTAAATGGCGCGTTCGCTCACTTGAAACTTGCTGAAACAACGCTTGGCGTTCTTCCGTCATGTATCCACAAAGGAACTCGTATGCTTTTCTTTTGTCCATGGTTAGATATGAAAAAAGCCCTTCCGCAAAACGGAAAGGCTTTTTCGTTCAGCGTGTATACGCTTACTTCACTTTGTCAGAAAGCTCAGCACCTGGCTTGAACTTAACTACTTTCTTCGCCTTGATAGTGATTTCTTTTCCTGTTTGTGGGTTACGTCCCTTACGAGCTGAACGCTCAGATACAGAGAAAGATCCGAATCCTACAAGTGCAACACGGTCTCCTTTCTTAAGAGCGCCTGATGTAGTGTCAATAAATGCGTCTAGGGCACGCTTAGCATCTGCTTTAGAGATTCCAGCGTTTTCTGCCATTGCTTCAACTAGTTCTGCTTTGTTCATTTTTCAAAGGTTTAGTTAGACAATCGATGAATCGGGCCAAATATATACGCTAAAACTCGCCACTGGCAAGGATTAGCGTGAAAAAGAGGCCATTTTGTTAATAAGTGAGGCTATATGTGGATAACCATAGCCTATTTTACCGCTATGCCACGCCATTCAAGGGTTTCGACACATACAGGTGTATTTTCAGCTTTGCAAACATATCGCGCACCTGAATTGTATATAAGGTGTGAATGACGTTCATTCGTACAAAACACATTATATGAAACACTTTTACACTGCTCTATTTATGCTATTCGGCCTTTCGGCTTTAGCTCAAACTACCCACCAAGTGGATGTTGGAGGAAGCGGAGGCGTTGATCCATTCTACGATCCACAATTCATCACGATTGATCAAGGTGATATCGTAATGTGGGTATGTACAGATGGTTTCCACTCTGTAACTACGGAAGCAGGTGCGCCAGAATCATTCAATTTTGGTCCTCAATCTGCACCTTGGGAATTCGAGTTTACCTTCGATGTGCCTGGTGAATATGATTACAGCTGTACAGTAGGTAATCACGCTGCAACTCAGTTTGGAACAATCACTGTGCTCGAAGTACAGTCTGTAACAGCTACTCCAACAGCTGCAGGGTTCTCATTCTACCCGAACCCAGCTGGAGACGTTGTAACGATTCAAGGAATTCAGTCTGGAGCAACACTGAACGTGTTGAACATCGCAGGAGAGGCGGTTGCTTCTTTTGGTTCAACTGGAGTTCAGCTGACTATCAACTTGTCTGAATTGCCAAGTGGATTGTACTTCCTAGAAATGAGAGATGGTGAAGCGATTCGTCGCGAGCGCTTGATCGTTCGACACTAAGAAGATCTTTAGAATACTTGTGAAGCCCTTTTCGCTAGCGCGGAAGGGGCTTTCTTATTTGAGGTAGCGAAGGAAGTAACCAGTGTCAGGTCGACGACGATAATCATCGGTCTTATGGATAGCTTTCACCTTGCTGTCATTATCCGTTAGAATCGCCAGAGGTGCAGGCAAGTCAGTTTTATAGCCAAGAACGCTCAGACCGAATGGGAGGGTTGACTTATGCAGGATGCCTAAGGTGTTCGCATAAACTCCGTCTTGATCTTGCAATTCAGTGATAATGCCAGTCCAACGCTCTTTGATTGGCTGCGTGCTAATCGCATACAGCTTCACACCTTTCTCTTCAAAAGACGCTACGTCTTTACTGAAATCATCTAGCTGCTCATTGCAGAAAGGACACCAAGACCCGCGGTGGAAAATGATCATGCTGTTTTTCGACAGTTGGTCCGTAGTGATCGATGACCCATCTGCTTTGGTGAAGGTCCCTGAAGGTAGGCTAGATCCAATGGTGAGACCAATCTTCTTGCTCATCTTGGCGTAAAGGAAGTTGTAGACACCCCAGAATCCAAACGCGATGAATGAAAGAATTACTGGGAGCTGGATAGATGAATCTACAATCAGATAATGCCCGCCAGCAATTAAGGCTCCGGCACCTGTTGACGTTGTGACAACGAGAGAGATTAAGTGGGCACTTTTGAGCTTACTTAGGTAGATGTAGCTGAACCAGATCACTCCAATCATGTGAACTACAATGCTAGCGTACCAGCCCACATGGCCTGGAGTTTTAATGTACCCAGCAACAGATAGTACAGAACCTACTAGTAGATATATAACGTAGAGGGTGATGAAGATGGATCTCAGCATTTCCAAAGATTTGGGGGCAAAGATAACACACGACTAAACAGCTTTTGTTCTGAAATTTTCTTTTTAGTCGAATAGACGAATTGCACAGAAGCATGTAGCTTTGTGTGTATGCATAACGACTATCAAGTAGAGATCCGATTTGCCGACATCGATGTCATGGGTCACGTAAATAATGCTGTGTATCTCAGCTACTTCGAACAAGCCCGTATCTCATTCTTTAATGAGTTGGTAGGGAAGGACTGGGACTGGTACGAACTGGGAATTCTTCTTGCTCGTAACGAAATTGATTACAAACAGCCTGTATTAATGTCGGATCATGTGATTATCCGCACACGATGTGAGCATGTTGGTAACACAAGCCTCGTTTTCGCATACGATATCTACCGCACACCAAAAGGTCAGACCGAGGCAACAATTGCCGCACAAGGGAAATCAGTGCTCGTTTGTTTCGACTACAAAAAGCAACAGAAGATCGAGGTGCCTGCAGAATGGAAGGAGCGTTTAGCTTAACGCACTTCAATCATTTGAATCGTTTTCGCAGGAGTTGAAATCACGAGCGATTCAAGGTCCACAACTTGTTCAGTAATGATGTCAAAGCCCTGGGTCATTCCTTGGGTTGTTGACATGTTACTCAAATCGATGCTACGTTCTTCTTCTGTAGGGTTCAAAATCACGAGAAATTTCTCTCCTTCATTGTGTCGTACATACGCGTAAACACCGTCTTGAGGGACAAACTGAGTAAGTCTTCCAGTAAAGATTTCTGGATGGTTCTTTCGGTAGTTGGCCAATTTTTGTGTGAATTCGAAGACATCCGTTTCCAGTTCATTTCGACCGGAAGCTTCGAACTTGTTACTTTCATCTTCTTTCCATCCACCAGGGAAGTCTTGTCGCACTTTGCCATCAGGATCGGCGAAGTTACTTAAGGCAATTTCTGTTCCGTAGTACAATGAAGGAATGCCTCGTGTTGTCATCATGAAACCGATGGCCATTTTCAATTTTGCAGGATCTTCTCCCATTACTGCGAACACACGGCTCAAGTCATGGTTGTCTAGGAAGGTCACCTGTTCTTTAGGGTCGTCATAAAGCACATCGTGAGCTAGGGCATAGTAGAGTTTCGAAGCCCCCTGTGTCCAGCCAAAGCCTTCATTGAAGCAATCGTTGATAGCGTAGTACAATTGAAAGTCAGTTACACCATCAAGGCCTGAGTCAAATTTACGTTGGGTATGATTGTCTTCTGTGAACCAAGCTTGAACACCGTGTCCGTGAACCCAAGTCTCACCAAACATCATGAAGTCTGGGAATTCACTTTCAATGCGCTCCGCGAGTTCCGCCATAAATAATTGATCAGGGTAGGCGTATGTGTCGATTCTAAAGGCATCAATTCCGTAGGTGCCAATCCACCAAATGCTGTTTTGAATGAGGTAATTCGAAAGGTGAGGATTTCGTTGGTTCAGATCAGGCATGTAGGTGGTGAACCAACCATCACTGAAAACCTTTGTTTCTGCCGGGTCAGCATAGGGGTCGAGCAGGGTAGGTGCACGGTAGGTGGTGTTGGTGTATTCCGGCCAGAAATTGATCCAGCTAGAGTCGGGTAGATCTTGATAAATCCAGTGCTTATCTGACCAGTGGTTGTACACAATGTCTTTAATCACCTTTATCCCCCTTTGACGGCACGAATCTGCGAGGTTCATATATGATTGATTCCCGCCAAGTCTAGGGTCAATTTCGTAAATATCCGTTGGGGCGTAGCCATGATAAGAAGTCTCAGGTCGATCATTGGTCCATACTGGGTTCAGCCAGAGCGCTGTTACCCCTAGATCTTCGATATAGTCTAAGTGGTCGATGACACCTTGAAGGTCTCCTCCGTGTCGTCTGAATATATGTTCGCGATTCAGTTCGGTGTCATAGCTATTCTCCAGAATATCGTTGCTATAATCTCCATTGGCAAAACGGTCAGGGTAGAGGAGATAAATGAAATCGCTCTGATTAAGTCCTTTCATACCATTGGGCATGTCGTCCTTCGATTTGAGTTGATATTTATACTCAGTTTTCTTTCTCCCTTGACGCAGTGTCAGGTTAAAAGTTCCCGGTTTCGTCTCGGGTGAAATTCCAAGCTCTATAAATAGGTAATGATCATTGGTCACCGAAGTGACGTTGAGCACCCTAATGCCATCATAGTCGACAGCTACTTCACTGCCAGAAAGCTCATCTCCGTAGATCATCAGCTCGAGGCGATCATATTCCATTCCAGTCCACCAATAAGGCGGTTCTACTTTTTCAATTGAAGGAGCTGACCACATTGTCAAACTCACCAAAAGGCTTGGCAATAAAAGGATAAGAGAGTTATTCACTACTTGGCTTTTCATTAATCCTAGGTGAAGGAATTGATAATTCGACGGGAAATTATCTAAATTCGCTTAAGTGTCCAAAGTACACACCTTGGTATAATAATGTTCAATAACGCTAACATGAAGAAATTTTACTCACTATTGATGGCATGCTGTCTTGGATTCGCTGTCCAAGCACAGATGCAGTACAATGTCACTTTCCAAGTTGACATGAACAACGAAACCGTATCCATGGACGGAGTGCACATTGCAGGTGGTTTCCAGGGATGGGATCCAGCAGCTACGATGTTGACTGACGACGACATGGACGGAGTATACGAGATTACTCTAGCAGTAGACGAAGGTGATCACGAATTCAAATTCCTCAACGGTAACGATTGGCCGTTCGAAGAAGTGGTTCCTGACGCTTGTCGTGCAAACCTTGACGGAAATACAAACCGCTTGATCACGGTAACAGAAGACATGACATACTCTGTGTGTTTCGGAAGCTGTGCAGCTTGTGGAATGAACACTGTTCTTTTCCGTGTAGATATGTCTCTACAAGAAGAAGTAGCTCCACAAGGGGTACACGTTGCTGGTAACTTCCAAGGATGGGACCCCGGAGCAACGATGTTGACTGATGAAGATGGTGACATGGTTTACTCTGTTGCTTACTCATTTGATCCTACAGCACTTGACGCAGATGGTGGAAACCTTATCTTCAAGTACATTAACGGTAACGATTGGCCATTCCCGAACGAAAATGTTCCTGCTGATTGCGGTGATGGAACCGGTAACCGCCTGATCACACTTGAGTCTGCGAACTACGTAACCGACGCATTCTGTTTTGATGCATGTGGATCATGTGTTGCTCCAACAGAAGTGACTTTCCAGGTTGACATGAGCCTACAGACAGTTTCTCCAAACGGAGTTCACATTGCTGGTGCATTCCAGGGATGGAACCCTGGAGCTGACATGCTCTCAGATGACGACATGGACGGTATCTACGAGATCACAATGATGATTGCACCTGGTTCATACGAGTACAAGTTCGTTAACGGGAACGACTGGGAAGGAGAAGACAACGACAACGAATCTGTTCCTGCTGATTGTAACACTAACGGAAACCGTTTGATCGTTGTTGAAGCTGACATGCCACAGACAGTAACTTACTGTTACAACCAATGTACTGCCGCTTGTGTGAATGATCCTGATCCTGCAGACATTACGTTCTCTGTGAACATGCAAGACGAAGTCGTAAGCGCTGACGGTGTTTGGTTGATGGGTGGATTCTCTAGCCCACAATGGCAAGAAGGTGCGATGATGATGTCTGACGATGACGCAGACGGAATTTACACGATAACGGTTAACATCAGTGGTCCAGCTGAATTCCAGTACAAGTTCACAAACGGTGATCCATACCCTGATGGAACTGTAGACGGATCAGTAGAAGAGACCTACGACTTCACGCTTGGTGGTTGTGGTGTTGAGAACGGAATCGGTGGATTTAACCGTACACACGTTCGCTCTGGAATGGAAGAGACACTTGACGTCGTTTGTTACAACTCATGCGTTGACTGTGGAATCGGTATCTACGGAGAGCGTGTGGAAGCAGAATTGAACATCTTCCCGAACCCAACTTCAGGAGTGATCAACATTTCTACAAACGATATGCAGGGAGCTACAAACTTGACAGTGATTGATGCTCAAGGACGTGCAGTAATCGTTTCTCAGGTAGTTATCAACGAAGGGCAGCTGCTTGAAGTTGACCTACAAGAGCTTCCAGCTGGATTCTATACACTACAACTTTTGAACGGCAATGCCGTTGCAAATCAAGTAGTTGTGAAGAAGTAAGAGAAAGACTCGTAACTTATTTGCGCCCCTGTCGTTAAGGCAGGGGCGTATTTGTTTATAGCAATTCACGATTTGAACCAAGAGTTGCTGAAAAAATAGGCCATTTCCTACTTGCGAACCTTAATGAAGCAAGTATATTTGGCCCTGAATCTGAGTATACTATTCTAATAATTGATCCATGAAAAAATCACTACTCTTTTTGCTCGGAGTAATTTTCGCGTTCTCCACCCAGGCGCAAGTAACAGGCATTTCTGTTGAAGTTGTTACTGAGCACGACGGTATGGTAGGTACTGCCGACTTAACAGGCTACACTACATACCGTGTTTATGCAAACACCGTAAATGAAGGTGACTTCGTGTCAGCTCTCTTCGGTCTAGCAGGTACTCCACTTGAAATTAACACGACTACATCATTTTTCCAGTCAGAGTTCGGAACTCAGACAGGTTCAACGATTAACGGTGATGTATTCGAATTCTTCCCAGATCTAGAATTTGATAGCTGGGTAACTATTGGTCGCGCACAAGCATCTGATCCAGGAGCTGACGTTACGGCAACACAAGATGCTTCGGAGCCTTGGGTTGATAACTTCGCTGCAGGTAACAACATCGTTATTGATGGAGTGATCGGTGGTGCGTGGTTTACACTATATGGTGCTCCTGAAATCGCACCTAATGGTTACGCTACTGGAAACCAAGTATTGATTGGCCAGTTCACAACTGACGGAGTTCTTTCAGGATTCGTTAACGCTCAGGTATTCGTGAATGGAGACCAGGAACAAGAAGAACAAAACACTTGTTTCCCATTCTCTTCTGATCCAATGGCAATCTTTGGTTGTGTTGATCCAATCGCGAACAACTACGACGTAGAAGCAGACGTAAACGACTGTTCATGTGATTACACTTGTACTATCGCTATCGACGAAGTAGCTACTACAGTTACCAGCTGTATCGATTCTAACGACGGTACTGCTACTGTTACTGCTTCAGGGCAGCAGGGAGCAATCACTTACGCTATCGACGGAGGTTCTCCTGTAGCATTGAACACGTTCGAAGGTCTTTCAGGTGGTTCACACACTATCGTTGTAGAAGATTCTCAAGGTTGTACGGCTGAGTTAACATTTGATGTTCCTTCTCCTGACCCAATCGTTGTAGAACTTGAATTGACTTCAACAATCTCTTGTAACGGAGACGCAGACGCAGTAATCACTGCTACTGGTTCTGGTGGTACAGGAGAATTGATGTACGATCTAGACCCTGAGTTGGCTAACCCTGTAACTTTTGCAGAGTTCGGTGACCTAGGACCTGGTCTCTACACAGTATATGCAGTAGACGAAAATGGATGTCCAGGACAGTCTGGAAACCTTACTGTATCTAATCCACTTGCTGTTCAAGTAAACATTACTGCACAGGCAAATGCTTCTTGTTCAGATACTGAAGACGGAACAATCGTTTGTATCGGTACTGGTGGTACTGGTGGTCTTACTTACTCAATCGATGGTGAGAACTTCCAAGCTGAAAACGTATTCAACGTAGGTCCTGGTACATACACTGTGACAGCAACTGACGTTAACGGATGTACTGATGTTTCTGACATCACGGCTGAAATTACTGCTCCAGAAGCGATCTCATTTGCTCCTGACGCTGTAAACCCAACTTGTTTCGGAGATACTGACGGATCTATCAGTGGTGCTGCTACTGGTGGTAACGGAGGGTTCGAATATGTAATCGACGGTGCAGATCCAGTGAACATGGTAGATCTTACTGATCTAGCTCCTGGAACTTACGAGTTCGTTATTACTGACTCTGAAGGATGTGAAGCAACAGTAATCGTAGGTCTTGATGAGCCAGCTGAAGTAACCGCTACTGCATCAGTAACTGACCCTGCTTGTGCTGATGACACAAACGGTTCTATCGATGTAACTGCAGCTGGTGGTACTGAAAGCTACACTTACTCTATTGACGGTGGTGACCCACAGAACAACCCAAGCTTCGAAGGTCTTGGTGGTGGTTCTTACGACATCACAGTAATCGACTCAAACGGATGTGAAGGTTCTACAACTGCTGACGTTGTGAACCCTGACGCTATCGACGTAACTGACGTAACTTCAAACGAAGAGTCTGCTGCAGGTGCAAACGACGGTTCTATCGAAATCACTGTTGAAGGTGGTACAGGATCGTACACGTTCGAATGGACGCAAGGTGGAAACGTTGTTTCTACTGACGAAGATCCAACAGGTCTTGCTGGTGGTGACTACACTGTAGTTATTACTGACGAGAACGATTGTACTTTCGAACTAGATGTAACAGTGACAACTTCAATTGAAGAGCTTGGAGCAGGAATCTCATTCTCTGTATCTCCAAACCCATCAAACGGACTGTTCTTCTTGAACATCGAAGGACTAAACGGTCAAGCTGTTTCATACCGCGTGGTTGACGCTAGTGGTCGTGTGATTGCAAATGAGCAGATCAACGGAACACAAGCTGACATTCGTTACGAAATCAACATGACTGACGTAGCTAACGGTCTTTACTACTTGAACCTCACTGTAGGTACAAGTACAGCTACAACAACTATCGTGAAGCAATTCTAATACGAAGATTCATTCATAAGAAAGGCCTCCCTCGGGAGGCCTTTTTCTTTATAACATATTTTGATTTCTGCTTCGGTTGAAAAAACCGAAATTGCCAGAAGAACCCTAATTATGAATGAATCGCTGATCACCGATGCACAGGTGACTATGACTGTGGATGATTACATCTCAGTACGGGAGCGCACCACAGACCTGGCCAGCCCACTGACCATTGAAGATCACATCCCTCAACCTGTGTACTTTGCTAGTCCTCCTAAATGGCACCTAGCGCATACCACTTGGTTCTTTGAACAAATGGTGCTCAAAGAACACGTGGCGAACTACGAAGAGTTCCATCCTGAATTCGGATTCTACTTCAATAGCTATTACAACACGCTTGGTGCTCGAACAATGAGAGCTGATCGCGGTTCAATTACGCGGCCTGGGGTAGAAGAGGTTTATGCGTACCGGAAGCACGTTGATGACGCTATGAAGACCCTGCTGTCTCAGCCTGAGCTATTAACAACTGAAATCGCAGAGCTCATTACACTGGGGCTAAATCACGAACAACAGCATCAAGAGCTCATGGTGACCGATTTCAAATATGCTTTTGCATTGAATCATGTCGGACCTGTATACCATCCTGAAGCAGACTTCGCAGGTAAGGTTGAGAAACAACCCGCGGGGTGGATTCAAATGGAAGAAGGTGTCTACGAAGTCGGCTTCAAGGGTAAAGGCTTCCACTTTGACAATGAGCAAGGACGTCACAAGGTTTATTTGCATTCCTTCGCTATCGCGGAAACGCTCGTGACCAATGGAGAATTCATTCAGTTCATTGAAGATGGAGGCTATCAAAGACATGAGCTATGGCTAGATGAAGGATGGAGTTGGGTTCAACAACATGAGATCAATCACCCGATGTATTGGGTGAAAGAAGAAGGGAATTGGCTGAGATATACCCTTGCCGGATATAAAGAAGTGAATCCTGATGAAATGCTTTGTCATGTATCATTCTATGAAGCCAACGCCTTTGCTCAGTGGAAAGGAATGAGGCTTCCAACAGAATTTGAGTGGGAGGCAGCATCTAATCACTTCAATTGGGGTGAGCGATGGGAGTGGACCAATAGCGCTTATCTCGCTTATCCGCAGTTCAAGATTGCAGATGGAGCGGTTGGTGAATACAATGGAAAATTTATGATCAACCAAATGGTGCTTCGAGGAGCATCATGCATCACGGCACCAGGTCATTCAAGAAATACCTACAGAAATTTCTTCCACCCACAATACCAATGGCAATATTCAGGCATACGCCTGGCCAAATCGATATGATCGATCAATTTATTACCGATGTAGTCGAGGGGCTATCAAAAGAGCAGAAGACCCTTCCGTCGAAATATTTCTACGACGAAAAGGGAGATCAACTCTTCGTTGATATCATGAACATGCCTGAATACTACCTCACCAATTGTGAGATGGAGATTTTCAGTGATCAAGCTTCCGCGTTAGCGCAGTTGATAGGACATGAAACCTCGTTCGACTTAATCGAACTAGGAGCAGGAGACGGAACAAAGACGGTTCATTTGCTACGTGCGCTTCAGCAATCACACGACTTCACATATAAGCCGATTGATATTTCACCATTCGCCATTGAAGGACTCTTACAGAAGCTTTCTGTCGAGCTTCCGGAACTGAAGACTGAAGGTGTAGCTGGAGATTACTTTTCCGCGCTAGCGAAATTCAAAGAGATCAATAGACCCATCAGCATCCTGTTCATGGGAAGCAACATTGGCAACTTGACCGATGACAAGGCGAAGAAGTTCATCGGCGACTTGAGTCAATCAATGAAGCCAGGAGACAAGTTGTTGATTGGGGTAGACTTGAAGAAAGACCCGTCAATAATTCTCCCGGCTTATAACGACGCTCAAGGCATTACCAGAGACTTCAACATGAACCTCTTAGATCGTATGAATCGAGAGTTAGATGCTGATTTCAATCTCGAACAGTTCAAGCATGCACCCGTGTATGATGAGCAAATTGGAGAGGCGAGAAGCTACCTCGTGAGTAAGTCCAACCAATCGGTTGCTATTGGCAAGGCCAACAAGATCTTCCATTTTGAGGAAGGGGAGAGAATACACACAGAAACAAGCCGCAAGTACGATGCGGAATTAATCAAAGAATTGACTTGTGATCACGGCTTGACTATCTTGAAACAACTGACGGATTCAAGAGGTTACTTTTCTGATTTCATCTTAGAAAAACAGAACACATGAAAGCAATTTGGAACGATACAGTCATCGCGGAGAGCGATGACACCGTAGTTATAGAAGGGAATCACTACTTCCCACCGGAGAGCATCAAAGAAGAGTTCTTTAAATCTTCAGAAACGCATACTGTTTGTCCTTGGAAAGGAACGGCAAGCTACTACTCACTTGAAGTGAATGGGGAGACCAATGCAGATGCAGCTTGGTATTACCCTGAAGTAAGCGAACTAGCGAAAGGCATCAAAGGCAGAGTAGCATTTTGGAAAGGAGTAAAAGTTACTGAATGAGATTAGCGCTTGTCATAGCGTGTGTTTTGGTTTGTGCGCAGGGAATAGCGCTTGACCTGACCTTGTACATCAATAAAGGCGAACTCGACTTTAGCGGTAGCGCTGTCAGCGTTTGCGCCTTCAATGAAACGGAGACGCTTGATAGCAAGAATGCGATCATCGAATTGGAGATTGATGAGCTCTTGAATCTCACAGTGATCAATAATGACAGTCTGACGCATGACTTCACCATTGACGGCGTGCTCGATGCAGACAATGAGATCGCTGGATATAGCCAAGAAACGTTCCAGCTTTCGTTCGATGAATTGGGCGCCTGGCGATTCTATTCATCAGCTTCGTACGGCGAATTCATTGGCGCTACAGGCACCATTAACGTTGGCCTCACGGAAGAGGCATGCTTCTTTTGGAATCTATTTGATCTGAATAAAGAGCTGACGCATGATCTCGCTAGCGCGGAATTGGAATCCATCCCTTCTGAGTACCTGCCGGAGTTGTTCTTCATTAACGGAGATCACTTCCCTAACTCACTGGAAGATGAAGACGCTCTCGTTTCAGTTGAGCTAGGAGACACCTGTTACATCACCATTGTAAATGGCGGCAACATGGACCATGTCATGCATTTCCATGGCTTCCATGCTGAGATCGTTTCAGCGCAAGTTGCTAGTGATCGCGTAGGCTGGTCGAAAGACACCGTTCCAATCAAGAAAGGAGAAGCCATGGTGCTTAAGTTGGTAGCGAACCTAGAAGGTGTTTACCCAGTGCATGACCACAATTTGATTGCGGTGACCAATACTGGTTTCTATCCGGGAGGAATGATCACTCAAATTCATGTAGGCCAATGAAAATCGTGAGTTTACTTGTTGGTTTGTGTCTGTCATTTACCGTATCCCATGGTCAAACAGTAGTAGAGCTTTTTTCAGGAATGGATGGCTTCTTGCTACTCGATACAGGTAGTCCAACCCAAATCTGGGGATATGGCTACATCGATGAAGGTACATACACCATACCTGCTCCTGAGTTGACCTTTGATCTGAATGACGACATCGAACTTTACTTCGAAAACTGGTCTCCGGAAGCCCATACCATCCACTTACACGGACTTGATGTTGATCAAGCCAACGACGGTGTGCCGCAAACTTCATTTCAAGTAACGCAAGGGGAGAATGCCACCTATTCGTTCGAAACGACGCACCCAGGCACTTATTTGTATCATTGCCATGTCACTACCACACTCCATTTGACGATGGGGATGTATGGAATGATCGTGGTCAATTACAATGAGACACAAGCCTACGAAGGCTCGCCAGCATTCGATCGTGAGTTCAGATACCTGATGTCTGATTTGGAAATCGAAACCAACGATGCACCCAATCAAGCGTTTCCGTTTCATGAGATTTACCCAGACTATTTCATGATTAACGGAAAGTCTGGTGACCAAATCACCAATACACCTTCACTGAGTCTTTCAATGGAAGAAGGGGAGACCGGGGTAGTGCGATTCGGTAGTATGGCCTATTCAAAGCTCATTGTAGATATTCCAGAAGAACTCAATGCGGTAGTACATATGTCAGATGGACGTGTTGTCCCTCAAACCTTTGGAGCTACTGAGCTAGAGATTTTCCCGGGAGAACGATTTACCGTCTTCGTTGATCCAGACCCTGGTTTTGAAGAAGACATTCTTGTGTCTTACTACAGCATGCTGAATAATGAGTTGGAGGGGGTCAATACAATCCCGGTAACCAATCTGAGTAATTCGGTAGAAGAATCATCTCGTTCTAGCTTAGAGATCTATCCGAACCCAAGTAGCGGAGTGATTCAACTCAAAGGTGCCGAAGGGAATTTTGTGATTACTGATCTTCACGGCAAGGTAGTCTATGTGTTGAATTCTACAGTGAAGCAACACGATCTAAGTCACCTCAATTCAGGGACTTACTTCCTTCTAGATCTCGACAGAAAAAATTCTGCTCAGAAGCTGATTATTAAGTAAAAGCCCGAATGGCTTCAATCGTTTGTTGAATTTCTTCTGCCGTATTCGAATGATGTATCCCGAATCGGATAAAGCCTGAACGTTCAGTTGTGTAGATTTCCTTCGACTCAAGGTAGGAGTGGAGACGGTCTTTTGTTCGGATCGAGACAATTCCTGACCGCGCACCTTCAGATTGTCCAACGACTTCAAAACCTGCATCGCTGAGTCCTTCAGACAATTGACGTGCAAGTTTGAGTGTGTGTTCTTGTATACCTTCCAAGGTCAATGCTCTTTTCTCACGAAGGCTTTCAGAGAGCATCACCAAACTCACCACATTTAAACTACCTGGTTCGTAGCCCTTTGCATCTGCATGGTACTGTTGATCACCAGCCCAATCAATACTTCCATATCCAGCGCTAACTGGTGGGTACTGCTCAAGAAAAGATGGGGAAACCGCCATGACGCCAAGACCAAAAGCGGCATTCATCCACTTATAACTACTAGCCAGCACAACATCCGCTTGGATTTCATCGGCATTGATTACGAGACTAGTATAGCTCTGCGTAGCGTCAATAACCGAGATGATGCCTTCTTCCTTGCAGAAATGACAGATGTCTTTGATATCCGCCGTGTACCCAGTATTCCATTGTACATGACTTAACACTAGAATCTCCGCATTACTTTCTTTAAGCGCATTCTTTATTTCGCTAGCGCGGAAACACTCATCCGCATTGAGGGAAACACGGGTAATCTCACAGCCTCTCAATTCCCAGGGCATTTCAATGGAAGGGAAATCATTCTGAACGGTCAATACGCGTTTGCGATCATGAATCGCACTGGCTACATAGTTGATACCTGCTGAAGTGTTAGGAATAAATGCGAGGTTCTTCGGAGATGTCCCTAGGAAATAAGCTGCATCAACGCGAGTCTTTTCCAATTCTTCAAAGCGCCACTTATTGGCCACAAGTGAAGCATTGCCCGTCATTTCTTTCATGATTTGGTAAGCCGCTTCAACGGAAGCTTCAGAAAGACGACCAACCCCGGCAGTATTCAAGTATATCATGCAGCGAAGATAGAATACAGAATGTATCTTGCCAGCATGGAAGAGCTCCACAAGCAGATCATACTGAATGCCTTTAAGGATGCTGAACTCAGCGAAGAACACGCACAAGAGTTTCTAGGGTTGTGGAAACCAGTCGCGATATCTAAACACACCTTAATGACTGAGGTAGGGAAGGTGGAGCGCCGTTTTTATGTGGTAATCAAAGGCGTTCAAGCGGTATATCTGTTGGATAGAAAAGGAAACAAGGTAGTCATAGGGTTCAGCTTCGATGGAAGCTATAGTGGCATCTATGATTCATTTGTTGATCGTGAGCCATCTGGATACTTTCTGGAAGCATTGACCGATAGCGAACTCTACTACATTTCACCTGATGAGTACGACGCCTTATTCGATAAGTACCCTGGCTTTGATCGTTGGGGCCGAATCGTTCACGGATTCCTGCTAAAGGGGAGGGTACAACGTGAGCTCGAAATCAGCACGCTTACAAGTGAAGAACGCTTCAAACTCTTTATGAAGCGGTGTCCACAGCAGCTACGTCAAATACCTCAGAAATACCTTGCTGCTTACTTAAATATGACTCCTGAAACCTTCTCAAGGCTGATGAATTCAGTCACCTGGTGAAATCTTGATACAGATCAACAGAGCTTGATCAAGTGTGGTCTTCCTTTGCATAAAAGGATTTAAAACTAAATTTATAGTTCAAGATCATGGCAAAAGCACGTATCACCACAGAAGGACTTCTAAAGCAGATCAACAACATGAAGCTGCGCTTCGATAAGATCAAGGCATTAGAACCAGAAACCTTATTGAAGAAGGCGAATGAAAAGACTTGGAGTGCAGCGGAAGTTGTAGAGCACATGTATATGGGCTACAGACTATACAAGCCAAAATTCGAAAAAGCCTTAGCATCGATTCCTGAAGCCAGCGAAAAATGGGATCATATAGAGGCACGAGGAATGGCCAACTGGGCAATCAATGGATTAGCGCCACAGACTGGAAATAAAATCAAGTACAAGATGAAAACGAGCAAAGTATTTCAGCCTGTACGATTACCAATGAACGCAGATCAGGAAACAATGAAGAATGTGTTCGAAGATTTTGTAGCTGGTTTAGATTTCATGGCAGACGTGACAAGAGACATCCGCACACGAGAGGTAAAAGCACATCGTTTCAATTCAGCCATAGGA
Source organism: Sanyastnella coralliicola (assembly GCF_030845195.1). GTDB lineage: Bacteria > Bacteroidota > Bacteroidia > Flavobacteriales_D > Sanyastnellaceae > Sanyastnella > Sanyastnella coralliicola. Next base: position 1,565,822 of record NZ_CP132543.1, read on the forward strand.
CCCATCGTTCGATTTAATGTGGCTGAGGGATTACAGTTTATCTTGAATCACAATGAACGACATATGATACAGATTGACAGAGTTCTCGGAATCGACACTTCTGTATGATAATTAATAGTATGCTCACTCATACATAATTGACCTGACGGCTCTTGCGTTATTCTGTGACATAATCATCTAAAACATGTCACAGAAACTAACCTTCGAAAAAAGAGTCCTCAGAATGTCGAATTTCGCCATTGCTGCAAACGTACTAAAAGTGTCTGAGAACAGGCATTTGAAAAGAAATTCCAAATTCACAAAGGGTTGTCAATGGTGCATCGCTGTTGACGGCGAATTCGTCTTCTTAAAGAGAAGGCGACAAATGGAGAAGTACGTGAAGACCTGCGTTGAAAACGCTATGAGTCTTCGCGAGCTTTGCAAGGCCTATGATGCCTTGCAGATGCTTCAAGGCTCTTTACCAGACCGCAACTATACATTTTTCGACTCAAAGCGTTTTCCATACTTCAGGTGTGAGGACGCTTTGTTGCATTATACAAACTCCGATTGGAAGCGCTTATTCTCTATGATTGAACAGTCATGGAGAATCGACGCGCCTTATTACATCGTAAACGGTTACCTCCATGACAAAAATCAGCTTACCCGAGTTCAGGAAGATAATTTGGGCTTTATCGAAGACCTCACTTAGTAAAGACCAGTTTAACAAAAAGTACGACGATGAAATAAGACGACTGTATTACTCCACAGACTTACGATAATCCATCATATCAATAATCCAAAATCAAGTAATATGTTCCAGCCCTTATTGCGTGAAGAAAATCATCGTTTATCGCCCGGCCATAGATGTGCAAAAGCACTAAGGCCAGATATGTCTTATGACGAATACATTCGTCATATTTACAACTACGCGCCTACTAAAATGGCGTTTCACAACTTTATAGTTGTCTATTCAGCTTTCCTCAATGAAAGTTGGATGACCTATTGCACCGAATACAATGACATCTTAAAATCAAGGCTATGAAAGACCTCATTATAAAAGAGGTCATTGCAGACCTTATGATTTATTGGCGCAGGGGAGAAGAAGAAGCTGTTAAGCTTTCGCGTCAAATCTGGCAAAAACGTGACGAAGACATAACCGACCCTGCCCGTCAGGCCGTAGTTATGAAGTATCAAACCCTTTTAGAACTCGGCTATGTTACACATTGAAAGACATAAATCAATGTTCGGCCCTGCCGGATTCTTCTATAATGACCGTTTGTTAAAACTCTCTGAAAGAGAAGTTGTAAATGAACAACGTAAAACAATGGTTCGCATATGCGAAGAATTAGACGGATGGAGGAAGAGAACCCGAACGGTTCAAAACCTTCACTTTGAAGGTAATTTGAACGCTTTGAAGAACATTGCGAAGTCTTATAATTCATTCAATTCTCTTCTTGTAGACCGATTCGAAAAACTTGTTCTATCACTAGAGAAGGAGTACAATATGAAAAGCGTGCAATTGCACAAACGATGATTGATACAATCAACATTAGGGTACATGACATTTCGCAACATTCTGAGTTTCTTTCGAATCTGAAAAAGATACCTGCTCACAAAAAAAACAAAGTGAGCAGGTTTATCACTCCGTTACAATTGTCTGAACAAGACTTTGAACGGATGAAAGGGAAAGACCAAGAATGGATTTACGACTATCTAGAGTACAATGACACGGGCAAGCGAATGGATATTTATACCCGTAAGGAAGTGAATATACCATCCTCGCACTATCGTATGCTTTACCAAGTCAAACGTGACCGCGATTTTATCGAATTTGAATTCAGTCTCCCTAAACTCCTCTACGGCACCAATATTACACAGTTTGTTACCAGCCCTGGCAATCATTCTAACGTATGGGAACGTGAGGATTGGAAGAAGCAAAAAAAGCTTCTTTTCGACCGATTACTTAAGCAAATCAAAATGTTCTTGAACTCTATAGGTTCAGGCGCACCAATAGACTATACTCTTGTCGAAATAACAAGGGTTGACCTTTGTTACAATCAGATATTCCCTTCAAAACGCGCCGCCCTTGGTTACTTGGAATGGCAAAAAAACATAAAGAAAAAGTACTCCCGCGATTCTAGTGATTCGATGCAGAGTTACAAAACTAGTATCAGCTATAGGACTAGCAATTACACGTTCAAGATTTACCACAAGGGAGCAGAGTACGAAAAGCATGACGCAAAACGTCACGCTCAAATCAATTCAGAAGCATGGGAAAAACGAAAAAAGCATCTGCAAAAAGTTGGAATGCTTGTTCCACCTGACGAACAAAAGAAATTTGAAATCTTTGACATCAAAACACTTCAAAGTGTAGCAGACAGGATGTTACGTTATGAAATCACGATTCGAAAGGATTATATGTCACTTAAGTACATGGAAAATTTCTTTCGAAGATGCGATTCAACGTATATGAACAAAAAGGACTTATACATTAAAATCAAAAACAACACCAAAAGCGGAGATAGACGGATTGAAACCTTTCATTTAACATGGAAGCAAATTGACAAAGGAAACTATAGCAAGAAACTTGCAAAACTCGTAACAAAAAATATCCGTCTATCAAGCTTCAAAGGAGAAGATGTATATGAAGCAACTGAATCCAACCCTTTTGAGTACATGCGAAATGCATTTGCTAACGGAAAAAAGGTTATAAAGAAAGAAGCTCAGATGGGTGAGATTGGTTGGACTGCTCACAGAAATAAAGACGGTTTAACTATTACTATAGAATACGCCTCAAGTAAAGCATGGAAATTTTATAATGAGTTTAAAAACTCCCACGTCAAAAGACGTTCCATGAGAATATCACTTGATGAATTCAGTAATAAGGCTGTAAAGCGCAGTGTATGTAGTATTAAGGAATCTTTCCACCTTCCTTTTTCCAAGTCTATACTTGGACTCATGGTAGATAACTTTGAACGAATGATTCAAAGCTACCAAATAAAGGAAATGCCAACCATGGCTCAAGCTGAACAAAGGATAAAGGAATACAACGCCAGACTAACAACGACAAGAGAAGAAGCAAAGGAACGCGGCGAATCATACTCGCACATCACAAGGGTAAACATGAACAAACTCATGTTCATCATTCGTCTAATGCAAGACCACAAGCTCGAAGACATTCCAGACGTGATGAATCTTAATGAGCGTACATGGAGAAGGTATAAAGCAGATTTAAGGAAGGTCAATATTGACCAAACATCACTTGCCCAAGGAACGGAACTTCTCCAGTCAATCAAAACAGACTTTACTGACTACTACGAACTCTGCGACCAATATCATCGTCAACTCTACGTCAACAAGTACTCATTCTTTAATACCTAGTAAAATGAATGAATTGGTACCATAACATCGGAAAAATGGTACCAAAATCACGATTCACGTCGAAAAGGCTATTTCCTGAACAAATATTTGGACTCACTCAATGAGAAACAAAACGCAAATCAAATGCGAATGTTCAAGAAATCAAGAAAATGGCTCATGCCTGTAGTGCTTTTCATTGCTGGAGTAATGTTCTCCGAGCAGTTGAAACCTATGCTATCAAAGATTCCCATGCTAGGCAACTTGATGGGAGGAGGTAATAACGACGAAACAACAGAATCGTGAAGAAAATTTCAGCAGGAACCCAAGAAAACCTTCGCATTACAGGTGCTAATGTAGACGGTTTGTATTTCAACATCCATCTTCAAGCAGATGCAGTGAACACTGCTATCGGTGCTGGAAAATTGGATTTGTCGTACATCGACTTGAATGTTGTTCTTGACCGAGACGGTCAAAGTACAACCATTGTTAAGGGAAATCTCCAAGTTCTATTGGAGGATGCTCTTTTTCACGATGAAACATATGATTTGCTTTCAACCAATGCCGGACAAGTATTGACTGCTCACGGAGCTAGTACGAAAGCAATCAACCTACTTCCGTTCATCTTCGAACTTGGCGGTATCATCAACCTTCGCGGTGGTGACGCGCTCCAAATTACTTTGGATTGGAAGACTGGTTCGCTTCACAGTGACATTTCGGAGTCTGCATCTTACGCCATCTTCGGTGTAACTGAAGGAATCGGCCTTGAGTACGTGACACCAATCGTGAAAACGATTGCTATTCAGTCAGGACAGGACGATTATCGAATGGCTCTCGGAGACAATGTAATGAGCATTGTCTACGTGAACACTGACAAGACTTCTATTGCAACGGCAGACCGTTGTATTCAAGACGTAAACCTACGCGCTGACAAGTTCAAGCGTAAATGGAAGTACGAAGAACTTCTAGGGAAGCGTTTACGTCAATTCTCTACGCTGGCCCAAGCCGGACTTCGTTACCAGTCGTTCCAAATCTTCTCAGGTCATCAAGACCTAGATGATGTGACTGTAGAGTTCAGTCTTGAACCTACGAACATCAACGTAGGTAAGAATTACCTCGTTGTACGTTCGTTCGAAATCAATCCGGGGAAGCTCCATTGGGCTAACCGTAAGCGTCAGCGCCATCAGGAGAAGAACGAAAAGAAATTCTTAAACGCCGCCGCACGCCTTCAGAAAGGACGTAGAGTTTAAGAATCGCCTCCGAAAGGACTCGAAAATTTATGTTGGTTAATCTGAAAGGGTGGTGAAACGTCACCGCCCTTTTTATTCTCACCGCCATGCCATTATTCAAGAAAAAAGGAAAGAAGAAAAAACGCAAAGGGCTCTTCAAGAAGATTGCAGAGCGTCGCGATAAGAAGAAAGCAGACCGCCGGGAACACCGTTACCGCATGGCTGAACTTCGACAAGGCGCGAAGACCGAAAGAACTGGACTTCGTACAGATGCTCGAAAAGTGGCATACGAAAACGGTATCGACCCTAACGGTTGGATTGGAGATTCAATTGGTCACGCTTCTGAAGCCGCTCAAGCTTATTTCCAAAGCCGTTCACCTCAACTAGGTGCCGCAGGTGGAGAAATGTTGCAAGGTGGAGTGAAATCTACTTCAGCTGAATCTACTGGTATTGGCGGAATGGATTCGAAGACCATCATGATAATTGCGGCCGCTCTCTTAGGCTTCCTTATGATGTCAAAACGCAAGTAATATGGGTCTAGGATTATTCAACCGCAACGAAAATGGTGCGCGCTTTGGCGAAAAAATCGCTGAATTCTTCAAGAACGGCAGCATCGAAGAAAAAGCAGACGGATTCCTTGATAAAGCACAAGGAAAGTTGAATGACTTTCTAGGTGGCTTGAAAGGCCCTGAAGTCCAGACTAATGTCAAACTGAACAAAAATGTGTTTGTATTCGCCGGGGTTGTCTTGGTCGGCGTTTTACTACTTATGCGCTCAAATAAACCAAGACGCAGAAAACGCTCACTCAGATGAATTTAATTGACCTAGTATTCCTCCTAGTTGCTCGCTTTGTCCCTATGGATAAGCTACAACTACGAAACCTCAAAACAGAAGCCGAAGCATGGGAAAATAGCATTAACGAAGAAGATGCCACCCCAATTGAAAAGGCATATACCAAGATTAATGACCCTTGGTACGCTCGCCTAGGCTTCGCCGTTAGCTACATCTTTCTGTCAAAGATGATTATGGAATGGATGACAGAAAGTGACGATGACGACATAATGGAAGTTTAAAATGGCTCGAAGAACTTACAAACCTAGACGGACAACTCGTTCGTCCAAACTTACAAACGCTGCTAAGCGAATCAAGAAAGGTGACCCACGGTCACGCAAGCGTGTTTACAACATGGCTCGTTCCATGAAAGGTAAAAACGCCGCTTCTCAGATTCGTAAAACAGCTTCTTATGCTTCCCGTTACTGCAAGGGTAAGGGAGGGGTAATGCTGGCAAAACAGCTACGTAAGATTGCAAAATCAAAAGCGCGTCGATGAAAAAAGGAGCTTCAATATGGACTAACCCTTGGGTTCTTCTTGGTATTGCCTTGATTGCGTTGATTGCATTGAGTTTCAGAACATCAATGTTTCGCAGAATAAAAAAAGCTTTAGGCTTTACAGATGCTGACAGAGAACTCGAATTAGAGCAAATCAATCAGCAAAACCAGCTTATTGAAGACTACTTGAACAATATCCCTGAGCATGACGGGCAATTGACAATTAGTCACGGTGAAGCTAAATCCCTAGCCGATGCGCTTGAAGAGGCTATGGGTGGAGCTGGAACCGATTTCGAAGCCATCAAACAAATCATTGACGACAGGTCAACGAGCGACTTGAAACTCATTTACGCAAGCTTCGGACACAGAAAGCCATCATGGCAATTCTGGGGAGATGGTGAAAACCTCTTTCAATGGTTCCTAGATGACCTTGATTCAACGGAGCTTGCTTACGCTCGTGAAGTGTTTAAAGACGTAGGAGAATTCTAACATGTACCCAGTTATCACAAATAAAGAAGATGCTGTGAGCCTTGCGCGCAGTGTCTTCAAACGTTTAGGAATTGACGTTGGAAACAACGAATTCAACGCTGAATATGTAGATGAGTTGAGTTACTACGACTCTACGTACAAAGAAGGTATAAACCACGTCCACAAGAAAAAGGACGTTGTTTACGCCGGGTTTGTAAACGTTTCTGGTGTTGTTCCATCATCAGGAACACTACAGTTTTTTGCTGGAGGTGAATTTAACTGTGTAAGGGTTAAAACTACTGCGTCAATGAAAGACGTATTTCCTGTTGTTTTCAACTACTGTGCACACGGTCAGTCAACTCGTGACGGAGATTGCGTGGTACACTTTGTAGGCTGGAAAATAACACCACGCCACTAGGATTGACCATCCTTTAAGACCTAGTTAAATAAATCCTCTATGAAATGGTTTTTCTTATTCATTGCCTTGCTATTGGCTGCCTTTTTGCTTGTTCCACTTTCACCGTTTATCTGCACATACATGTGCTACGACAGGTATTTGGAACACAAAGAGAAGAAGATTAAAGCAAAGAAGCCTGTTCCATACCACGTCGAAAGGAGTGGCTTGACGTTCGAACAAATAATGGACTTGAAATGATTATTCGTAACACAAATAATTTCATTACAAAGAATTTCAAGGAATCTGAATTCTATAGTACAAGTCCTGACCGACCTGCAGAACATTATTTGAACGATAATCTTCCTGAAATAGTCCAGCACATCCGTGACGTTGTCGGTGTTCCAATCAAAATCACAAGTTCTTTTAGAACATCAGCACACCAATACTCACTTTTCCTTGCTGGACTTACTTCAACGACAAAAAGTACTCACACCGATGGAGATGCAATTGATTGCAAACTTCTCCAATCTTCTGAAGAACATTTAACATGGATTCAGAATCAAATCTTTGAACGAGGTCCGTTCTACGATGACCTATATGCTTTAGGACTTCGTGGTTTTGGCTACTACGACACCTTCATTCATTTGGATTGCCGGGAAGGCTCTGAATTCAAAACATGGGACAACAGGAGTAAGGCCGTCAAAGAACGCCGCTCACAAGGAACCACATTTGCTCCTCAGAACTTTTCTGAAGATGGCTCACATAGAAACCCTGAATTAAAATCACGTTTACTAGCAATAGGCTTGGTTTATGCAGTATTTAAATACCTCTAACATCCAATACTTTTCATCTATAGTATTCGGTGTTGCTGGAATAACACTAGCAACGGCAAATGAAATTCTACAATCAGTATTCCTCACGCTGTCAATTGTGGGGCTAATTGTCAACATACGACACAATATCAAAAAACAATGGAAGAAGTGAATTGGATGGCTGAAATCATAGCCCTCGTAATCGTTCTAATCGAATTCACATTTCGAGTGTGGCCAACGACAAAGAACATTTCAATCCTCGACATGATTTACAACATCCTGAAGGTTGTACCAAACAAGAAGAAAGGAGGAGGAACCTTTTAACTAGGTCACCGTTTGGAACAAGAAAGCCCCGCGTATGCGGGGCTTTTGCTATAAAGTATACTGTCCATCCCATCCGTATTTCTTCATCACTTCTCGGAGCCTGTTATAGTCTTTCCTATACCCATACCCAAGTTCCCTTTCACCACTTTTAATATGACTGAGTGTTTTCTTTGGTAAACCTGCTTCTTCCTCAAACTTAGAAAGGTTAATTGCTGGCCTAGCTTCTATGAACGCTTTGAGCGTTAATGATAATTCGCTTATTCTCATTACTTGGTATTTGTAACCAACAAGTTACAAAGACCGGCGACAGTTACCAAACGGTTACAACTACCTGGTAATAGTAACCAAATAGTAACAAAATCGATTTTGTAACCAAATGGTACAACAACACCGGTGTTGTTAAACAAAAAGCCCCTCAAAGAGGGGCTTACTGAACCTTAGGTTTTACACAGTGTCATGCAGATATCGGAACTCTGCAAGGCATTTCAAAGTTATGCAGTCACTGAACCTTAACCATAAATAACTTGACTGGCCCGCTTTCAGTTAGGGCGTTTATCCAGAAAGAGTTCCATGTTTGATTGGAATTGTTTTCAGGTACTTCATCTGCCCCTGAGTGCATAAACCAAGTAAATGAGGAGTAACCGTAACTAACCAACTCATCATTTACGTTAACTACTATTTCATTAGGGAAATTCACTTCAGTAGCTCCTGAAAACTGGTTGACTATTTCGACATTGGAAAAGTCAACGTTCTGAACTTTGCTGAAACCTCCGATATAAAGAAGTAGCTCATCAGCATTTACAACCCCGTCATTCGCCTCCGAAAATGGCGACCACGCTACATCTTCATTACCGAAATGGGGTAGGAGCTTCAGTAGAATTTGCATATCCGTGAAATACAATGTATCATCGGGCGTGCAAACTTTGTGACACTTGTACAAATCACCATTTGTAAAAAGGTCTTGCGAAAGGCACATAGTGGAAACCGTCATAAATAACGCAGTCAATGTGAGGAGCGCGAAAGCGCGTGCATGTGGAAATAAATTTCTCATTTTTTAGGTGGATTTAATAGATTACTAATTCGTTCTTTTGAAACCTCTACACGGTGAAATTCTCTTCCCAACTCAATCATTCTGCTACCTAAATCGTCGATTTTTTCACGTTGTGAATGAATTGTCTCGAGCATTTGAGGGAATCGGCTGGAAACCTCCTTCAATGCTCCTGCAATCGTCTTTTCTCCTGTAAGGCGACAAAGACGCTGGAACAATTCTTTTTCCTCTTTAGAGGCTTGTATTACTTTGATTTGCATAGGATTATTGATTAAAGCCCCGCAATGCGGGGCTTTTATTTATTCAATAGCGTGAAGCGATAGAGAAACGTTGTGGAATACTTCTCGAGTTTCCTCATTCACACGTTCTTTAGCGTTGACATAACACTTCGCTGTTATATCATCTCCAACTTTCTTCTTAATGGCTTTTTTGAAATTCAACACAGGATATTTGCTTTCTTTTACCAGCTCACCTGTATTACGGTTGAACACTTGATTGTGAATCAAAATGACTTGATACTGACCATTTTCACCTTTTTTAGATTCAATGGAAACAATCTTTCCGAAAATGTCTGTTTTCATAATGTTGGTTTGAATTTTGAACGAATCAACTGAATTAGATTTTTGTCCAACGGACAGAATAGAAAAAAAGGGTTCAAATGAACCCCTTCTTAAAATCGTAATAGAAGTTAGGTAACGAATCTTCCTCACAGATATTGATTATCATAAGAAGCAATTCATCAAGATTGAGACTGTGATAAACAAAGCACATCAACCACTTCCTAAGTGTAGGGTCTTCACATCGATGAACAATGAAATCAATGAGCCTAGCTTGTAAATAACCTTGCGCATCGCGGATATTAGTTCTCTTATCCAAAGAGAACGATACAACAGGGTCGTGAACTCTGAAATACTCGTTAAACACAGATACAGTACCATAGCTGGAAAATTTGATACTAGACATAATTTAATTTTTAAGGATTATTGAAATAAGTGAATTCAAAAAGTTAGGGTTCTTAATGCCGTAGGCGTTCTTGAAGTGTTCCTTCAAAGAACAAGACTCCCAAGAACAAATTCTGGCCAATTCATCGGCTCTAACTTCATCATTGGAAAATCTCTTCTTCAGTTTCATAAACACTTGCATTTCACGCTTTGTATATGGCTTTCGAACTTTCATTTTTTTTGACTTGCGTCTGTTCTTGCTTCGTTTCGTCGGCAATCGATAAACGGGTAAATGAGTGGCGAAAATGGAGGCGAAGCCGACTGAAAGCCAATCATTTAACCGTAGATTGTAAGGCGAAATGAGGCAAGAGCAGGCCTATCATGTGAAGGTTCCAGAAACCACCTTACCGAAATTCATCACTCATACTGAATACCTCAGATTTCAACTCTGCGGAGTTTGAAGCGAGCTTCGTCCTGAGGACTTGCTTTCTCATTTGGCACGCTTTTAGTTGACAACCTGTCATGTTTTCGATGGTGGCATAGGTCGTAGGTAACACCCTATGCCACCGGACAGAACTGACCGCTTAATTTTCACCTCAAAATTGATTTTTCTTACTGCAAATCAGTAAATTGAGCGCGAAAACGAACGCGTTTTTCAGATAACCACGTAAAAAACAGTCATTATGGCAGAATCTTACTCCGGACTCATGCGATTCATGCGCCATGGATTCAGGATGTTGCCTAGACAAATCGCTTGGGATTTCGTCAACTGGTGTATGCAAGACCTTGATGATTCCGAACCAATAAAAGAGAAGACTATAAATGTCTTATCTAGTCTCGATGAACCTAAAGATTTCGACACTTTAGCTTCATTCTATTTCGATGGAGATTCCATTGATGACGAGACTGACGACGAATCAGACGATATCCTTCGAGTTTAGTTAACACTCGGTATGTTGAAAAATATAACGGCTCAAACCTCGTTATTTTGAAGCCGTCAACATACCTTAGTCTCGCAAGGTTGTCATATAATTAATATTATGTAAAGTAATGTTTCCGGAACTATATGGAAACAAAAAAAGGCCGTCCTTATCAGACGGCCTCTTCTATTGGGGATAATCTTATGCTTAGTTCATCGCCTTCTTTAGCTTCGCTGACATCTCTAGCATTGCATCGTCTTGTCCAGTACGAGCATAGATGTTCTTCAACGATTCCATCGTAGCGAGATCTTCAGGATCCAATTTGTGTGCTTCTTCGAAGTGAGGTTGAGCTTTCGCGAAAAGTTCTTTCGCCTCTGCTACCTTCGCTTCGTAACGCTTCACTTGTGTTGGAGGAATTTCATTCGCCTCATTGATCATCTCAGCGCCGATGTTGTAGTACAACGCACCAAGGTTGTAACGTGCATCTACATAATCAGGTTTGATTTCGATTGCATTCAAGTATGCCTTCTCTGCTACTTCAATGTTTCCTAGTTTGTCGTTTACAGCTCCCTGCGAAAAATGAAGTACTTCGTTTTTAGGGTCTGCCTCAATCGCCAATCGAAGGTTTTCTTCCGCAAGGTCGTATTGTTCGTTACGTAGGTAGATGTTCAACTCCTCAAGAATCAAGTTCTTGTTGCGAGGGAACTTCATACGTGCTTCCTTCAACGTCTCTAATGCTTCTTTCTCGCGATCAGAGTTTGAGTACAAGTTGGCAATCAACAGGTATACATCTTCTGCAAGGTAGTTCGCCTCGATACACTGGCGGTAGTAATCAATCGCCATATCAGTCTCTCCTCCTTTCTCGTACGCAAGTGCAGTGTTGTATACTGCTTGTGTGAAAGTAGAGTCGAATGCTGTTTGTGCTACTTTATTAGAGAGAGCGAAATTCTTCGCCGCTTCATTGTAGTTCTTCGAGTTGTAGTTTGCGATACCGTTATTCATCGCTTGGTTCATCACGCGGTTCAATCCAAGTTGGATTTCGTTGGCGTATGATCCACGCTTGTCTAGTTCACGCGCTTTGATGTAAGATTCACGAGCTAGATCTAGAGCCTCAGGGTATTTAATTGCAAGTGCAGAGTCAAGTGCTACGTTCATGTAGATGTCTCCACGGTAGCGCCAAGTCTTTTCTTTTGTGATCGCTTTCTCGTTGCTGAGTGACTTTTCAATGTAACCTACAGCTTCATCGTACGATCCTGCTTGGTTGGCGTTAAACGCTGAAGTAACGCTTGCTTGACCGAAAGCTGTCATTGAAGTGATGGTCACTAGAAGACCAAGTAGTGTCTTTTTCATTTTCGTTCCTTAGGGTTATCAGTTGCTAAATTATAAAACTTCCACCTGTAGCTAATCAAATTGCTTGCCAAAGGTCGATTATTATCATCATTTCTAACGGTGAAATAAAAAAGGCCACTCTCTGGAGCAGCCTTCTTATCTATGTTTCTTAGAATTTTATTCCTCGGTAGATTCTTCTGATTCTGAAGCATCAGCAGCACCTTCATCTCCACCTTCAGGAGTCTCTCCTTCAGCGGTAGCACCTTCTTCATCTAACAATTCATCTTCATCATCTTCTGGAAGCACTTTGGCAACCGAAGCAATCTCGTCGTTTCCACGCAGGCTAATGAGGCGAACACCTTGAGTGGCGCGTCCCATAACACGTAGATCAGAAACTTTGATTCGGATGATAATACCAGACTTATTGATGATCATCAAATCGTTCTCATCAGTCACGTTAAGGATGGCGATCAACTCCCCTGTCTTTTCGGTTACGTTGATTGTCTTCACTCCTTTACCGCCACGGTTGGTGATACGGTAATCAGAAACTGGTGAACGCTTACCATATCCTTTCTCAGAAACTACCAAGATTTCCGACTCTGGATCTTTTACGCAGACCATTCCGATCACCTCGTCTCCTTCGTAACCGAGGGTCACACCTTTTACACCTTGAGCTGTACGACCTACGGCACGCACTGTTTGCTCATTGAAGCGAATGGCTTTACCACTCTTCAGACCCATGATGATTTCGTTGTCACCACTTGTCAAGCGAGCGTCAAGAAGGGTGTCTCCTTCCCTTACGGTAATCGCGTTGATTCCGTTTGAACGTGGACGGCTATATGCCTTAAGGTTTGTCTTCTTGATCAATCCTTGCTTCGTACATAGGATGAGGAAGTTGTTTTCAACGTATTCCTCGTCACGAAGGTCACCAACAGGGATGTATGCAAGTACTTTATCGTCTTGCTCAATGTTGATCAAGTTTTGGATCGCACGTCCTTTCGAAGCTTTCGTTCCTTCAGGAACTTCGAAGATGCGCATCCAGAAACAACGTCCTTTCTCAGTGAAAATCAGCAGCCAATTGTGGTTCGTTGCTGTAAACACGTGTTCCAGGAAGTCTTTATCACGAGTAGAAGATCCTTTCGAACCAACTCCTCCCCTTGTTTGCGTTCGGTATTCTGTAAGCTTCGTGCGCTTAATGTAACCAGCGTGTGAAATCGTAATAACAACGCTTTCATCTGGAATCATATCCTCGATGCTCAAGTCAGCACTGCTGTATTCAATTTCTGAAGCTCGCTCATCGCCGTACTTCTCTTTGATTTCAGCCAGCTCATCCTTGATGATACCCATTCGGATATCCTTATTATCAAGAATCTCCTTCAAACGAGCAATGGTAGCCATCAACTCATCGAACTCAGCGCGTAGTTTATCACGCTCTAGTCCGGTAAGCTTCTGGAGTCGCATATCAAGGATAGCGCGCGCTTGAATCTCAGAAAGCTCAAAGCGGTCCATCAATCCTGTGCGAGCATCCTCTGGAGTTTTACTTCCACGGATCAATGCAATCACCTCGTCAAGGTTGTCGATCGCTATGATCAAACCTTGAAGGATGTGCGCTCTTTCTTCTGCTTTCTTCAGCTCGTACTGCGTACGACGTACAACAACCTCATGACGGTGCTCAACGAAGTTGGAGATAAGGTCTTTCAGATGAAGCATCTGAGGACGTCCCTTCACCAACGCAATGTTGTTTACTGAGAATGAAGTCTGTAGCGCTGTGTACTTGTATAGCTTGTTCAGAACAACGTTTGGAATTGAATCGCGCTTGAGTTCGTAAACAACGCGCATTCCTTTACGGTCTGACTCATCTCGGATCTCAGAGATTCCCTCGATTTTCTTGTCGTTTACCAAGTCAGCCGTCTTCTTGATCATGTCAGACTTGTTGACCTGGTATGGAATCTCGGTAACAATGATTGCCTCACGTCCGTCACGAATCTCTTCGATCGTAGCACGTCCACGCATGACAATTCGCCCACGTCCCGTCTCGAAAGCAGAACGCACACCTTCTACACCGTAGATAATACCACCTGTTGGGAAGTCAGGAGCCTTCACATGCTCCATTAGCCCTTCAATAGTAATGTCGTTATCATCGATGTATGCGGTTACCCCATTGATCACCTCTGTGAGGTTGTGAGGCGGCATATTCGTTGCCATACCTACGGCAATACCACTTGCTCCGTTAACAAGGAGGTTCGGGATTTTCGCAGGTAGAACAGTTGGTTCTTTTAGGGAGTCATCGAAGTTTGGTGAGAAGTCTACCGTCTCTTTATCGAGATCGGCCAGCATTTCTTCAGCGATCTTACGAAGGCGTGCCTCCGTGTAACGCATTGCTGCAGGGTTATCACCATCGATGGATCCGAAGTTACCTTGTCCGTCAACCATTGGATAGCGCAGAGACCAGTCTTGTGCCATTCTGACCATTGTGTCATACACAGAACTGTCACCGTGCGGGTGGTACTTACCAAGCACCTCTCCTACGATTCTTGCGGACTTTTTATAAGGTCTGTTCGAAAGTACTCCAAGGTCTAACATACCGTAGAGTACGCGTCTGTGCACGGGTTTGAGTCCATCGCGCACATCTGGAAGAGCACGAGCTACGATCACTGACATCGAATAATCGATGTAGGCCGACTTCATCTCGTCCTCAATGTTGATATTAATTATCTTTTCTCCTTCTGCCATATCGTCTTCCTGAAGGTTTTTGCACAGTATTTGATGCGATAGACGAAAATACGGAATCCGGCTCGGAGGTGATTGTTCTCAATCCCGCGTTTATCCACAAAATCCCACACTTTCGTGTGGATAAAAAACGTTTCAGAAAGGGACTACAGCATTCGAGCCGAATATATTTGAACAAGGACGCAATTCAGCGTATTTTTAATAAAGTGAATGGAAAACAGTAGAGACTCATATATGGATGCAAAATTCTCACCACGTGTACGAGACGTCATTACTTACTCGCGAGAGGAAGCAATCCGTCTTGGGCACAATTATATCGGGGTTGAGCACCTATTATTAGGTATCATCCGCGAGGGAGAGGGAACTGCTATCCGAATTCTAGAAGGGTTGAACGTTGATCTTGGACGCCTGCGTAAGTTGGTAGAGGGGTCGATCTCTTCTCATTCTTCGAAGGCGGCAAGCCAAGGAAATATTCCCCTCGTAAAACAGGCAGAAAAAATCCTGAAGATCACCTACCTAGAGGCAAAGATCTTCAAGAGCCCGGTTATTGGAACCGAGCACCTTCTGCTCTCAATATTAAAAGATGAAGACAACGTAGCTACCAAGTCGCTTCACGCACTTGATGTAAACTACGAGTCAGCTAAAGACGAATTCGAATCAATTCTTATGGAGAACGCAGAAAGCGACATCCCGAAATCAGAATTCCCAAGCTCACCAGACGACGATGATGATCGTGGATTTGGAAGCACTGGCGGAGGCGGCGGTGCTAAGAAGCCTGGAGATTCTAAGAGTAAGACTCCGGTCCTAGATAACTTTGGACGTGACCTTACAAAGCTTGCTGAAGATGGTAAGCTAGACCCTATTGTAGGACGTGAAAAGGAAATCGAACGTGTTTCGCAAATCCTTTCTCGCCGTAAAAAGAACAACCCAATCCTTATTGGTGAGCCAGGTGTAGGTAAAAGCGCTATCGCGGAAGGACTTGCACTTCGCATCATCCAGAAGAAAGTATCTCGTGTGCTTTTTGGAAAGCGTATTGTAACGTTGGATATCGCATCGCTCGTTGCAGGAACGAAATACCGTGGTCAGTTCGAGGAACGTATGAAAGCCGTGATGAACGAGCTTGAAAAGTCTCCGAACGTGATCCTCTTCATTGATGAGATCCACACCATCGTAGGAGCTGGTGGAGCCAGCGGTTCACTTGATGCATCGAACATGTTCAAGCCGGCCCTTGCACGTGGAGAAATTCAATGTGTTGGTGCCACTACCCTTGACGAGTACCGCCAACACATCGAAAAAGACGGTGCCCTTGAGCGTCGTTTCCAAAAGGTAATGGTAGAACCAACTTCAGTAGAAGAAACGGTTCAGATCTTGAACAACATTAAAGACAAGTACGAAGACCACCACAGTGTTTCTTACACTGATGATGCTGTTGAAGCTTGTGTTTCGTTGACAAGCCGTTACATCACGGATCGCCACCTTCCAGACAAGGCCATTGACGCCCTGGATGAAGTAGGTTCTCGTGTACACCTTAATAACATCAACGTCCCGAAAGAAATCATCGATATCGAAGGGAAGATTGAAGATGTGAAGGAAGAAAAGAATCAAGTAGTACGCAGCCAGAAGTATGAAGAGGCTGCAAAACTTCGAGATAAAGAACGCCAGCTCTTAGATCAACTTGATGCCGCTAAAAACAAGTGGGAAGAAGAATCTAAGAACCATCGTGAAACAGTGACTGCTGACCATGTGGAAGAAGTCGTTGCCATGATGACGGGGATTCCTGTGCAACGTATCGCTGAGAAAGAAAGCGGACGTCTAGCACGCATGGAAGAGTCTCTCGACGGACGTGTGATCGGACAAAACGTTGCGATTAAGAAAGTCGTGAAGGCGATCAAGCGTAACCGCGCAGGATTGAAAGACCCAAATAAACCGATTGGATCATTCATCTTCCTGGGACCTACAGGTGTTGGTAAAACACAGCTAGCAAAGGAACTAGCGAAATTCATGTTCGACTCAGAAGAAGCGTTGATTCGCATCGATATGAGTGAGTACATGGAGAAATTTGCCGTTTCTCGCTTGATTGGAGCACCTCCAGGATACATCGGATACGAAGAAGGTGGTCAGTTGACTGAGAAAGTACGTCGTCGCCCCTACTCGATCGTTCTTCTAGATGAGATCGAAAAGGCACACCCTGACGTATTTAACTTGTTGCTTCAAGCACTTGATGACGGACAGCTTACGGATTCACTTGGTCGTAAGATCGACTTCCGTAACACGGTAATCATCATGACTTCGAACATCGGAGCACGTCAGCTTCAAGATTTCGGAACCGGA
This sequence comes from Sanyastnella coralliicola, assembly GCF_030845195.1. Classification (GTDB taxonomy): domain Bacteria; phylum Bacteroidota; class Bacteroidia; order Flavobacteriales_D; family Sanyastnellaceae; genus Sanyastnella; species Sanyastnella coralliicola. Next base: position 1,583,015 of record NZ_CP132543.1, read on the forward strand.
GTTGGATTCGGAACGAATGCAAAAGCAGACCGCGAACAGGATGATCGTAAAAGTGTCATTGAAGGAGCACTGAAACGTGCATTCGCACCAGAATTCCTGAACCGTATCGACGACATTATCATGTTTAGCTCATTGAGCCGTGAACACATTCACGAGATCATTGACCTTGAACTAGACAAGTTGTTCGACCGCGTAAAAGGACTAGGATACGACATCGAATTGACTGAGAAGGCGAAAGACTTCATTGCAGATAAAGGATTCGATGACAAGTTTGGTGCTCGTCCATTGAAGCGTTCAATCCAGAAATACTTGGAAGACCCGCTCGCGGAAGAGATCATCAATGCTAACCTCAAAGAAGGTGATAGCATTCTTGTTGACTACGACTCGAAGAAAGAGGAGATCACCGTGAAGGTGAAGAAAGGAGGAGCTAAGAAATCCTCCAAAGCCTCAGATGACGCGAAGGAAGCCCCTAGCGCAGAATCTTCTTCAGACGATGAATAAATTGAAAAGGACTCTTCGGAGTCCTTTTTCTTTTCCTATCTTTCGCTCGTGCTAACAACACCAACATATTATTCTGTACTAGTCATTCGATAACGAAGCTGATACGGATTTTTTTTTGATTTTTCCCCGCAGCTTGCGGGGTTTTTTTGTGCCATGAAACAGCAATACAACAAGTACACTCCAGAAGACCAAGAGGTCTGGAACATACTATTTGAACGACAGATCAAGAACCTTCAAGGCAAGTGTGATGTCAACTATCTGCGCTGTCTAGAATCTTTCGCTCCTGTTCTTAATGCAGAGCATATTCCAGACTTCGAGAAAGTCAACGAATTCATGTCTTCGAGGAATGGATGGGAGATTCACGTTGTGCCTGGACTTATCCCTGTTGAGGAGTTCTTTTCACTTCTTGCAGAGAAGAAATGGTGTAGTAGCACGTGGTTAAGAACAAAGGCTCAGCTCGATTACCTCGAAGAGCCTGATATGTTCCACGATATCTTTGGCCACCTCCCTCTCCTACTTGATGATGTGTTCGCATCCTTCATGGAACGTTTTGGGAAGATTGGAGCGAATCACTTGAACGAACCCATCGTATTAACAGCGTTGCAACGATTGTACTGGTTTACGGTTGAATTCGGTCTTTCAGCTGTTGAAGGACAAGAACAGATTTACGGTGCGGGTATTATTTCATCTTTCGGTG